>CAJUCB010000067.1 GCA_910584805.1 uncultured Oscillospiraceae bacterium
AGATGGCGTAGCCATAGGGGCGGTAGATGAACATGCCCTTGATGGAGGAGTAGTCGATGAGCTCTGCCTTTTTGCACACGTCGGTGTACCACTGGGCAAAGTCCTGCTCCATGTCGGTGATCTGTTCCACTTTCTTTTTGTTGTCCTTAGCCATAGTCCTTCATCCTTTATTCAGTCAGTTTCAAACGCCCAGGGGCGGCGGTGGTCATAGGTAAATCTATTGTATGTCCCCAGGGAGAAATTGTCAAGCCTGCATCAGGGCCCTTCTGCACAGCCAAGGCCAACCCCGCAGGGCTGCAAACGCCCCGGCCAAACCTACCACTTCTCCCCCACCAGCCCCATCAGCTCCCGTTCCCCGGCGATGTCGCTGGGGTAGGGGTAGCGTTTGGCGCAGGTTTCAAAGCGCTTTTGGGCATCCGCCGCCGCCCCGCCGTCCCCAGCCGCCAAATAACCGACAACGGCGGTGACCCCCAGGTTCAGGGCCACCGCCAGGACATAGCCGGGCCGCACCCGTCTGTTCTTTCTTGATTTCTCCATCCCTCTCTCCTTTCCAGGCTTTGAAAAACGGACCGGATCGCCGAGGCGCCGGTCCGTTTTTTCTTCACTCCGTGGTGCTGCCCCCTCCGGTGCCAGTCCCGGTGCCGGGGGCTGCCGGAGGCTCCTCCGGGGGTGGGCCGTCGCCGCCGGGCTCTTCCGGCGCCGGGGGCTCCTCCGGCTTGGGCTCCTGGGGCGGGACACTGGGGTCCTCCGGCGGGAGGGGCTGCTCCGGGGGCTGCTGGCCCTCATCCTCCGGGGGGAGGTCCCCCTCATCGGGGTTCTCCGGGTTTTCCGGGTCCTCCTCCGGGAGCTCCTCCTCTACCTGGGTCCGGGCGGGGGCGTTGTTCTCCCCGGGGAGGTAGAGCAGGGGGTCAATGGGGCTGTTGTCATAGCGCAGCTCAAAGTGGCAGTGGGGGCCGGTGGAACGGCCGGTGGACCCCACGGCGGCGATGATCTGCCCCTGGGTGACGCTCTGTCCCACGGTGACCAGCAGCTTGGAGCAGTGGCCATAGTAGCTGAAAAAGCCGTTGTCGTGGCGGAGGATCACCAGGTTGCCATAGCTCCCCTGCTCCCCGGCAAAGACCACCTGGCCGTCGGCCCCGGCGGCAATGGCGGTGCCCATGGGGGCGGCGATGTCCACCCCCTGGTGGAAGTTGGTTTCACCGAAGAGAAAGCGGTAGCCGTAGTCCGAGGACACCCGCCCCTGGACAGGCCAGAGGAACAGGCAGCCCTCCGGCAGGGGCTTGGTGCCGATGGCCACAATCAGGGGGGTGCTCTCCCCCAGGCGCACAGCGCTCAGGTCCGTGCTGCTCAGGGGCACGCCGCAGCGGCGCACGGTGCGGGTGAGCACCGTCTCCATTCCGGCGGTGCCCTCCTGGACGATACGCTGTTGGCCCCGGAACATGGTGGGGTCGTCCTCATAGAGGCGCTCCGGGGTGGCGTCCCGGGTGATGGCCTGCTCCTCCACGGTGGTGGTCACCAGCAGGGGGCAGACCTGCTCCACCGTCAGCACCGTCCCCGGTTCCAGGGGGGTGCCTGTGGCGTTGAGCAGCAGCAGGCGCAGGTCCGCCAGCTGGTCCTCACTGAGCTCCAAGTCCTCCGGCAGGCCGAAGCCCCCGCCCTCCCCAGGGCTCAGGTCGATGGCCCCCAGGACCTGGTCGGGGTTCAGCTCCTGCAGGCGCTCGCTGGTCATGGCGAAGCGCTCTAGGAGCTCCTCCACGGTATCCCCTGGCTGGGCGGTGTAGAGGAAGAGCCGGGGGGCCTCCTGGATCAGCCGGGACACCAGCTCCCCGGTCTCCAAGGTCTCCATATCCGCCGGTAAGTACTCATAGGCCAGGCTCAGCTGGTTTTCAAACTGGACGGAGAGGCTATTGGCCGTGGTGTACACGTCCTTCACCTGCTTCAAGGCCTCATAAATGGTGTCGGCACTTCTGGCCGCCCCCACCAGCATCCCGTCCACCCGGAGGGTGTACACATGCTCCAGCTGGGGGATGGCTTCCAGCAGGGCGTCGGTGACTTGATGGACCTCCGCCACCTGGTTTTTGGGGGCCAGGGTGGTGCTCAGGGTGACAGCCTGGTCCCAGCCATGGCTGTCCGCCTGCTCCCCCAAAATCTCCTTGGCCTGGGCCTGGGCCTGGATCAGGGCCTGGTGGTAGGTCCCCTCCTCCTGGAAGTAGGCCAGGGTCTGGCCTTGGACACTGGCGGCGTAGCACAGGGCGTAGGCATTGCTCACCTGCGCCCCGGCGGCGATCATGCCCCCTGCCAGCAGCAGGGCCGTGGCGGAGAGCAGGGGATTGCCGGGGCCTTGCAGGCCCCCTTCCCAGCGAAGCTGCTTTCTTTTGCGCTTTTTCTTGGCTTTACTCATGGGGTATCCGCCTCCTTGCGGGGTCTGGGGTCAATGGGGTTCGTTGTTGTGTTTGGGGGCATACAATGGGGTGCCGGCGTGCCGGCTGGGGAACAGGTAGCAAAGAAAGCCCCAGAGCTTATAGAACAATCGCCATAGCTTGGAAAGGATCCGGCCCATTGCTTCTCTCCTCCTAGTTTAGTTGGATCATAGCCGCGTGGTTGCCCCGCTGCTCCCCCATTTTCCGGTGGGACCAGTACAGCTCTGGGTGGCAGGCGGTACACAGGGGCAGGGTGGAGATGTTCTCCTCCCGGAGCCCCCCTTCCAGCAGCTCCCAGCGGATGATGCCCTTCAAGTCCACGGCGAACTTGCCCGGCCGCTCCACCTTGGGGATGATGTAGGGGGCGGCCCCCTGGCCCAGCTGGGCGGTGAGGGCGGTGGGCACGTCGGCGTGGGTCTCGAAGCAGCAGGGCCCGATGCCGGGGCCGATGGCCGCCAGGATATCCCCTGGACGGCAGCCGTACTCCGCCACCATCTTCCCCGCCGCCTTTTGGGCAATGGCCAGGGCGGTGCCCCGCCAGCCGGAGTGTACCGCCGCGATCACCCGCTTTTGGGGGTCGTAGAGCAGCACCGGTATACAGTCGGCGTAAAAGATGGTGAGGCACAGCCCCGGGGTATCGGTGATGAGGCCGTCGGCGTCCACCTCAATGGGGGCCAGGGGGTCGGGGAGGATATCCCCGGGGCCTACGGGGCGGATGTAGTCCTCATGGACCTGGTGGGTCATCACCAGCTTGTTGACATCTGTGCCCAGGGCGGTACACATCCTGTGGTAGTTCTCCCGGACGGCGGCGGGGTTGTCTCCCCGGGAAAGGCTGATGTTCAGGCTGTCCCAAGGGGGGGCGCTGACGCCGCCCAGGCGGGCGGCGAAGCCGTGGGCGACGCCGCCGGCTTCGGTGAAGGGGTTGGCGGTGTGGAACACCACATCGTTGACGCTTTGCTTGGTAAAGGGCATGGGTCCTCCTAATTACTGTGCCGCTTTATCTTTCAGGTAGCAGCACTTCTTGTATTTCTTCCCGCTGCCACAGGGGCAGGGGTCGTTGGGGCCGATTTTGATAGCTTTGCGCACGGGCTCTTTCTTCAAGCTCTCGTCGCTGCCGCTGGACTGGCCGGTGATTTTGGCCACCCGCTCCCGCTTTACCTCGTCGGTCTGGACCCGGGCGGCGATGATCCGGCGGATGGTCTCCTCCTGGATGGCCTGGATCATGCCCTCGAACATCTCGAAGCCTTCTTTTTTGTAGGCGTCCACAGGGTTGGTCTGGGCATAGGCCCGGAGGACAATGCCTTTTTTCAGCTCCTCCATGGCGTCGATGTGGTCCATCCAGTATTCGTCCACCACCCGGAGCATCATAACCCGTTCCAGCTCCCGCATGAGCTCGGCGCCCAGGGCGTCCTCTTTGGCCTGGTAGGTGGCCATGGCGGCCTCCTGCACCTTTTCGATGAGCTGGCGGGCGCTGTAGCTTTGCAGCTGGCCGTCGGTGAGGGCCATTTCCTCGGCGGGGAAGAAGAGGCCTTGGAAGGGCTCAATGGCAGGCTGGAAGCTCTCGGCGGTGAAGTGCTTGGCCTCCCCCAGGTGGCCCTGGATGGAGGATTCGATCCAGCGGTGGATCATGTTGTGGACAGAGGGGCCTACGTCCTCCCCGTCCAGCACCTGGCGGCGCTGTTTGTAGATGACCTCACGCTGGACGTTCATCACGTCGTCGTATTCCAGGGTGTTCTTCCGGGCCTGGAAGTTCTTGGACTCCACCTTCTTCTGGGCGTTCTCAATGGCCCCGGAGAGGAGCTTGGCGTCGATGGGGGTATCGTCGTCGATTTTGAGGGTCTCCATGATGTTCTGCATCCGCTCGGAGCCGAACAGGCGCATGATGTCGTCCTCCATGGACAGGTAGAAGCGGCTCTCGCCGGGGTCCCCCTGGCGGCCGGAACGGCCCCGGAGCTGGTTGTCGATGCGGCGGGATTCGTGGCGCTCGGTGCCCAGGATGAACAGGCCCCCGGCCTCCCGGACCTTGTCGGCCTCGGGGGCCAGCTGCTCCTTATACTTGGCCTCCGCCTGGGAGAACAGCTTCCGGGCGTCCAAAATCTCCTGGTTGTCTGTCTCGGCAAAGCCGGTGGCCTCGGCAATGAGCTCCTCTGTGAGGCCCGCTTTCCGCAGGTCGTTTTTGGCCAAATACTCCGCGTTGCCCCCCAGCATAATGTCCGTGCCACGGCCGGCCATGTTGGTGGCCACGGTGACGGCCCCGAACTTGCCTGCCTGGGCCACGATTTCCGCTTCCTTCTCGTGGTTCTTGGCGTTCAAGACATTGTGCTTGATGCCCTGGCGGGTGAGGAGCTTGGAGAGGATCTCGGACTTCTCAATGGAGGTGGTACCGGCCAGGACCGGCTGTCCCTTCTCGTGGCATTCCGCAATCTGTTGGACGATGGCGTTGTACTTGCCCTTGGTGTTTTTGTACACCTCGTCGGGGTGGTCCGTCCGGGCCAGGGGCCGGTTGGTGGGGACCTCCACGATGTCCAGCTGATAGGTGGCGTTGAACTCCTCCTCCTCGGTGCGGGCGGTACCGGTCATACCGGAGAGTTTTTTGTACAGGCGGAAGTAGTTCTGGAAGGTGATGGTGGCCAGGGTTTTGGACTCCCGGGCCACCGTGACCTTTTCCTTGGCCTCAATGGCCTGGTGGAGGCCGTCGTTATAGCGGCGGCCGTACATGAGGCGGCCGGTGAACTCGTCCACAATGATGACCTCGCCGTCCTTGACCACATAGTCGATGTCCCGCTTCATCAGCCCCCGGGCCCGGATGGCCTGGTTGATGTGGTGGGAGAGGGTGGAGTTCTCCGGGTCGGAGAGGTTTTCCACGTTGAAGGTCTTTTCCGCCTTGGCGATGCCCCGGGCGGTGAGGGTGACGGCCCGGGCCTTCTCGTTGACCACGTAGTCCGCGTCGATGTCCTCGTCCTCCTCCTCCTTGTCGTCCACAGTGGCCACGGTGAGGCCCTTGAGGGAGGCGGCGAAGTTGTCCGCCAGGGTGTACAATTGGGTGGACTGGTCCCCCATGCCGGAGATAATCAGGGGGGTACGGGCCTCGTCGATGAGGATGGAGTCCACCTCGTCCACAATGGCGAAGGTGTGGCCCCGCTGCATCAGCTCGGCCTTATAGATGGCCATATTGTCCCGGAGGTAGTCGAAGCCGAATTCGTTGTTGGTGCCGTAGGTGATGTCGGCGTTGTAGGCGTCCTGCTTGCCCTTGGGGTCGATGCCGTGGATCACCAGGCCTACGGTGAGGCCCAGGAAGCGGTAGACCTTGCCCATCCAGTCGCTGTCGCGCTTGGCCAGGTAGTCGTTGACGGTGACGATATGTACCCCTTCCCCGGACAGGGCGTTGAGGTAGGCGGGGAGGGTGGCCACCAGGGTCTTGCCTTCACCGGTTTTCATCTCCGCGATGCGGCCCTGGTGGAGGATGATGCCGCCCATGAGCTGCACCCGGTAGGGCCGCAGGCCCAGGACTCGGTCGGCAGCCTCCCGGCAGGTGGCAAAGGCCTCGGGGAGGAGCTGGTCCAAGCTCTCGCCCTTCTGGTAGCGGGCTTTCAGCTCCGGGGTTTTGGCCTGGAGCTGGGCATCGGTGAGGGCCTTGTAGCTCTCCTCCAAGGCCTCAATTTTCTGTACGATCGGCTCAAGGCGCTTGATCTCCTTGGCCATATTGGTGCCAAATAATTTGTTTAAGAAACCCATGGTTGTTTCTTCCTTTCAACGTATCCACGTGCAAAAGCACGGAGTTTTCCACAATTCAGATTATTATAGCATGGTTCCGCGTAAGAAAAAAGAAAAAAACTATGAACATGTGGAAAAAATATTACCTTTTTCGCTCGTGTGAGGTAGGTTTGGGGGATGGGAGGGGTAGTTTTCCACAGGTTTGCGGGGCGTGCTTGATATTCTATCAAAATCTTGTTACAATATTGTTACCTTATTACCATTGAATGGACACACCACAAAAGGGAGGTGCCACATGGGGGCATTTTTTACAAGATTCATTCAGGAGCACTTCGACCCGCTGGGGCGGTTGGAGCGTTACCGCTATACCTATGCCGGCAATTTCAACTATGGCTACGACGTGGTGGACCAGCTGGGGGCGCTGTACCCAGACCGCCCCGCCATGGTCTGGCGCAACGACCGGGGGGCGTCCCGGACCCTGACCTTTGGGGAGGTTGCCCGGCTGAGCACCCAGGCGGCGATGCTGTTCCAGCGCCGGGGGCTGCGCAAGGGGGACGTGCTGTTGTGCGCCCTGCGCAGCCACTGGGAGTTCTGGGTGGCGGCGGTGGCGGCCCACAAGCTGGGGCTGGTGTTATCCCCGGTGTATTACCGGCTCACGGAGGAGGATTTCTATTACCGGCTCCACAAGGCCAAGGCCAAGGCCGTGCTGTGCTGCCGGGACGGCGGCTGTGACCAAACCCTCCTGGCGGCAGCGGAACGGGCAGGGGTCCCCCTGCGCTTTGCCCTGGGGGCCGGGGAGGGCTTTGAGGACTTCCACGCCGCCCTCCAAGGCCAGCCAGAGACCATGGAACGGGTGGAGACCCAGGCAGAGGAACCCATCCTGCTCTACTTCACCTCCGGCACTACGGGGGAACCCAAGGGGGTGCTCCACGACCATGCCTATCTCCTGGCCAACCACTGTGGGGCCGCCTACATGCAGGACACCCACGACGGCAGCCGCCACTTCGCCACCGGGGACAGCGGCTGGGAGGTGGTGGCGGGGACCAAGTTTTATTGCCAATGGCTCCACCTGGGCACCCTGCTGGTGTATGACTACGACCGTTTCCCGGCAGAACAGGTACTGGAATTTTTACAGGAGGCCCGGGCCACCGGGGTGATGGCCCAGCCCACGGTGTACCGGATGCTCACCGACGTGGGGATGGACCGCTATGACTTGTCCAGCGTCACCTGCTTTGCCGTGGGGGGGGAGAAGCTCCCCCCGGACCTGGCAGAGATTGTGGAGGGGCAGACAGGGCAGCCGCTGTATGAGGGCTATGCCCAGTCAGAGGCGGGGCTCATCGCCGCCAACAGCAAGAACATGGGGCGGAAAAAGGGCTCCGTGGGGAAGATTTTGCCCAAGTACCATGTGGAGCTATTAAAGGACGACGGCAGCTTCGCCGCCCCGGGGGAGGAGGGGGAGATTGTCCTCCTGGCCCAGGACGGCAAACGCCCCGTGGGCCTCACCATGGGGTATCTGGATGATCCCGAGGGCACCCAGGCGATCTGGGACGGCAAGCTCTTCCACACCGGGGACTTGGCGGTAAAGGACGAGGATGGGTTCCTGTTCTATCGCGGCCGCAGCGACGGGATGATTAAGAGCAAGGGCTACCGGGTCAGCCCCGTGGAGCTGGAAGGTATCTTATGCCAGCACCCGGCGGTGGCGGAATGCCTGGTGGAGGGCATCCCTGACCGGGAGCTGGGGGAGAAGATTATGGCCAGTGTCAAGGTGGCCCGGGGCCATCTCCCCACGGCGGAGCTGGCGGAAGAGCTGATGGCGTTTCATAACAGTCAGTGCGCTGGGTTTAAGAAGATTCGGGGGATTAGCTTCGTCAACGCGTTGGCGCGGAATGCCAATGGGAAGTTGGTGCGGAAGCGGAAAGAGCAATAAAAACACATTGTGTTGACATTTGCATCACAAATGGATATACTATGGTAAACGGGAGGTGGCACACATGGCAAAGACCGCAAATATCAACGTCCGAATCGATCCGGAAACGAAAACAAGTGCCGAGGAACTATTTTCCAGTTTCGGGATTACTATCTCAGATGCCATCAACATTTTTCTTCGCAAATCCATTATGGAGGGTGGCTTGCCCTTTGAGATGAAACAGCCCCGGTACAATGCGGAGACGGAAGCAGCTATGGCCGAGGCCAGGGCAATGATGGAAAGCCGGAGACATGTTAAGCACTACCCCTCTGTGCAAGCCCTTTTTGAAGAACTAGACGCGGAAATGGAGAGAGAGTCTTGTTAAAGCTGGCCACGACCAATCAGTTCCGCAGGGACTATAAGCGCGTGAAAAAACGCGGGTATGATATGCGCTTATTGGATGAAGTGCTTACTCAGCTTTTACAAGAAAAGACGCTTGCGATGCGTCACTGTGACCATGGATTAGTTGGAAATTATACTGGATTTCGCGAGTGTCATATTTTACCAGACTGGCTTTTGATTTATGCGATAGACAACGGGAAACTGATTCTTACTGCTTCCCGTACTGGCACATATGCAGATTTATTCCCCTAAGTTTTATACGCAGATATAGAGAGGACCAAGTCTACCCAGAAGGGAGAGACTTGGTCCTTTTACTCTGCCTTGTACGTAAAATACCCGAACCTGTCAACAGGAAATGTCAGGTGGAGGAAAGCTTTACTCTCCCCCTTCCCACCACCCCAAATTCCGCACCAGCGGCCCAATCCCCCGCCAGGCAAAGGCCCGGTCTCCGTATTTCCGTCGAAAGGCCCGGTTGCTCAGGCCCTCCAATTCCTCCAAAGTGAGGGAGGGCAGCAGGTTTTCCCGGAACTCCGGCAGGGGGCTCAGGGCCGCGCAGTGATTGAAGGGGCAGGCCTGTTGGCACAGGTCGCAGCCCCACACTGTGGGGCTGTGCTTGATCTGCTCCACCACCTCTGGGGGCAGGGCCCCCTTCTCCTGGGTGAGGGCAGAGAGGCATTTGGCTGGCTGGAAGCCCTCCGGCCCCAGGGCCCCGGTGGGGCAGGCGGCTTGGCAGGCGTGGCAATGGGCTGGACAGCCTTCGGGGGCCATCCCCCGTACCCCAGGGAGGGCCAGATCTGTGAGGATGGTGCCCAGGAAGAGGTAGGAGCCGTAGGGGGGCAGGATGCGCAGGCCGTGGCGGCCCCGGAAACCCACCCCCGCCAGCTCCGCCGCCGCCAGCTCTGGCACCGGGGAGTTGTCCGCGCCAGGGACATAGCGGTGCCCGGGGTGTTGGGCCTCCAAGGCCTGGCATACCTGGCCTAAGCGCCGGGCCAGGACCCGGTGGTAGTCCTCCCCCCGGCAGTAGAGGGAGAGGTTGCCGGGGGACGGCCCGGCGTAATAGGGGAAGGCGGCCACCAGCACCGTCTCCACCCCAGGGCACAGGGCGGCAATGGCCTCCTTGGCCCCCTCGTCCAAAAACGGCCGGAGGCCGCTGAAGCGGACGGCACCCCATGCCGCCGCACCAGCGGCCTTCCAGATTTCATTCATATACGGTCTTTCCGGCGCTCAGCCGTTGCGCTTGGCGTCTCTGGCCTCGATGGCGGCCAGCTCCCGCTGGGCGTCCCGGAGGGAGAGGTTCACGCGGCCCTTCTCGTCGATGTCGGTGACCTTCACCCAGACCATATCGCCGATGTTCACCACGTCCTCTACCTTCTCCACCCGGCGCTCGGCCAGCTTGGAGATGTGGACCATGCCGTCCTTGCCGGGGGCCAGCTCCACGAAGGCGCCAAAGTTCAGGATGCGCACCACCTTGCCATAATACAGCATCCCGATCTCCGGGACAAAGACGATGGTGTCAATCATCTTCTTGGCGGCGTCGCAGCAGGCGGCGTTCTCGGCGGAGATATAGATGGTGCCGTCGTCCTCGATGTCGATTTTCGCCCCGGACTCCGCGGTGATCTTCTGGATCACCTTGCCGCCGGAGCCGATCACCTCCCGGATTTTGTCCGGGTCGATTTTCATGGTGAGCATCTTGGGGGCAAACTCGGAGACCTCCGGCCGGGGCTCCCGGATGCAGGGGAGCATAACCTCGTCCAGAATGGCCTTCCGGGCGTCGCCGGTGGTATCCAGAGCCTCTTTGATGATGGCGTGGGAGAGGCCGTCGTTCTTGATGTCCATTTGGATGGCGGTGA
>CAJUCB010000068.1 GCA_910584805.1 uncultured Oscillospiraceae bacterium
CCACTCTGGTTGCTGGCCCTGACGGCACCCTGACCTCTAAGGTTACTGTGCAGGACAAGGTTGTTGGCAACACCAACGACAAGATCACTCTGCTTGAGGACAAGTACGAAGCTAAGACCTTTGTTGGTAACTTCACGGCAGATTCCAAGATGGACACCAGTCTGAAAGATGGATTTATCTCCCTGAACGGTGCTCTTGACTCCAAGGGCAATAAGCCTGCGACTAATCCGAATGCTGGCTTCGATGTCGACTTCGCTTCTAACTTGGACATCAAGTATATTGGCGAGGAAGTCAAGGTCATTTATAAGGATAAGGTCAACGATGGCAGAACCAATCTGCCTGACGAAAAGGACACCATCTATGGCGTCTATGTCACCAATGGCACTACTGTTGTGAATGCTACCTTGAATGATATTGACGACGATTATGACGTCAAGGCCACCGACAAGGTTTCTATCGCCGACAAGGTTTATAAGGTTGCAGCAACCGGTACGATTACGTATAATCTGGATACCACTGCTGATTCTACTTGGTCTAGCAACGGCAAGAATGCAATCCAGGGCCTACAGGAGGTCAGCGGTGACACCGTGAAGTTCATCCTGAACGACAAGAACGAAATCACCCATGTTTATGTGACCAACACCGTGCTGAGCAAGGTGACTGCGGTTTCCGGCAGTAAGGTTTCCCTGGCTGGCACTGGCTTGGGCACAGTTGATACCTCTAAGAATGACACCAGTGTGTATTCTGGTGTTGCCAAAGACGATATCGTTGCTGTGACCAAACTGTACGCTAGCAAGGTGGACGACGCCACCTTTGTGATTGAGAAGGCTGACACTGCTACTGGTAACGTGACTGGCTTCTCCAACACAGATGGCGGCAAAAATAAAACCATCACCATGAATGGTACAGTGTACAGTGTTTACGGCGAAACAGACATGAGCACCCTTGTCGATGATTACGATCAAGTTTTGGATAAAGACAGTCTCGACAAAGAGTATACTCTGTACTTGGTCAACGGCTATGTCTGGGCTGCCCAGGAAGGTGCTGACAGCATGAACCAGTACGCTATCGTGCTCGACACCAACTCCGGCAAGCTGGATTCTACTTTCGATGAGGCCAGAGCCGAATTGCTGCTCGCTGACGGCACCAAGGTTAATGCCGTTCTCCACAAAGATTCTGAAATCTTTAAGAGTAACAACTGTGCTACCGGAGCAGATGGAGATAGTGTATATACTGATGCAACGAAGTTGCCGAAGGACGTAGCAATTAATGCGGTTGGCACTGATTCTAACGGGGAAAAAGCCGTTGCTGCTTTACAGGTAAATCAGCTCGTCAAGTATACCGTGATGTCTAATGGTCAGTATAAGATCAGAGAGTGCGGTATCTATGGCGAGAAAGCAGATGGCGACGAAGTATACAACAAGGACAAGAAGACCTTCGATGGGACTCTTACTGATAACAACTGTGTCTTGTTCTACACCAATAGTGAGGACGCTATGAAGGCAGCTAATATCCGTAACCTGAACACCATTAAGGCACAGGACAATAATACGTTGTATGCCGCTGTTGAGAACTCCGACGGTAAGGTCGTTGCTGCATTCATCGATTATGCCGGTAGACCTTCTGGTGTCTCCAATGACACCATGTATGGTATCATCACCAGTAATGGTACTACCATGACCAAAGATGGCGATACCTATACCATGTTCAAAGTTTGGACTGGCGCTGAAACAGAGATTTACATCGAAGGCGATACCCCGACTGTGACGAAGGGCAATCTGATTTACTTCGACAAGTCTGCGGACGACACCTATGACGAAAGCGCTGATATCCATGTTCTGAACGGTGGCTCTGTTGCCGGTGGCGTGGTTGGTGCTGTAACTGGGTATGTTTTCAACGATAATCAGAAGACTATCTCTGTTGCAAGTGCTATTAAGTACGAAAACAATGCTTATGTCGCAACTGGTAAGGATACCACCTATGCCGTTGACAGCGATGTACAAATTGTTTACATCGACGCCGATGGTCCCAGCAAGGGTGACGACAACGGCACCGTTGATACCTTCAACGCAACAACTGGGTATGCCAACGTTCTGCTTGTCTTCGACGGTGATAATGTTAACAACAAGGTCGTTGCCATCATCGTGAACACCAACAGCGATGTGAACGTGATGGGCGAAGAGACTGTAGCTGGCGCAGGCACTATCACCCTGACAAACAGTGCCTCTGCAGATGTGGATGCCACCTACACCGGTTCTGCTGTTGTTGGCGATACTATCACAGTGACAGTTACAAGCAAGGATACAACCAAAGCTGGCACTATCACAGTGACACCCTCTGGGACTGCTACTGTCACCGAAAGTGCACAAACATTGACTTTTGCTGCTGGTGAAACAAGCAAGAGTGTTGTGTTCCATGTCACTGGTGCTGGTGACGCAACCGTTACCATTACGGGAAGTATGGCGGTCCCGACTCCCCCCCCTCCTCCTGTAGGTGGATGATTCGCAAATTTAATTACAGGCTTCTCAACCCCCAGGCTTCGGCCTGGGGGTTCCCTTATACCTCAAAAAAGCCAAAGCGCACGCTCCCCACCGTGGAAGCGTGCGCCCATCGTTCTATTATGGCCTCAGCCCTGTCCCAGCTCCCGCAGGCAGCTACCGCAGATATTTTTTCCCTTAAAGAGGGTAATATCCTTGGCGCTGTCGCAGAAGATGCAGGCGGGCTGGTACTTTTTTAGCATGATGTTTGAGCCATCGACATAGATTTCCAAAGAATCTTTTTCCCCGATATTCAGGGTGCGGCGCAGCTCAATGGGCAGAACAATACGACCCAACTCGTCGACGCGACGAACGATGCCTGTGGATTTCATGGGAAGCACATCCTTTCAAAGTGTATGGTGTCGAGCACAGGGCACTGGTGCCATTTATTCCAAAAAGAACCTAAATTGACAAAGATTCCTGCGCTTCGACCCAATTATAGCAAATTCCAAGGACTCCGTCCCTCATAATTTGTCGAATCCCAGAAAAAAAGGAGAAATTTGACAGGGTATCTTTTCCATTTTTCCGCATAGGCTGTTCCAACTGGGACAAACAGGGGGGATACCATGGCAATGACGGTAATCTGGACAGGGATGACAGCCCTGTCCCTGCTCTGCGCCCTGGCGCTGGGCAACGCGGGGGGGCTGGCTTCGGCGGCCCTGGACGGTGCAGCCCAGGCCATACAACTGGGCATCAGCATGGCGGGGGTCTTGTGCCTGTGGATGGGCATCATGGAGGTCATGGACCGGGCGGGGCTGGCTACCAAGCTGGCGGCCCTGCTGCGGCCGGTGTTGCGGCGGCTGTTCCCGGACTTCTCCAACGACCGGGGGGTGATGGACACCATTGCCTCCAATGTCTCCGCCAACCTCTTGGGGCTGGGCAACGCGGCCACCCCCCTGGGGATGGAGGCCGCCCGGCGCATGGCTCGTCGGACCCCTGGCGTGGCGGGGGACAGTCTATGTATGCTGGTGGTGTGCAACACCGCCTCCATCCAGCTCATCCCCACCACCGTGGCGGCGGTGCGGATGGCGGCAGGCTGCGAGACCCCCTTTGACATCTTACCGGCGGTGTGGATCACCTCCGCCCTGTCGGTGGTGACGGGAATCGCCGCGGCGAAGCTCCTGTCCAAGGTATGGAGGGATTGACGTTGAAGCTGGTCTTGGATTTGCTGGTGCCGGGCATCATCGCCGGGGTGTCCGTCTACGGCATGGCAAAAAAGGTGGACGTCTACGACGCCCTGCTCCAAGGGGCGGCCAAGGGCTTGGAAATCCTCTGGCGCATCCTGCCCGCCCTGGTGACACTGCTCACGGTGGTAGCCATGCTCCGGGCCTCCGGGGCCCTGGAACTGGCCGCCCAGGCCCTGGCCCCGGTGATGGACTTCTTGGGCATCCCCCCGGAGACGGTGGGGCTGATGCTGGTGCGTCCCGTGAGCGGCAGCGCCGCCTTGGGGGTGGGTTCGGAGCTCATCACCACCTACGGCCCCGACTCCACCATCGGCCGCACGGCGGCGGTGATGCTGGGCTCTACGGAGACTACCTTTTATACCATTGCCGTCTACTTCGGCGCGGCAGGCATCAAAAAGACCCGCTACGCCGTCCCGGCGGCCCTGTGCGCAGATTTGGCAGGCTTCTTCTTCGCCGCGGTAACGGTACACCTACTATTTGGGGGATAACGGAAGAAGCGCCCGGAGGGCACAAAGCCCTTCGGGCGCTGGTTTTTTTGTTACCCTGGCCGTTTGCGCCGGAGGGCGATTGCCCCGTACAGCGCGAACCACGCCAGGCCATGGAGGAGGAGAATGCCGCTGTTGTGGAGGGCCGTCCCCCTGTCCCCGGCGGATAGGGCGAGGATGCCCTCAAAGGCAGGCTGGGAGGGCACAAGGCAGCACAGCGCGGCCAGGGGCCCATCTACCCCCGTCAGGGCGCACAAAATGGGCACGGCTATAAACAGCAGCATCACCAGCTTGATATAGACCACGCCCGCCATCAAGCCCCGGGAAGCCCTGCCGATGAACAGGCCAAGGAGTGCCGCCACAAAGGACGCCAGGAGGATCAGCACCAGCATCAGCCCGCCATCCCGCCAGGACAGCCGGAAGCAAATGCCCGCCGTCACCACAGAGGACAGGCTGCCGAAAAGAAAGCCCACCGTGACCTTTTGCAGCACATACTGGCTGGGGCCCATGGGCAGGACTTCATTGATAAACGCCACGCCGTCCTCCTTTTCGGAGATAATATTCATGGCGTTGAAGGTGCAGCCCATGAACATGGCCACAATCAGCACCCCGGGGACGAAGATGTCCTGGAAGTGTTCCAGGAGGTCGGGGCGTTCCAACGTCAGGATACGGGCCTGTTCCGCCGTCCCGCGCTGCTGGAAAAGGGCCGGGAGGGTGGCCGCCGCCTGTTGGAAAACCTCTAACTCGTCCCCGCTGACCGCCGTTCGGATGCCCACACCCTCCCCCTTCACCCCAATGACGTTGGTGGAGGGCTCGTTGATGGCGGCGGTCCATGCTCCCTCTGTTTCATACACCGTCACCGGGCCGTAGCGCTCCAACCAGCGGACCGTCTGGGGGGGCAAATCCTCCGCCAACACGGCGAAGTGGAGCTCCCCCAGGCTGGACAGGTCGATGGAGCCCATACATTGCATCCCCACCGCCACCAGGATGGGCAGCAGGAAAGTCATCAGGCAAAACTTGTCCTTCCAGACGCTTTTCAGTTGGTATCGTATGCCGTTCACTTCTCACCCCTCCTTTCTCATTTCCCGGCGGAACGCAAGCCGTACCATCAGGAACAGCAGCACCACCGTCCCGGCGGCCCCGAGATAGTAGGCCGGGGAGACCGTCCCGCCAAAGTAGGCGGTTTTCAACCCCATGTAGACGTGGTAGAAGGGGTGCCCGCCGATCCAATCAAGCTTCACCGAGGTGTTGGCGGAGAGAAAGACAGGGGTGGCGGCAAAGATGGCAATCACCAGATAGGCCAAGGTAAATTGCCGGAAATCCTTCAACAGCAGGGCGCACAGCAGCCCCACCAAGGCCATCATCAGGGACAGGAACGCCGTCTGGACCAAAACAGCAGGCAGCACCGCCGCCCCATCCAGCAAGCCCAGATTCAGCAAGGTCAACAGGGCGGCAAAGCCCAGGTCACAGAGCAGGAACACCGCCAGCTTGGACAGAAGGAACAGCTCTTTGGGGAGAGGGAGGACCCCGTGGACACGGATCACCCCCATCCCCTTTTCCTGAAACAGCACCCCGGCGATGCCCAGAAACCCCACGGCGGCCAGCTCGAAAAACAGCAGTTCACAGGTGATCTCCTTCCTGGCCTTTTGCTCCGGGGTGTTGCTCCCCAGGATTTGGGGCAGACGGCTGCTGTCGGGCCCCAGCAGGGACAGGGCATAGTCCGCCCGGTGGTGGTCAACCCCCTCTGCCCCCCGATAGAGTACCAGCTGTACCGTCCCTGTGCTGGCGTCCAGCCCCACGCCGTTGGCGTCCTCCAACAGCGCGGCGTCCAGGGCTTCCAAGCTGGGGACCGGCTGCACCAGGGGCGACACCTGGGTTTGTGTCCCCCCGGGGTCGTACAGATACACATGATAGGGGGGCATCTGCATAAAGCGGAGATACCCCAGGTTCACATACGCCGTGTAGAGCAGCAGGAAGCCCAGGGCCAGGAGAAAGAATTTCCCCGACACCAGCATCCGAACATCCTTTTTCAACAAGGCGCCAAAGTGGTTCCACATCAGGACAGCCCCCTTCCCGTGTACTGGATGAACACATCCTCCAAGCTCGGCTCCTGGGTGTGGAGGCCGATGAGCTCGTCGCAGGGAAAGGGGAGACCCGCTTCCAGGGCCTGTGCCGCTAGGGTCCTGGTCTCCCGGCGGCCCTGATACAGATAGTCCACCGTCACCTGGCGGCTGCTCTGTTCCTCCTTCAACTGTTTGGGGGTATCCAGGGCCACCAGCCTGCCCCCTACGATGAACGCCACCCGGTCACACAGCAGGTCGGCGTCCATCATGTTGTGGGTGGTCAGGAACACCGTGGTCCCCTTGGCCCGCTCCTGCTGGATGATGGAGCGGAACAGCACCGCCCCGGCGGGGTCCAGGCCACTGGTGGGCTCATCCAAAAACAGCAGCCGGGGACTGCTGATGAGGGCCCGGGCCATGCTCACCCGCTGGCGCATCCCCTTGGAGTAGGAGGCCACTGGCTTGTGCCAGGCATCCGGTTTCAAATCCAATCGCTCCAAGACCTCCCCTACCGCCCGCCGCTGCTCCCTGGGGTAGAAGGAGGCAAAATAGTTCAGGTTGTCCACAGCGCTCAAATTGGCGTACAGGTAGGGGAATTCAAAGAGGACGCCGATGGTTTGAAAGAACGCCTGGCTGCGGGCTGTGGTGATGTCCTGGCCGAACAGGGACACCCTCCCGCCGTGGCCCTTCAGGATGCCCGTGAGAATTTTTTGCGTGGTGGACTTCCCAGAACCGTTGGGCCCCAGAAAGCCGAAAATCTCCCCGTCCTCCACCGTGAAGTCCAGGCCGTGAAGGGCCTGTTTGCCCTTGCCGTAGGCGAAGGTCAGGTTTCTTACTTCAATCACTGGCCGTCCCCCCACTTCCCCCGCTGGTTTTTCTCCCGCCGGCGTTGGCTCCACCACTGCATGAACTTGAGCTTCACAGGGATGGAGAGCAGCACCACCGCCACAATCACCAGCCACCAGTACCATTGTAAGCCTAAAAACATCAAAAACCCTCCTTATCTGTGATAAGGAGAGTTTAGACCCGCGGTGTGAAATTGGCGTGAGGTTCCGGTGAAATCCAGGTGAACTTATCCAATCGGGAGGGAGAAATAGAACCGCATCCCATCCGCCAGGGCTTGCGCGCCATAGGGGAGCTGCTGCATGGACAAAATCTGCGCCACGATGGACAGCCCCAGCCCGGAGCCACGGTAGGGGGCGCTGCTGTCCCGGTAGAATTTGTCCCAGAGCTTGGGCAGCTCCGTTTCCGGGACTGGCCTGCCCTGGTTGAAGATGGAGAAGTGCAGAGTTCCGTCCCCTTCGGTGAGCGCCAAGCGCAGGACGCCCCCGGGGCACACATTTTTCCTGGCGTTGAGGATCAGGTTGTCCAACACCTGTTCCATGCGCCGGCGGTCGGTCTCCACAAAAACTTTGTGCGCCGGCAACTGGTACTCCAGGGTAAAGTCGGCGTCTGGGGTGTCCAGCAAAAGCCGCCCGGCCACGGTTTCCACCAGTTCCACAAAGTCAAAACGGCTGAGGTCCAGCGCCGTGGCCCCGCTTTCCAGGGCGGACAGGTCCAGCAAGGTCACAATCAGGTCATTCATGCGCTCCACTTCGGAGACAATCACCTGGGCGTACTTCTGCTGTTTGGCTGGGTCCGTCTCCTCCTGCAAGCCCTCGGCGTAGGCCCGGATGATGCCCAGGGGCGTTTTCATCTCGTGGGACAGGCTGTCCACCAGCTCCTTGCGCTCTGCCAAGGACTGTTCCAGCCGGGCCAGGGCGGTTTGGAGCTTGTCCGCCATGGTGTTGAGGCTGTGGGAGAGCTCCCCAAACTCGTCCTGGGAGGACACAGCGCAGGGGGTTGAAAAATCCAGGCCAGCCATGCGTTTGGCGGAGGCGTTCAAATGAGAAAGGGGCTTGGAGATGAAGCGGCCCAGGAAGGCGTCCATGCCCAAAACCACCAGCAGCGCCAGACCCAGCCAGAGCCAAAAGGAAACCCTCTCGCTGAGGGGCAAGGCGGTGGACAGGAGGTAAGCGGCAACCAGAACGATGCCCGCCAGCTTGGAGAGCATCACGATCTTTTTCCGCACCGTGCGCAGGGAGAACCATGCTTTCATACCGTCACCTCGAATTTGTAGCCGGAGCGGATCAAGGTGACGATATGCCGTCCCTCCTCCCCCAGCTTTTGCCGCAAGGTCTTGATGTGGGTGTCTACGGTGCGGGTGCTCCCCTGGAAGTCGTAGCCCCAGACCCGGTTTAGGAGCTGTTCCCGGCTGAACACCTGGCTGGGATTTGCCATGAGGAAGGCCAGCAAGGCGTATTCCTTATGGGTTAGGGTGAGCGCCTGGCCGTCCAGGCAGGCCCTGTGGGCGTTGGGTTGGAGGGAAATCTTCCCGGCGTAGATGGTCCCGGCGGGGGCGGCGGAGGCCCGGCGCAGGAGGGCGTTTACCTTGGCCAGCAGTACCTTGGGGCTGAAGGGCTTGGTCATGTAGTCGTCGGCCCCGTAGTCATAGCCCTTTAGCTTGTCCGCCTCGTCCCCCCTGGCCGTGAGCATGATGATGGGCATGCTGCTCAGTTCCCGCGCCAGCTTGCAGACGGAAAAGCCGTCCAAGTGCGGCATCATCACGTCCAGGATCATCAGGTCCATGGGGTGGTTTTTTAAGATGGTCAGGGCATCCACACCGTCACCGGCGGTGAAGCAGGTATGGCCGCCGTTTCCCATGTACTCTGCAAGGATTGCTTGCATGGCCTGTTCATCTTCCACAATTAGAATGTTTGCCATAGTCCCTCCCAGCCGTTGCCCTATACCTTACTTCTTTTGATTATATTTCCTTCTGGTGGAAAAGGCAAGGGATAAATCGGGCTTGTGCCTGGGGGAGGTCTTTGTTACAATGGTATGGTGATAGGAAAGGAGGCCCCCATGGAACTGAATACCCCTTTGAATACCCTTCCCGGCATCGGCGCGGCCCGGGAGGCGGCCTTGGGGAAGCTGGGCCTCCACACTGTGGCGGATTTGCTCAGCCACTTCCCCCGGGACTATGAGGACCGGCACCTCTACCCGAACATCGCTGCCCTGCCCCAGGACGTGCCGGTGTGCTTCCAGGCCATGGTGGCGGAGCCCTTCCGTTCCAGCTACATCCGCAAGGGTATGACCATTACCCAGGGGCGGGTGGTGGACGACACCGGGCAAGTGGCCCTGACCTTTTTCAACCTGCCCTATGCCAAAAAGGTCCTGGAAGAGGGACGGAGCTTTGTATTTTACGGCGTTGTCACTGGTGGAGGACGGCGGGCCATGGCCCATCCCCAATTCCAGCGGGTGGAGGACTACAACGCTGGGGACCCCATCCAGCCGGTGTATCCTCTCAGCGCCGGGGTGAGCAACCAACGGCTATTGGAGCTGATGCGCCTGGCTATGGACTGTATCCCCCAAATCCAGGAGACCTTGGAGGTGGAACTCCGGCGGCAGTATGACTTGGCCCCGGTAGAACAGGCCTACCGGGCAGTCCACTTCCCCAAGAGTTGGGAGGAGCTGGAAACGGCCCGGCGGCGGCTGCGCTTTGAGGAGCTGTTCTGCCTGAACCTGGGGCTGGCCCTGATCCGCACCCGGCGGGAGGAGCAGCCGGCGGCGCCCTTTGTCCGGCAGGATCTGGGGCCTTTTCTGGAAAACCTCCCCTTTTCCCTCACCGCCGCCCAGCTGCGCTGCGTCCAAGAGGCGGCGGGGGATTTGAAACGGCCCGTCCCCATGAACCGGCTGCTGCAAGGGGATGTGGGGTCGGGAAAAACCGTGGTGGCTGCCGCCTGCGCTGTGCTGGCCTGGGAGAACGGCTGCCAGGCCGCCTTGATGGCGCCCACAGAGCTGTTGGCCCAGCAGCACCACCGCACGTTGTCGGAGTTGCTCTCCGGGACGGGGATGCGGGTGGGACTGCTCACCGGCTCCATGACCCCTGCCCAGAAGCGGGACTGCCGGGGGGCTTTGGAAGCGGGAGAGATCGACTTGATTG
>CAJUCB010000069.1 GCA_910584805.1 uncultured Oscillospiraceae bacterium
GGGCAGGCTCTCCCGTATCCTGGATTCCAGCTGCTCCCGGGCCGTCAGGGTCAGGTTGCTCCCCCGCTCCACACTGGCCACCGAGAGGATTTCCTCCTGGGTGTAGCGCTGGTTGCCCTCCACCACCACCTCTTCCACCCGGAAAAAGACGGTGCAGGCCAGCACCATGCACACCCCGGTGAGCAGCGCCGCCAGGATGGCAAAGAGGATACTCACCCTCCGCTTGCGATATTGGGTTTTCTTTTGTTCCTTGGCCATACCAGTGTCCCCTATCCTCAAGGCACTGGAAAAGGACCCTCGGTCCTTTTCCAGTGTGCGGCATGCTTCGCCGCAAGGCCGCAAGGCGGCCTGCCTTGTCGCATCGTCAAACCACACGTACACAGGCTTTGCCTGACAACTGAACACAAGCTCAGTTGTTTTGACGGTATGTCGTGCGCCGTATCCTCCCCCCCAGGCACCCCAGGGCATGTTCTAAGCGTTCATAACCCCGGTCGATGTGCTCTAGGCCATAGACCCGGCTGCAGCCCTGGGCCCCCAGGGCCGCGATGGCCAGGGCCGCGCCGCCCCGCAGGTCGGTGGCTTTCACCGCTGCCCCGTGGAGCGGTGCCCCGGAGAAGTGGGCGGTGTCACCCTCCACCCGGATGTGGGCCCCCATGCGGCATAGCTGTTGGGTGTAGCGGAAACGGCGGTCGAAAATGGTCTCGGTGATGGCGCTGTCCCCCCGGGCTTTCGCCAAAACGGCCGCCAACAGGGGCTGGGCGTCAGTGGGAAAGCCGGGATAGGGCGCGGTGACCACGGAGCCGATGCCCCGCAGCGCCCCCCGGCGGCGCACCGCCAGCCCCCGCTCCGTCTCCCAAATTTGACAGCCGGCGGCGGTGAGGGCTTGGAGCACCGGGGCCACTGCCCCGCCCTGGGCGGCCAGCAGCTCCCCCTCCCCTCCGGCGGCGGCCACCGCACACAGGTAGGTGGCGGTGACGATGCGGTCGGGCATGACGCTGTGCTCCCCTGGATGCAGAGGGGCACCCCCGTAGACCACAATGCGCTCTGTGCCGCCGCCACTGATCTGGGCCCCACAGGCTTGGAGGAAGTTTTGCAAATCCACAATCTCCAACTCCTGGGCGGCGTTGCAGATCTCCGTGACCCCCTGGGCCCCACAGGCCGCCAGCATGGCATTCTCTGTGGCCCCTACACTGGGGAAGGGCAGGACAATCCGGTTTCCCCGTAGCCGGGGGCAGCGGCAGCTGAGGCGGCCCCCCCGGTCCAGCACCTGCGCCCCCAGCAGCCGCAGGGCCCGGAGGTGCAGGTCAATGGGGCGCTCCCCCAGGGCACAGCCCCCGGGCCAGCAGGCCATGGCCTCGCCGCTGCTGGCCAGCAGGGAGCCCAAAAAGAGGACGGAGGCCCGCATCTGCCCCATCAAGTGGTCGGGCACGGCGCAGCCCCGGCGGTGGAGGGTATTCACCACCACGGTGCTGCCCTCCCGCCGGACCCGGCAGCCCAGGCAGGACAGAATGGCCAGGGCCGCGGTAATGTCAGTTAAGTTCGGACAGTTATGTAAGACGTGCTCCCCCGGGGCCAGCAGCGTGGCCGCCAGAATGGGTAGGGCGCTGTTCTTCGCCCCGTGGACGGCGACGCAGCCCTCCAGGGGAACGCCTCCCTGCACTGCAAAATATTCCATGGTGTTTCTCCCCCGATCCTGGTCTGTGTGTGCTCAGGCCATCCTATGCCAGGGGAGGGGAATGGGTTCAGGATTTCCGCAAAAGGGAGGTGAGGGTGTCGTAAATCTTCTCTGCCGCGTCGGGCACGCCCATGGAGGACATTGCCCGGGACATATCCTGCAGGCGTTGGGGGTCGGCCAATAGCTGCGTTGCGGTCTGATAGAGGCCTGCCCCGCTGCATACCGGTTCCAGCAGCACCACCGCTCCGCCCTGCTGGGCCAGGACATTGGCGTTGCGCTCCTGGTGGTGGTTGGTAACATTGGGGGAGGGGACGATCACCGCGGGCTTGCCGATGGCGGTGAGCTCTGACAAGGTGGACGCGCCCCCCCGGCACAGCACCAGGTCCGCCGCCGCCATCACCGTGGGCATATCGTAGATGTACTCCCGGAGTTGGAGTTCCGGGGGCAGGGTGGTGCCCTGAAGGGCCGCCTCCATTTGGGCATAGTCCCGTCCAGCCCCGTGGATGTGGTGGAACGCCGGAGGCTGCTGGGCAGCCAGGCGGAAAAAGTCCACCATATACCGGTTCATCACCTCCGCCCCCAAGCTCCCCCAATAGGACAGGAGCAGAGGACGGTCGTCCTGGATGCCCAGGGCTTCCCGGGCCTCCTTGCGGGTCTGGAAAAATCCTCCCCGCACCGGGGTGCCGGTAACCACCACTTTATCCTTGTCCTTATAGTGGGCCCGGGACTCCTCATAGCCCACCATCACCCGGCCGGCGATTTTTGCCAACTGCTGGGTGGTGAGCCCGGGCACGGCGTTGGACTCATGGACCGCCGTAGGGATGCCCCGCTTGGCGGCGGCGTGAACCACCGGGTAAGAGGCATAGCCCCCGGTGCCCACCACCAGCTCCGGCTGGAAGCGGTCCAGGATGTCCGCCGCCTCCCGCCGGGACAGGTGCAGGTTGCGCAGGGTCCCCAGGTTGTGCTTCAGCCCCGCGGGGCTGAAGCTGCGCCAAAAGGAGCTGATGGTCACCGTTTCCAGAGGGAAGCCCTCCTTCGGCACCAGCCGCTCCTCCATGCCGCCTTTGGCCCCCACAAAAAGGACCTGGCAATTTTCCTGGCGTTCCTGAAACATGCGGGCCAAGGCCACGGCGGGGTTGATATGCCCCGCCGTGCCGCCGCAGGTGAAGAGAACTCGCATCGTTACTCCTTCCCATAGCCTGGGGCTATGTCACGGGATTTTGTCGGGATATGGCCAACACCAGTCCCATTTCCGCCAGCTGGATCACCAGGGCGGTGCCCCCGGCGCTGAAAAAGGGCATGGAGATGCCCGTCACCGGGAAGAGGTTGGTCACCACCGCCACGTTGGCGAATACCTGGAAAGCAAAGAGGGTCATGATGCCCACGATCATCAGGGAGCCGAAGCGGTCCTTGGCGTGGAGGGCAAGCCAGTAGCCCCGGATAATCAGCAGGGCGAAGAGGAACAGGATCAGACCCGCCCCCACCAGCCCCAGTTCCTCGCAGACGATGGCGAAAATGAAGTCGTTTTGGGGTTCCGGCAGGTAGAGGAATTTTTGCCGCCCCTGTCCCAGCCCCACCCCAAAGAGGCCCCCGGAACCGATGGCCAGCAGGGACTGTAGGGGTTGCAGGCCCTTCCCCTGGGGGTCACTGGCGGGGTCTCGCCAGACGGTGAGCCGGGAGGTCATGTAGTCCGTCCCCAGGATAATCACCGTCAGCGCACCGCCCACCAGGGCTCCCCCAGCGGCAAACCAACCCACACCGATGCCCCCAGCAAAGAGGATAGCCGCCGCGATCACCACCATCTGGATGGTGGCGGACATGTGGGGTTCCAGGTACAGCAGGCCCACCATGATGGCGATCACCAGCCCGTAGGGGATCAGCTCAAAGAAGCCGATGCGCTCTAGGAAGTTGCCAAAGCGCCCCAGGGGGCTGCGGCGGTTGAACTCCAAAGGGGTGCGCTCGTCGCGCTTGGCCAAACGGGAGGAGAAGTAGATAATCAAGGCGATCTTCCCCACCTCTGAGGGCTGCCACTGCACCGGGTATTTCAGCCAGCGGGTGGCGCCGCCGGAGGTATACCCCAACCCCGGCACCTTCACCGCCAGCATCAGCACACAGGCCAGCAGAAAAATGGGGATAGCCAGTCCCGCCAGGCCACTGTAGTTCAGGCGGGAGACCAGGTACAGCACGCAAAAGCCCAGCACAGCATAAATCGCCTGCCGGGTGAAGTAGTGGAACGGGTCATGGCCGGTACGGTTCTGCACGTCATACCACGCCGTGGGGTAGGAGGCAGAGAGCAGCATGATTAGGCCGATGATAACCAGCAAAATGGTCAACAGCAGGAAGGGGGTATCCACCTGCCCCCGGCTCTGGTTCCTGGGCTTGAGCCTGCGCCGCTGTTTGGTTTTCGTTGGACTTGCCACAAGCATCCCTCCCGGATGGATAACGGCTCCGGCCTCATGGCATCCCCGCGTCCCCCAGGGCTCACAGGGCGGAGAACCGCCCCATGACGCCGAAATAGGCCAGGACACAGAAGACCAGCGTGATGCCGGCAAAGGTGAACACTAACTTCTTCTCGCTCCAACCGCCCAGCTCCAAATGGTGGTGCAGGGGGGCCATGCGGAAGATCCGTTTGCCGTGGGTGGCCTTGAAGTAAACGATCTGGATGATATCCGACAAGGTCTCCGCGATATAGATGATCCCCACAGGGATCAAAATCAGGGGCATATCCAGGGCGAAGGCCATGCCGCACACTGCCCCCCCCAGGAAGAGGGAGCCAGTGTCCCCCATAAAGACCTTAGCCGGGTGGAAATTATGCACCAGGAAGCCCATCAGGGCCCCGCACAGGGCTGCGGCGAAGAGGGTCATGCCCATGCTCTCCTGCCGCTGCCAGTGGAGGTAGGCATAGCCAAAGGAGCAGGCAAAGAAGGCGCACACCGGCAGGGTCACCCCCGCCGCCAGGCCGTCGATGCCATCGGTGATATTCACGGCGTTGACCGACCCGGTGATCACCAGGGCGGCGAAGATCAGGTACACCACCCAGGGCAGCCGCAGCTCCACCCCCAGGAAGGGGACGTACAGGTTGGGGGACAGAATCCCCATAGAGCGCAGCAGGGCCAGGAAGCACAGGGCCGCCGCCAGTTGCAGCAGGAACTTCTGGCTGGCAGACAGGCCGGTGTTCTCCTTCTTCTTCACCTTGGCGTAGTCATCCAAAAAGCCGATGACGCCGAACACCCCGGCAAAGAGGAACACCACCACGGCCGTCAGCTCCCCCGCCATGATATCCTGTATGTCCAGCACCAGGACCACAATGGCAGTGGCGGCGATGAACATGATCCCACCCATGGTGGGGGTCCCCTGCTTCGCCATGTGCCAGGTGGGGCCGTCCTCCTTGATGGATTGGCCGGCCTTCAGCCGGCGCAGGGCTGGGATCAGGCTCTTCCCCAGCAGGGCACTGATGATAAATCCCGCCACAAGGGCGACGATACTTCTTCCGACAATGGACTCCATGGCCCGCACCTCCGCGTTTTTCAACGTCTGTTCTCTCTCGTTTTCCCGCGGCCCCATGGTTTCCATGAAGCCACCGGAGTTGACAAACATTGATTATATCTCATCTTGCCGGAAAAAGGAAGCAATTTCTTCGCGTTCGTCCAAATGAATTTTTTCTGTCCCAATCTCTTGGTAGGTCTCGTGGCCTTTCCCCGCCAGAAGGAGCACATCCCCCGCCCGGCCCATGGCCAAAAGCTCCCGGATGGCCGCCCGGCGGTCTGCCTGGCGGCGGTAGGCGGTGAAGCCCGGGGGGAAACCCGCCTCCACCTCATCCAAGATGGCCTCCGGGTCCTCGGTGCGGGGATTGTCGGAGGTGAGGAGGAGGAAGTCCGCCAGCTCCGCGGCGATCTCCCCCATGATGGGGCGCTTGCTCCGGTCCCGGTCCCCGCCGCAGCCGAACAGGCACAGGAGGCGGCAGGCGGTGCCCCCCCTTGCGGTGGTGAGGACCTTCTCCAAGGCGTCGGGGGTATGGGCGTAGTCGATGAGCACGGTATAGGGCGCGGGGACCGGGACCACCTCCACCCGGCCCTTCACCCCCTGGCTCCCCGCCAGGGCCTTGGCGATGGCGGGGATGGGGATGCCCAGCTCCCGGCAGCAGGCAATGACCCCCAGGGCGTTGTATACGCTAAAGGCCCCAGGGATGGGCAGGGCCACCGGGAATAGCCCCTCTGGGGCCAGAACCTGGAACTCCACCCGGTCCGGGAAGAGGTGGACAGAACGGGCCAGCAGTTCCCCTTCGCTGCGGTTCTCCCCAAAGCTGTGGCGCTGGCAGGGGGCAGTCCGGGCGAAGAAGCGGCCGGCGGGGTCGTCGATGTTGAAAAAGCCTGCCTCGCACTGCTGGAACAGCAGGCCCTTGGCCTCCCGGTAGTCCTCCATGGTACCGTGGAAATCCAGGTGGTCCCGGGTAAGGTTGGTGAAAATCCCCCCCTTGAAGTGGAGCCCCGCCGTGCGGCGCAGGGCCAGGGCGTGGGAGGAGACCTCCATTACCACATGGGTGCAGCCCGCCCGGAGCATCCGGGCCAGGAGGCATTGGAGGGGATAGGGGTCCGGGGTGGTGCGCTGGGCGGGGAGGCTCTCCGCCCCAATCAGGTTTTGGTTGGTACCGATGAGCCCCACCTTGGCGTGGATGGCCTGTTCCAGCACTTCCTTCAACAGGTACGTAGTGGTGGTCTTTCCGTTGGTGCCGGTGACCCCCAGGAGGGTCATTCGCCCCCCGGGGTCCCCGAACCAGTTGCGGCAGAGGAGGCCGTAGGCCTCCCGGGGGTCCTCCGCCAGCAGCCATGGCCCCCCGGGGAAGGGGGGCTGGGCGCACACCACAGCCGCCGCCCCCTTCTCCAACGCCTCTTGGATGTAATCGTTCCCATCTGCCTGGGCGCCCTTCAGGGCCACGAAAAGGCCGCCGGGCGCCAGGGTACGGGTATCACAGGTGAGTGAAGTGATTTCAACGTCCTGACCGACTTGGTCTGTCAGGGCTATGCCCCGGCGTAACCGGGATAACTTCAAACGAGAACACCTCCCATGATCGTCTCACACTGTTATTCTTGCTTTTTCCCTGCCCAGTTGCCGGTTTCGCTGTCCATGCCGGTTTCCGGGTCCGCAGGGGTGGCAAAGCGCACTTCTACCATTGTGCCAACCTCCACACGGGTATCCGGGGTGATGGTCTGGCTGAATACCACCCCCTCCGTGTCGCCGGTGACGTTCAGGTAGAGGCCCAAGGCCTCCAGGGCGGCTTTCGCCTGGTCATAGTTCATGTTGCTCAGGTCCGGCACCAGAACGGTGTCCTCGCTGCGGGGGGCACCCAGGTACAAGACCACGGTGCTCCCCTGGGGCACCATGCTCCCGGCGGTGGGGGCCTGGTCCGTAACCGCCTCCCCCTCGCCGACAGTGCGGCAGTTCAGGCCCAGCTTGGACAAGGTCTCCTGGGCTGTAGCCACGGTGTTGCCGTTGAGCTGGGGCATGGTGATGCCGGTGGTGGTCTCGCTGGTGACGCCGGACTTCTGGTAGCCTAAGTAATCCATGATGTGGGCAATGAGCTCACCGGCCATGGGGCAGGCCATGGAACCGCCGCTGATGTACACCCCGTCAGCGGTCTTGTTGGCTCCGGGGGCCACAGGCTCCGGCCAGTCATAGGCCAGCAGCACAATGATCTCCGGGTCATCCGCCGGGGCGAAGCCCAGGAAGGAGACGATGATGTGGTCCTTACTGTCCAGGGTCTGGGAGGAACCGGTTTTGCCGCCGATGCGGTATCCCGCCACAGCGGCGTTGTGTCCCGTGCCGCTGCGCTCCCCCACCACGCTCTCCATGATGGAGCGCACGGTGTCGGAGGTCTCCTGGCTCACCACCTGGCGGACCTCGGTGGGCTCATGGTAGCTCACCACGTTGCCGTCCTGGTCGGTGACGGACTGGACCACATAGGGCTCCATCAGGTGGCCGCCGTTGATGACGGCAGACAGGGCGGTGATAAGCTTAATGGGTGTGGTGGTAAAACGCTGGCCGAAGGAGGCGGTGGCCAACTCCGTCTCACCGGCGGGGCTGAGGAAGAGGTTCTCATCCCAGAACACGCTGGGGGCCTCTCCCGGCAGCTCGATGCCGGTGGAACTGGTGAAGCCGAAATCCTGCCAATACTGATAAAACTTATCTGCCGTCAGCAGCTCACCGATCTTGATCAGAGCCGGGTTGCAGGAGTTCATAACTGCCTTACGCAGGTTCTGGCCACCGTGGCCCCGGCGGGCAGAGCACCGGATGATCCAATCGCCCTTCTCTACCGCGCCGTTGCAAGTAAAGTGGGAGTTCTCCGAAATCACGCCCTCCTCCAGGGCAGCAGCCACCACGATGGGCTTGAAGGTGGAGCCGGGCTCATAGGAGGTGTTGAGGCACTTGTTGTTCCACTGGCGGAACTGCACCTCGCTGACAGCCTTTTCATACTCCTCCTGGGTGAGCTCGTTGCTCTGGCGCATCCTGGCCAGTTTGGCGGTTTCCGTGACGTCAACAATGGCGTTATAATCGTTGGGGTCGTAGTCTGGATAGCTTGCCATGGCAAGCACCGCCCCGGTCTTGGGGTCCATGACCACGCAGAAGCCGCCGTTGGTGACGTCGAACTTCTGGATACCCTCCTCCACCGCCTTCTCCGCGTACATCTGGATGGTGCTGTCGATGGTGGTCTGGACGTTGTAGCCATCCACCGCGTCGGTGAAGCTGGAATAGGCGGAGGGCATCTCCGTCCCCCGGGCGTTCTTGGCCAGGATGGTCAGGCCGTCCTCCCCGGAGAGCTCCCCGTTGTACTTGGCTTCCAGGCCGTAGACCCCCACGTTGTAGGCGTTGGTGAAGCCAATCACCTGGGCGGCCATGGTCCCGTAGGGGTAATAGCGCTTGGAGTCCGAGGTCAGGTACAGCGCCCGGGACAGGTCGTTGTCCACGATGAAGCCACGTACCCGGTCGGCCACGTCGTCCTCCACCTTTTTGGCCAACACCTCATAGGCGGAATAGGTCTTTTGCAGCCGCTTGCGGATGTCCTCTTCCTCTAAGTCCAGAATCTCCGCCAGGCCGGTGGCGATGGTGTCGTAGGCCAGTTCCAGCCTTTCACTCTTTTCCGCCTCAATGGCCTTCTGGGAGCGCTTGTTCTTGAACTCGTCGACTTCCTTCACACTGTCCTCAATGGACTCCACCAGGTCCCGTGGGGAGAGGACCACGTTCTGCACGGAACCGCTGATGGCCAGCACCGCGCCGTTGGTGTCGTAAATGGTCCCCCGGCTGGCGGTGGCGGAAATCTCTCTGGTCTGCTGGTTGATGGCCCGCTTTTCCAATTCCTCGTGCTGGACCACTTGGAGCTGCCACAGCTTGCCAAAGAGCACCGCAAAGGTCAGCACCCCAAAGATGCCCATGAGGATCAGGACCCGGCGCATCCCCTTTCCACTGATCCGCTGGTCGTTGTTCTGTTCCCGTTTTCCTGGTCGTAATGCCACAAAGCGTCACCTTCCTTTTTTCTTTCCGGTAATGCCGAGGGCGTAAGAAAACCCTTTTCTCACGCCCTCTTTGTCCTATCTCTATACGTATGCGGCCTTCTCCTAGAAATATTCCCGCAGGGAATCCATCAGGCCGCTGGCCAGGGCCTTGATCTTCTCGCTGAGCTTGTTGCTCTGGTAATACTCCACAGAGTCCGGCTCTGCCAGCTCCAGGGTGTAGGTCTGCCAGCTCTGGATTTTGATCATCTGGCCACTGGAGAGCATCTGGGTCTCGATCTCCTGCAAGTCGTAGGCCAGCTCATACTGGGCCATTAGCTTGCTCTCCTCTGTCTGCAAGCCCCTGAGCTCGCTGCGGGCGTCAAACACCTCGTCGTTCACCATGACCAGCTGTGCATAGCTCATCAAGGTCATAATCACCACCACCACGGTGATGAGGCCCAGCGCCGCCAGGCCCGGCGCAATCAGGAGCTGCCGCTTGGCGGGCTCCTCCTGGACGGCCTTCTGCCGCCGGGAGGCACGCTGCTGTTTGGGCTCCTCCGGGGCGGTATGCACCGGTTCCTCGGTGACCGTTGCGCCCCCCTCCGGGTGTAGGTCCACTTGGTATACTTGCTCCGTCACAGGTCCTTCACCTCATTCCCGTCCGTCCACTTACAACTTACAACTTCTCCGCGCAGCGCAGCTTGGCACTGCGGGCCCTTGGGTTCTCCGCCAGCTCCGCCGCCGAGGGCAGGATGGGCTTGCGGGGGTGCAGCTTCACCAGCGGCGTTTTGCCACACACGCACACGGGGAACTCCGGCGGGCAGTCGCACCCTTTGGCCGCTGCGGCCAACTCGCTCTTCACGATCCTATCCTCCAAGGAGTGGAAGGAGATCACGGCCAGCCGCCCCCCCTTCCTGAGCCGGGGGATGGCCCCCTGCATCATCTGGGAGATGGCGGTGAGCTCATCGTTCACCGCAATGCGGATGCCCTGGAAGCTCCGCTTGGCCGGGTGCTGCTTTTCCCG
>CAJUCB010000070.1 GCA_910584805.1 uncultured Oscillospiraceae bacterium
GGGCCAAGAACTCCATTGCGTTCGTCAGCAGCCGCAACCTGTTCCAGGGCATGGAGGGCAACCGCTTCAAGGCCGACGAGCCCATGAACCGGGCCATGCTGGTGACGGTGCTCCACCGCTTGGAGAGCACCCCCGCCGCCGGTTCCGTCAGCTTTGATGATGTACCCGCCGACGGCTATTACGCCAACGCGGCCGCCTGGGCAGCAGGCAAGGGCATCGTCACCGGCGATGCCAGCGGCTTCAACGGCCAGCGCAACATCACCCGCCAGGAGATGGCCGTGATGCTGTACCGCTACGTCCAGACCATCCACGGCAACCAGGGTACCCTGGGCAGCTACGATGGCATGGACGGGGCAGAGGACGTGTCCTCTTGGGCCGCCCAGGCCATGGGCTGGGCTGTGGGCTCCGGTATCATCCAGGGCGACAACAGCGGCAGCCTCAACCCCGGCGGTACCGCCACCCGTGGCGAGGTCGCCCAGATGCTGATGAATTTTGTATCGCTCATCACCCAGTAAGGGAGCCTAAAATTTCCCCCTGATCCAGAAAAATCATTGACAGGGGAAATTTTGGTTATTATAATAGGAGCGAAACAAAGTTGCCTCCTGGCATCGCCCCGTCAGGAGACCAGCACAATGCGGGCACCATAACCACATATCATTCGGATGAGGAAACCGGGAGATCCCGCCCAGGCGGAGCCGAAGGGGCTGCAAAAACTCTCAGGCAAAAGGACCGGTTTCGGACGAAACTCCGGAAAGCGAAGGACGCACCGAAGAGGCAATCCGCACCTGCGGAGAATCTTTCAGGTTAAATTACGGGGGCACGGTATTTGGCATACGCCAAATATGGTGCCTCCGTTTTTGTTATCCCAACCACTTGCATGCTGCAAGGAAAAGGAGTGAATCGTTATGGAACGGAAAACCCCGCTTTATGACATCCACGTGGCCGAGGGCGGCAAGATCGTGCCCTTTGCCGGCTACCTGCTGCCGGTTCAGTACGGCAGTGGGGTGATCAAGGAGCACATGGCTGTGCGGCAGCAGGCCGGGCTCTTCGACGTCTCCCACATGGGGGAAATCCTCTTTACCGGCCCCACGGCCCTAGCCAGCCTGAACCACCTGCTGACCAATGATTACAGCAATATGCCTGTGAACAAGGTCCGCTACGGCGTGATGTGCAACCCCCAGGGGGGCACCATCGACGACCTGGTGGTGTACAAGTTCGGGGAAGAGGCCTACCTGGCCGTGGTCAACGCCTCCAACCGGGAGAAGGATTACGCCCACATGGCCGCCAACGTCTTGGATGGGACCAAGTGTGAGGATATCTCCGACTCCGTGGCCCAGTTGGCCCTCCAAGGCCCCAAGGCCCCGGCAATCCTGAAAAAGCTGCTGCCGGAGGACCAGGTGCCCAAGGGCTATTATACCGCCCTGCCCAACGTGGAGATTCAGGGCATGAAGTGCCTGATTTCCCGCACCGGCTACACCGGTGAGCTGGGCTATGAGATTTACACCTCCAACGAGAATGCCCCCAAGCTGTGGAAGCTCCTGCGGGAGACCGGCGAGGAATTTGGCCTCATCCCCTGCGGCCTGGGGGCCCGGGATACCCTCCGCCTGGAAGCCGCCATGCCCCTGTACGGCCACGAGATGGACGAGACCATCACCCCCTTGGAAGCCGGCCTGGACTTTGGCGTCAAGCTGAACAAGGCGGAGTTCATCGGCAGGGAGGCCTTGGTGTCCGCCGGTGCCCCCCAGCGGGTCCGCATCGGCCTGGAAGTCACCGGCCGGGGCATCGTCCGGGAGCGGCAGGCGGTGTTTGCAGGGGGAGAGAAGATCGGCGTGACCACCTCCGGTACCCACTGCCCCTACCTGGGCAAGGCCGTTGCCATGGCCCTGGTGGACGCCCAGCACACTGCCCCTGGCACGGAAGTGGAGGTAGACGTCCGGGGCCGCAAGGTGGCGGCCAAGATCATCCCCCTGCCCTTCTACACCAGAGGGAAATAAGCCCCACTCCTGGGGTACACTAGTATAAACAAAAAAACATTGGAAGCAATGGAGGAAACCATCATGTCTAACATTCCCGCCGAACTGAAGTACAGCAAGTCCCACGAGTGGATCAAGGAGGAGAACGGGGTCTTTACCATTGGCCTCACCGACTATGCCCAGAGCGCCCTGGGTGACATTGTGTTCATCAACCTGCCGGAGGAGGCGGACAACGTCAAAGCTGGGGAGTCCTTCTCCGACGTGGAGTCCGTAAAAGCCGTCTCTGACGTGTTCTCCCCTGTCACCGGGGCCGTCACAGCCGTCAATGAGGACCTGCTGGACAACCCCGCCCTGGTGAACGAGTCCCCCTATGAAGCTTGGCTGATCCAGGTCAGCGATGTCAGCGACACCGAGGAGCTCTTGGACGCGGAGGGCTACGCGGCTGTGGTGGCCGCAGAGGAGGCGTAAGATGGGCAGCTATATTCCCGCCACAGGGGAAGAACGGCAAGCCATGCTCCAGGCCATCGGCCTGGCCTCCACCGACCAGCTCTTTGACGTGGTCCCCGCCTCTGTCCGGGTCAAGGCCCTGGACCTGCCGGAGGGGCTCAGCGAGTTGGAGGTCAGCCAGGAAATGGCCGGGATGGCCAGCAAGAACCGGGTGTTCCAGCATGTTTTCCGGGGCGCCGGGGCTTACCGCCACTATATCCCCTCCATCGTAAAGACGGTGACAAACAAGGAGGAGTTCCTCACCGCCTACACCCCCTACCAGGCGGAGATCAGCCAGGGGGTGTTGCAGTCCATTTTTGAGTACCAGACCCAGATCTGTGAGCTCACCGGCATGGACGTCTCCAACGCTTCGGTCTACGACGGGGCGGTGGCCGCCGCTGAGGCTGTCTTTATGTGCCAGGAGCGCAAGCGCAGCGGTGTGATTGTCTCCGGTGCCGCGGACCCCCAGACCCTGGCGGTGATCCAGACCTATTGTGAGAGCCGGGAGGTACCGGTGACGGTCCTGCCTGTGGACGGCTGTGCCACCGACCCCGCTGCCCTGAAGGCCGTGCTGGCCCAAGATACCGCCGCCGTCTATGTCCAGAGCCCCAACTACTACGGGGTCTTGGAGGATATGGAGGCCTTGGTGGCCGCTGCCCATGAGGCGGGGGCCAAGGTCATCATGGGGGCGAACCCCATCTCCCTGGGCCTCTTAAAAACCCCCGGGGAGTACGGCGTGGATATCGCCGTAGGCGAGGGCCAACCCTTGGGGATGCCCCTGTCCTTTGGCGGCCCCTATCTGGGCTTTATGGCCTGCAAGCAGGCCATGATGCGTAAGCTCCCCGGACGGATCGTCGGGGAGACCACCGACGCGGAGGGCCGCCGCTGCTTCGTGCTGACCCTGCAAGCCCGGGAACAGCACATCCGCCGGGAGAAGGCCTCCTCCAACATCTGCTCCAACGAGGCCTTGTGCGCCATGACCGCCTCGGTGTACCTGGCAGCCATGGGCCCCCGGGGCCTGCGCCAGGTGGCGGAGAGCTGCGCCGCCCATGCCCATTACCTGGCTGGGGAATTGGCCAAGCTGGGCTTTGCCCTGCGCAGTGGAGAGAAGCCCTTCTTCCATGAATTTCTCACCAGCAGCCCTGTGGAGCCGGAGAAGCTCCGCGCCGTCTTGGAGGCCCAGGGCATCCTGGGGGGCCTGCCGGTGGAGGGCGGGGTCCTGTGGTGCTGCACAGAGCTCAACACCAAGGCTGACATGGATAAGCTCATCGCTGTCATTGGGGAGGTGCTGGGAAGATGAAACTGTTGTTTGAACGGAGCCGTTCCGGCCGGGGCAGTACCCTGCTGCCTGCCTGCGATGTCCCGGCGGTGGACTTTGACCAAAGCCTCCTGCGCACTGCCCCCCCGCGGCTGCCGGAGATTTCCGAGATCGACTTGGGCCGCCACTATACCGAGCTGGCCAAGCAGACCCACGGGGTCAACGATGGCTTTTATCCCCTGGGCTCCTGCACCATGAAATACAACCCCCGGGTGAACGAGGAAGCCGCGGCCCTGCCCGGCTTCACCCAGGTCCATCCCCTACAGCCCCAGGAGACGGTCCAGGGGGCCTTGGAGGTGCTCCACAGGGCGGAAACGCTGTTGTGTGAGATCACCGGCATGGATGCCATGAGCTTCCAGCCTGCCGCCGGGGCCCATGGGGAATACACCGGCCTGCTGCTCATCCGCAAATACCACCAGTCCAAGGGCGACACCGCCCGGACGAAGATTATTGTCCCGGACTCCGCCCACGGCACCAACCCCGCCTCCGCCACCATGGCGGGCTTCAAGGTGGTCTCTGTGCCCTCCAATGAGGCGGGCGGGGTGGACTTGGACGCCCTGCGCAAGGCCGTAGGCCCCGACACCGCCGGCCTGATGCTCACCAACCCCAACACCGTAGGCCTCTTTGACACCAATATCCTGGAAATCACCCAGATTGTCCACGATGCCGGGGGCCTGTGCTACTACGACGGGGCTAACCTCAACGCCGTCATGGGCCACGTCCGCCCCGGGGATATGGGCTTTGACTGCGTCCACCTGAACCTCCACAAGACCTTCTCCACCCCCCACGGCGGCGGTGGACCTGGCAGTGGCCCCGTGGGCTGCAAGGCCATGCTGGAACCCTTCCTGCCTGCCCCCAGGGTAAAGGCGGTAGACGGGATGTATTCCTTTGATACCCCCCAGCGGACCATGGGGCAGGTCCGGGGCTTTTATGGTAACTTCCTGGTGGTGGTGAAGGCCCTGGCCTACCTCATCACCCTGGGGAAGGAGGGCATCCCCGAGGCCTCCGCCGGGGCGGTGCTCAACGCCAACTACCTGATGAAAAAGCTGATGGGCCATTATGATATGGCCTACCATACCCTGTGTATGCACGAGTTCGTCATGACCCTCCAAGGCCTGGCCCGGGACAGCGGCGTCACCGCCATGGACGTGGCCAAGCGCCTGCTGGATTTTGGTATCCATCCCCCCACCATGTACTTCCCCTTGATTGTCCACGAGGCCCTCATGGTGGAGCCCACAGAGACGGAGAGCCCGGAGACCTTGGACCAGGCGGCCCAGGCCTTCCTGGATATCCTGGCCGAGGCCAAGGCCGACCCGGAAAGCCTCCACCATGCCCCCCACCACTGCCCCATCGGCCGTCCCGACGAGGTCACGGCTGCCCGGGACCCCATCCTGCGCTACGGCTTTGCAGAGTGAGCCGGGGAGATAGGAGGCCCACGCATGCTTCGTAACTTGTATGTGCTTGACAACCGGAACACGGACCCCCGCCACAACCTGGCCTTGGAGGAATACCTCCTGCACCAGGTGAAGCCCGGGCAATGTATCCTCTACCTGTGGCAAAACCAGCGCACCGTGGTCATCGGGCGCAACCAACATGCAGCCAACGAATGCCGCGTCCAGGCACTGGAAGCAGACGGCGGACAGCTTGTCCGCCGTCTGTCTGGTGGTGGGGCGGTGTATCACGACCTGGGGAATTTAAATTTCACCTTCTTAACCGCCCGCCGGGACTACGATGTGGAGAAGCAGACGGAGACCATCCTTCAGGCGGTGCGCGCCCTGGGCATCCCTGCGGAGAAGAACGGGCGCAATGACCTTACAGTCCAGGGGGGGAAGTTTTCCGGCCACGCCTATTACCGTTCTGGGGAGCAGTGTTACCACCACGGGACCCTGATGGTGTCGGTGGACCTGTCCCCCTTGGAGCGCTATTTGAACGTCTCCCCCCTGAAGCTGCAAGCCAAGGGGGTCGCTTCGGTACGGGCCCGGGTGGTAAATTTGCAGGCGTTTCATCCTGGGCTGACCATGGAGGAATTGCGCCAGGCGTTGATTGCGGCCTTTGCCCAGGTTTACGGCCTGCCTGTGCAAGCCCTCACTGAGGATGATTTGGACGGGGAAGCTCTGGCCCAGGGCATCGCCCGCTTTTCCGACCCGGCTTGGACCTACGGGGATACACGGCCCTTGGAAACCAGCCGGGAGGCCTGTTTCCCCTGGGGCATCCTGCGGCTGGACTATAGCCAGGAGGAGGGCGTTTTGCGCCAGGTGGCCCTGTGGTCCGACGGCTTGGAGACGGAATTTTTGACCCAGGTGCCGGAGGCCTTGCGGGGTTGTCCCCGGCAGGCGGAGGCGGTGCGCCAGAGGCTTCTGGCCCTGCCTGGGGCCGGGGAGGATATGATCGAGAGCATCCTGACATTGCTTATGGAGGAATGACCCATGAAGTTTGATATTGCCATCATCGGCGGCGGCCCTGGGGGCTATACCGCTGCGGAGAAAGCGGTCAAGGCAGGATTCCAGGTGGTCCTGTTTGAGAAAGAGGAGCTGGGAGGGACCTGCCTGAACCGGGGCTGCATGCCCACCAAGGCCCTGCTCCACAGTGCGGAGACCTATGCCTCCCTGGGCCACGCCCAGGCCCTGGGCATCCAGGCCCAGGCCATCACCTATGACTTTGCCGCCATGCACCGGCGCAAGGACGAGGTGGTGGGCGCCCTGCGCCACGGGGTGGAAAAGCTCATGAAAGCCAATCAGATTACCGTGGTCTCCGGCCAGGCCCAGATCGAAAAAGCTGGGATCATTGGCTGCAATGGGGAGACCTATGAGGTGGAGGATATCATCATCGCCACCGGCTCCCAGGTGGCCTATCCTCCCATCCCCGGCATTGACCTGCCTGGCGTCTGGAACAGCCGGGACATCCTAGAGGGGGGCGGGCAAAACTTCGACTCCCTGGTCATCGTCGGCGGCGGCGTGGTGGGGGTGGAGTGCGCCACCCTCTACCGCTGCCTGGGCTGTGAGGTGACGGTACTGGAAGCCGCCGACCACATCCTACCCTTCATGGACAGGGAGATCGCCCAGCGCTTGACCATGATTTTGAAAAAGCAGGGGGTCACAGTGGAGGCCAAGGCCAGCGTCCAGAAGATCGAAGGGACGCCTGGGGCTATGCAGCTTACCTACACCGACAAGAAGGGCGTGGAGCACACGGTAAGCGCCCAAGGGGTTCTGGCTGCCGCCGGACGAAAGGCCAACCTGGACGGCCTGTTCGGGCCGGGCTTTTCCCTGGACTTGGAGCGGGGGGCCATTGTGGGTGATGCAGATGGCCGCACCAGTGTCCCCCATGTCTATGTCATCGGGGACGCCAAGGCCCGGAACATCCAACTGGCCCATGTGGCCAGCGCCCAGGGGGAGAACACTGTGGCGGTGATTGCCGGGAAGCAGCCGCCCCTGGACATGTCCGTGGTGCCCAGCTGTGTCTATACCAACCCGGAGATCGCCTCCGTAGGCCTCACCGAGGAGAGGGCCAAAGCAGATGGGGTTTCCGTCAAAACTGGAAAATATCTCACTGGTGCCAACGGCAAGTGCCTCATCGAGGGCACAGAGAGCGGCTATGTAAAGCTGGTCACAGACAGCGCCAGCGGGAAGCTGCTGGGGGCCCAGCTGGTTTGCCCCCGGGCCACAGATATGGTGGGGGAGTTGACCCTTGCCATCCAGAAGGGCCTTACGGCGGATGAGCTGTCTGCCGTCATCCACCCCCACCCCACCTTCAGTGAAATGCTGTTCGGCGCGGCTGAGGGGTTGCGGCAGCTATGAAGCCGCTGGGAATGGCAGGGGGCCCTGCCCAGGGACAGGCGCCATGGATGGACAGGGAACAGGCGCTTTCCACCGCCTATCCCTTCTGGGGCCAGCTATCCCCGGAGGAAAAGGAGGCCATCCTCCGGGGCTGCGTGGAGATGACGTATGAAAAAGGGGTGGGGGTCCATCGTTCAGATGTGGACTGCAAGGGGGCCCTCCTGCTCCTGTCGGGGACACTGCGGGTCTACATCCTCTCCGAGGAGGGGCGGGAGGTGACGCTGTTTCGCATCCACACCGGGGAGAGCTGTGTGCTCTCCGCCTCCTGCCTGTTGGACACCATCGCCTTTGACCTGCTCATCGACGCGGCGGAGGATGCCCGGGCGCTGGTAGTTCCCACCGGTGTCCTGCATCCCATCATGGAGCGCAACCCCTATGTGGGTCTGTACATGTACAAGCAGGCCACGGAGCGCTTTTCCGACGTGATGTGGACCATGCAGCAGATTTTATTCATGGGGGTGGACCGTCGGGTGGCCATCTTCCTCTGGGACGAGATGGCCCGCCAGGGCAAGCAGATCTTGAAGATCACCCACGACGAGCTGGCCCGGAACATCGGCAGCGCCAGGGAGGTGGTCACCAAGGTGATGAAATACTTCGCCGGGGAAGGGATTGTCCGAGTAAAGCGGGGCCAGGTGGAGATTTTGGACCGGGAGAAGCTCCGGGCCCTTTTGTGACCGGCTTACATACACCGCCTGCCTTGGATGGTATACTCAAGGCACTTGAAAACAAGCTGATTTGTTTTCAACTGTTTTGGCTCTCTATGCAAGGCAGTTTCAGAAAAGGCGGTGTTTGATTTGGAGCGGAAATTATCCCCAAGGTGTGCCGCGGTGGACAGCCGGGTCTGTGTATCCTGCGGCACCTGTCTCATGGTCTGCCCCCGGCAGGCCCTCTCTGTGGTCCATGGCTGCTACGCCCTGGTGGACAGCCAGCGCTGTATTGGCTGTAGCAAGTGCGCGAAGGTCTGCCCGGTGGGCTGTATCTCCGTGTTTAGAAGGGAGGCTGCGGGATGAAAAAGCATTGGTATGACTACCTGTGGATTTGGTCGATCCTCTATTTCTCCCTGGGCTTCTTCAACATCCTCTTTGCCTGGCTGGGGATGCTGGACTTCTTCCTGCCCCTGCTCTTCGCCATCTTCGGTGGCAACAAGTTTTTCTGCAACCACATGTGTGGCCGGGGGCAGCTCTACATGAAGTTGGGGACGCGGCTGAAATGGTCCCGGAACCGCCCCACCCCCAGGTGGATGTACAGCACCTGGTTCCGCTACGGCTTTTTGGTGTTTTTCATGGCCATGTTTGGCAATATGGTGTTCCAGACCTACCTGGTGGGGGCCGGTGCGGCCTCGCTGCGGCAGGCGGTCCAGCTGTTTTGGTCCTTCCGCCTCCCCTGGCATTGGGCCTATTCTGCCGGTGGTGTGCCCGACTGGGTGGCCCAGTACAGCTTCGGCTTCTACAGTCTGATGCTCACCTCTCTGCTCATTGGCCTGGTGCTGATGGCCCTGTTCAAGCCCAGGAGCTGGTGTGCGTTCTGTCCTATGGGTACCATGACCCAGGGGATGTGTAAGGCCCGGCTGCATATCAAAGAAAAGCTTTCTTCCGCTTCTCAGGTAGAGGCGGGGAAAACAGAGTGAATGACAAAACAGCGCCGCTTTGGGAGGGCTCCCAAGGCGGCGCTGTTTGTCAGGGATGTATCACCCCTCCACCGGTTTCCATTTGGAAAAGCAGGTGGAGGGGTGGACAGGGAGGATATGGAGGGTCAGAAATAGCGCAGGATGATACAGATGCTCGAGATGGCCAACACCATGATGGTGGGGGGGACGGAAGTCCGGCAATAGCGGGCCCAGCTGATGGGGTGGCCCTCCTTGGCGGAGACCGAGGTGCCCACCACGTTGGCAGAGGCCCCAATGGGGGTGGCGCTGCCGCCGATGTCCGTGCCCATAGAGAGGGACCAGGCCAGCACGGACAGGTCCACCCCAGTGGTGACGGCTAGGCTCCGAATCACTGGGATCATGGTGGCGGCGAAGGGGATGTTGTCCACGAAAGCGCTGGCCACGGCGGAGACCCAGATAATGATTAAGACCATGAGGATGGCGTTGCCGCCGCTGATAACGCCGATCCATTCGGCGATGAGTTCCAGGATGCCCGTCTCTTCCAGGCCGCCCACCACAATGAACAGGCCGATAAAGAAGAGCAGGGTCTTATAGTCGATGCCTTGCAGGAGCTTCCAGGCGTCCTTCCCGGCGGCAATGAGGGTGAGGGCGGCGATGAACACGCCGATCAGGGCCACAGTGAAGCCGGTCTGGGCGTGGGTAATCAGCAGCACCACCGCCAGGAGGAAAATCCCGCAGCTCAGGGCGAAGTCCCGCCGGTTTGTGATGGCAGTGTGCGGGGCTGGGCAGGTGAGGGCTAGGATTGCCTGCTGGCCGTCGTTTTTCCCCAGCTCCTTATGGAAGCGGAAATAGAAATAAAGGATGGTAACCACCAGGGCGATGGCGGCGATGAGGCCGGTGTTGGTGATGAAGTCCCCGAAGGAGTAGCCCAGGGAGGTGCCGATGATGATATTGGGCGG
>CAJUCB010000071.1 GCA_910584805.1 uncultured Oscillospiraceae bacterium
CTGCCCTGCTGAAGGATGCCCTAAAGCCCAACCTGGTTCAGACCCTAGAGGGAACCCCTGCTTTCATCCACGGCGGCCCCTTCGCCAACATTGCCCACGGCTGCAACTCCATCATGGCCACCAAGGCGGCTTTGAAGCTGGGGGATTATGCCGTCACCGAGGCGGGCTTCGGCGCGGACCTGGGGGCGGAGAAGTTCTTGGACATCAAGTGCCGCCTGGCGGGGCTGAATCCCAATGCTGTGGTGGTGGTGGCCACTGTCCGGGCCTTGAAGCACCATGGCGGCGTGGCCAAGGCGGATCTGGGCACCGAGAACTTGGAGGCATTGGAAAAGGGTCTGCCAAACCTCCTGCGCCATGTGGAGAACATCACCAAGGTCTTTGGCCTGCCCTGTGTGGTGGCCATCAACCGCTTCCCCTTAGATACCGAAGCGGAGCTGGCCCTGATCGAGAGCAAGTGCAAGGAGCTGGGGGTCAACGTGGCCCTGTCCGAGGTCTGGGCCAAGGGCGGCGAGGGCGGCAAGGCCCTGGCAGAGGAAGTGGTTCGGCTGTGTGAGCAGTCCAAGCCCTATACGCCCAGCTATGCATTGGAGAGCTCCATTGAAGATAAGCTCACCGCCATTGTCACCAAGATTTATCGGGGCAGCAAGGTGGAGCTTACCCCCAACGCCAAGAAGCAGGCCAAGCAGCTCACAGAGCAGGGCTTTGGGAACTACCCCATCTGTATGGCCAAGACCCAGTATAGCTTCTCTGACAACGCCGCCCTTCTGGGTGCGCCGGAGAACTTCACCGTTACGGTGCGGAACTTGAAGGTATCTGCTGGGGCTGGGTTTATTGTGGCCCTCACCGGGGATATCCTCACCATGCCGGGCCTGCCCAAGGTACCCGCTGCGGAGAAGATTGACGTGGACGAGCTGGGCCGGATTTCTGGCTTGTTCTGAGTTCTCAATGGCAAAAAGAAACTCCGGCCCCTGTGGGTCGGAGTTTCTTTTTCCTCTAGGGTATCATCACCGGTCCAGCCCGATACTCCGTTTCCTGGGAAATCTGCCCCAATTCCCGCTGGCACAGGCCATAGAAGCCTGTGCAGCGGGCCTCTAAGTGGAAAAGACGCTGGGCCTCCGGGGATAGCCGGGTGATATGGCCGGGCTTTACCAGGATGGGTAGGGTGGCACGGCCCTTCATCTGCCGCAGCAACGCCTGTCCCCTGGGGGAGAAGCCCAACACCCGCAGATAGGGGGGCAGCGCTGGACGGTCTTGTTCCGTCAGCCCCAGGAAAGCCCACAGAACCAGCCGCCGGATGCGGGCATGGGTATAGCGCTTGCTTTTCACTAGGTTGTACAGCGTTTCCAGGGAGGTGGCCTGCTGGGCAGCCCGGTAGAGCAGACGGTCGAGCCCCTCCCCGCAGTCTGGGAGCGTTGCAAAGTCTGCCTCCGACATCCCTCGCAGCCGGGCCAGTACGGCGCGGGGGCAGAAGGACAGGCTGGCGGGATTTTTTCGTAAAACCGCCTCATCCTGGGGACCCAAGAACGGGGCGAGGGTGGCGCTGTCTCCGGACAGCAGGGCATGACGGAGCTGGGAGGCCGAGCGGTGCAGCGCATTGGGCTCCATCCCGTCGTGGGCTGCGCCCTGGCGGGGAATGGTGTGGGGCTGGATGCTGCTGCCCAAGGCCTGTAAGGCCCGCAGGTATTCCACCCCCAAGTTGTTATTGGGGGTGGAGAGGCAGTCTGCCCCCTGGCCCAAACACTCCGCTGCCGCCTTTTGCCGGGCGGCAGGGAAGGGGAGGCCTTGGGCTAGATGCTTTCCAAGGGCCTCCTTCCAGAGTGGGGAATCCAAGACCGCTGCGGCGGCTTTCAAAGGGGGGAGCGCCCCCGCCTCGCTGCCAAAGGAGAGGGTGTCCACCACCCCTGTGGCGTCCAGCAGAGCCACGCCTCCCCGGGCAAAGGCCTCTGCCGAGGAGATGGCCCAGGGGGTGGGGAGTTCTAACATCAGATCCGCGCCCCCCAGCAGAGCCAGCCGGGTTCTGGTCCATTTGTCCGCCAGGGCGGCGTCCCCCCGCTGGACGAAATTGCCGCTCATGACACAGACCAGAGCACAGTTTGGAAATTCCCGGCGGAGGCTGTCCAGATGGTGGCGGTGGCCGCTGTGGAAGGGGTTGTATTCTGCGATGATACCTATGGTATGCATAAACAAAGTCCTCGGTGAAAAAAGTTTGAAATTGGGGGAAAAAACAGTTGTCCTTTTGGAGAGAATGGGATAAGATATAAGAGTATATGAACAGTTTACCCCGAAACCCCGCGGGAAGCAAGACATTCATCTTAACATAATAAGGAGTGAAAACCACAATGAAAGTTCTGGTTATCAACGCAGGCAGCTCTTCCCTGAAGTATCAGCTGCTGGACCCCGACACCGAAGAAGTCCTGGCCAAGGGTTTGTGTGAGCGCATCGGCATCGACGGCCACCTGAAGCACACCCCCACCGGCAAGGACGTGTTCGACGCTGATGTGGACATGCCCGACCATGAGGCCGCCATCAAGGAAGTCCTGGACATCCTCCAGCACAACCACTATGGTGTCATCACCAGCATGGACGAGATCGACGCTGTGGGCCACCGTGTCGTCCACGGTGGTGAGAACTTCACCCACTCTGTGATCATCGACAACAAGGTCATGCGTGGCATTCGGGCCTGCATCCCCTTGGCTCCCATCCATAACCCCGCCAACATCACCGGTATTGAGGCCTGCATGGATGTGTTGCCCGACAAGCCCATGGTGGCTGTGTTCGACACCGCGTTCCACCAGAGCATGCCCCCCAAGGCTTTTATCTACGCTGTGCCGTACCGTTGGTACACCGAGAATAAGGTCCGCCGCTACGGCTTCCACGGCACCTCCCACCAGTATGTCTCCCAGCGGGCTGCCGAGCTGATTGGCCGCCCCATTGAGGAACTGCGTATCGTTACTTGCCACCTGGGCAACGGTGCGTCTACCTGTTCCGTGAAGTTTGGCAAGTCCATCGACACCTCCATGGGCTTCACCCCCCAGGACGGCCTGCCCATGGGTACCCGCGCCGGTGCCATCGACGCTGCCATCACCGAGTACATCGCAGACCAGCGTGGCTATTCCGCCAAGCGCGTGGAGAACGTGCTGAACAAGGAGTCCGGTATGCTGGGCGTCTCTGGCGTCTCCTCCGACTTCCGCGACCTGGAAGCTGCTGCCAGTGAGGGCAACGAGCGTGCCCAGTTGGCCATCGACATCTTCTGCTTCAAGGTCACCAAGCGCATCGGCTCCTGTGCTGCTGCCATGGGCGGTGTGGACGCAGTGGTCTTTACCGCTGGCGTAGGCGAGAACTCCGCCACCCTCCGCGCCCGGATCATGGAGGGCTTGGAGTTCCTGGGCCTGAAGATCGACCCGGAGAAGAACAACGTCCGGGGCAAGGAGGCCATCATTTCCTCCGACGACTCCCCCAATAAGATCCTCCTCATCCCCACCAACGAGGAGCTGGTGATCGCCCGTGACACCGCCCGTCTGGTCAGAGAGATCGACGATAAGTAATCAAAAACGGATCGTGTAACATCAAGCCATAGAAAGGGCACTTCCCGCTGGGAGGTGCCCTTTCCCTTGTGTCGGGAGGTCTAGGGTTCAGGATGGAGGGAGAATAGAGCAAGGATGATGAAAACCCGAACCATCCTTTGTGCTATGATTTTCGTTTAGAAGGGAGGGAGCTGGATGCAAAACCAGACACACATTACGGCCCAGGCCATTCGCTATATCGAGGGCCATCTGAATGGCAAGCTAGAGCTGGAAACCGTGGCGGCCGCGCTGCACTATTCCAAGTTCTACCTGCACCGCTGTTTTACCAAGACAGTGGGGCTGACAGTCCACGACTATGTCCAGAGACGGCAATTGACCCAGGCGGCAAAGTTTTTGGTTTTTTCGAGAAAACCAATCTTGGAGATTGCCCTAATGAGCGGCTATGAAAGCCAACAGGCGTTTACAGGGCGCTTCAAAGCGCTGTATAAAATGACCCCTGGGGACTTTCGGGAGGCAGAGGCCTTTTATCCCCTGCAACTGGAACTTCACTTGAAGGAGTTGCCAGCCGGTATGGATTGTGCAAGGGAGGCAATCCATTTTGCGGGACCTGAGGACATGGAGGACTGGATGGAGCTGGTGCGTCTCACAGTAGACGGCTACCCCTGCCTGGACCAAGGGGAGTACAGGGCGCGGTTGCGGCAGTATATCGCGTCGGAAAGGGCTCTAATCCTACGGGATGGCGGGCTGCTGATTGGCGCCATGGGGTTTTCCACTGAACCTGGGAGCATAGACTACCTGGCCATCCATCCCCAATACCGTCACCAGGGCCTTGCCCAACGATTTCTTGACTGTCTGTCGAATGGACTGCTGCGGGGCCAGACGATTACCGTGACGACCTTCCGCGCAGGGGACCGGGCGGATACGGGCTACCGGGAGGAATATCGCCGCATGGGCTTTGTGGAGCGGGAGCTCCTTGTGGAATATGGTTATCCGGTACAGCGCTTTGTGTTTCCTCCGGAAAACAAGAGGGAAGCCAGCGATGGGTGAAGTATACAGCAACCCCCTGGCCCAGCGGGCTCACGGGCCGGCCCTGCTGCGCTTTGCAGCGCCAAGCATGATTATGATGCTGTTTATGGGCTTGTACACCATAACGGATACATTTTTTGTAGCCCGTTTTGTCCATACCGACGCCTTGTCCGCCATCAATATTGTCTGTCCTGTGATCAACCTGATTGTGGGCTTGGGGACCATGCTGGCGGCAGGGGGGAGCGCCATCGTTGCGGCGAAGGTAGGACAGGGAAAGGTACGGGAGGCGCGGCAGGATTTTACTCTGATTATTTTGGTGGGACTGCTCACAGGCTTGGCCATCACCGCCCTTGGCCTGCTTTTTTTGGAGGAAATTGTCTGGGGCTTGGGGGCCAGTGAACGATTGTTTCCCTATTGCAGGGACTATCTGACCATACAACTGGTGTTTGCTGTGGGGAATATCATGCAGGTCTTATATCAAACGCTGTTTGTCACCGCAGGCAAACCCACCTTGGGTCTGATCCTCTCTGTGTTGGCAGGTGTTGCGAACATTGCCTTTGACGGTTTCTTTCTTGTCTTTCTACAAATGGGAATCAAAGGCGCGGCCCTTGGGACAGGCATCGGCTCTATGATCCCGACCCTGATGGGGACGGTATTCTTTTTCACAGGCAGAAGCGAGCTGCACTTTTGTAGGCCGAGACTAGATGCCGCAGTTTTGTGGAAAAGCTGTTCCAATGGGGCTTCGGAACTGGTCAGCCAATTATCCACTGCCGTCACCACCTTTCTCTTCAATGCGTCTATGATGAAACTGTTGGGGGAGGATGGCGTGGCGGCGGTTACGGTGATGATATATGCCCAATTCCTGCTGACAGCCCTTACCATTGGCTTTTCTATGGGGGTAGCCCCTGTGATCAGCTACCACTATGGGAGTGGGGATGAGAAACAGCTCAGGAGTATCGTCTATCTTTGCTTCCGCTGTATCCTGGTGGTGTCCCTTTTCGTCTTTCTCCTTTCCTTCTTTGGCGGGGAAACCATTGCGGGGCTGTTCGCCAAGGAGAACGCGGCGGTATTTGCCATCACGGAGGAGGGCTTTTCCATCGTCTCCTTTGGTTTCCTTTTCTCTGGCTGCAACATCTTTGCTTCCGCATGCCTCACCGCACTGTCCAAGGGAAAGGCCTCCGCGGCCATATCCTTTCTGAGGACCTTTGGATGGATCGCGGTTCTTCTGCTGACGTTGCCAAAGGTATTCCAGGTCATGGGGGTTTGGCTTGCAATCCCCCTGGCGGAGCTGCTCACCCTTGGGGTGACAGTCCCGGTGGTCAGGTGTACCATAACACGATAAAAAGCCCCCGCGGTCCCTCACTTCTGTTCGTGAAGGGGCCGCAGGGGTATTGCATTTGATTATTCTGCGTACTTCCCACCGCTGACGCGGTTGAACAACAAGCCGCCGCCTTCCAGCAGCTTGTTTAGCAGCCAGATAACCGAGGGGATCAGGAGGATAAACACCGTCAACACCAGGAAGCTGCCAAAGTCCAGGGCGGACAGGGAGAACGCGCCGGGGAAGAAGAGGAGGATCACTAAGAGCAGGAGGATCAACGCCCCCATCATCCCCAGATGCAGCAGGTTCACCGGTTTGGCCACCTTCCAAATCATGAAGAAGCCAACAATGGTCACCAACAGGGCGGTGATGGTGGAGATCTGGTCGTTATCCATTTGGAACGCCTGTTGGAAGAGCAAGACGAAGATGATGATGAACAAGTCCGTAAACGCCGCCGGGAGAGCCCGGAGGATGGCGTTGCGCAGGAACTGTCCACTGACCAGGTTTTCATTGGGCTCCAAGGCCAGGACGAAGGAGGGAATGCCAATGGACACCAGGCTCATCAAGGTGAGCTGAGAGGGGGTCAGGGGATAGGAAAACACTGCCGTGATGGAGATAACAGCCAGGATCAGGGAGAAGATATTTTTCACCAGGTAGAGGGAGGCGGAGCGCTCAATGTTGTTGATGACCCGCCGCCCCTCCGCCACCACGTCGGGCATGGAGGAGAAGTCAGAGTTCATCAGCACCAGGTCGGAGATCTGGGCGGCTACATCGCTGCCGGAGGCCATAGCAATGGAGCAGTCAGCCTCCTTGAGGGCCAGCACGTCGTTGACCCCATCCCCGGTCATGGCCACGGTATGCCCCGCCTTTTGCAGGGCCTGGATGAGTAGTTTCTTCTGGTTGGGTTTCACCCTGCCAAAGACGTTGTATTCCTGGCAGGCGGCCTCCACATCCTCGTAGTTTTTCAGGGTGGAGGCGTCCACATAGCGCTCCGCGCCCTGGATTCCCGCCTCTTTGGCGGCAGCGGATACGGTAACGGGATTGTCCCCGGAGATCACCTTTACCGTGACCCCTTGTTGGTGGAAAAACGCAAAGGTTTCCTTGGCCTTTTCCCGCACCGGATTTTTCAGGCACACAAACGCTAAGGCGCTGGGGGAGGCAATGCCCCGGCCGTCAGGGCCCGGCTTGCAGGCGGCCAGAAGCAACACCCGGCTGCCGTCGGCCATGGCCTCTTCGGCGGTGTCGCGGTAAGGGGCGTAGGCCTCTCCTAAGATGAACTCTGGGGCCCCCAGGACGTAACACTCCTCCATACTGTAGGCCACGGCGCTGTATTTGGTCTCCGAGGAGAAGCCCAGGACCTGGACGGCATTCCGGGCCCCCTCCCGTTTCAGGGCCTTTTGCAGGGCAACCATGGTCTCGTTGTCCGGCTGCATGTTGGAGACGAAGTCAGAGAGCACGGTGGTCAGAGCTTCCTGGCTGAGATCGGGGCTGAGGGGGATCAAGCCCTGATAGGCCATCTCCGGCTGGGTGATGGTGCCGGTCTTGTCTACACACAGCACGTCCACCCGGGCCAAGGTCTCTGTACACTTCAAGTCCTGGACCAGGGTGCCCTTGGTGGCCAGCCGGGCCACACTGGTGGCCAAGGCTACGCTCACCAGGAGGTACAGCCCCTCCGGGATCATGCCAATGACGGCAGCGGCGGTGGTCTCCACCCCTTCCTTCACGGACAGGCCCAGCAGGGCCGTCTGCCGGTGGAAGAGCAACAGTCCAATGGGGATGATGAGGATGCCAATGACCAAGAGCAGGCGGTTGAGGGAGCGCATCATGCCGGGCAGATGGCTCTTTTTGGATTTCTTGGCCTCGTTGGTTAGCTGGGACGCGTAGGATTCTGCCCCCACCTTGGTGAGGCAGGCCCGGCACTTCCCGGAAACCACGAAACTGCCGGAGAGGAGGGTGTCCCCTGGGCTTTTGGCGATCTCGTCGGATTCACCGGTGATGAGGGATTCGTTTACCTGGACAGAACCGGACACCACTTGGGCGTCGGCAGTGATCTGGTTCCCTGCCCCCAGCACTACCAGGTCGTCCTTCACCAGGCTGCTGGTGGGGACAGTAACGGACTTGCCGTCCCGGATCACCTGGGATTTGGGGGCGGAGAGTAGGGAGAGCTCGTCCAGCTTTTTCTTGGACAGAAGTTCCTGGACAATACCAATGGCGGTGTTGGCCAGGACCACCCCTAGGAAAAGCAGCTCGTCAAAGGAGCCCACGGCGATGAGAATGCCAGCCAGGACGAAGAAGATGAGGTTGAAGAAGGAAAAGACGTTTTCCAGCACGATCCGCTGTACGGACTTGGTGGGGGACTCCGGCGGGGTATTCTCCAGGCCGGCGTCTCTACGCTTTTGGACCTGCGCGGAGGTGAGGCCTTGGGTGGGGTAGTCTTTTGTATTTGCAGACATAGTCGTACCTCTCAGTTGAGACAAAGTGGAAAAACCGGAGGCCTGTGGGTGAATCCCGACAGGCCTCCGGTATTCATACCAAAGGTATCATACACTTTTTTGACAAAATGTGCAATATCTTCTTATTTGCCCGATGCCTGCTTCATCTCGGGGGACTCCATGTCCGTGGACGCAGACTGGGTTTTGTTGACCATATCCCGCAGGGCCTGAGGATTCTCCAACATGGGGCAGGGGCGCAGGTGGTTGTCGTTGAAGGGCTGCCCGTCATGGTAGGCCTTAAACAGGGGGGAGCGCAGGGCTTCCAGCAAGGTCTTTTCCCGGATGTTGGAGTCGGAGTAGTGGATGAATACACAGGGGTCGCAGTCACCGTTGGCGTTGATGTGCAGATAGCGCCGCCCACCGGCGATGCAGCCCCCCACATACTCGCCGTCGTTCTGGAAGTCCATCATGAAGATAGGCTTGGTATTGCGCATGGAGCGGATCTGGTGATACATATATTCCCGCTGTTCGGGATTGGGCATGAGCTCAGGTACAGCGTCCTTGCCCACGGGCATGTAGTGGAAGTACCACACAAAGAATGCGCCCCACTCCACCAATTGGTCGATATAGGCCTCGGAGCTGACGTCCTTGACGTTGTTGCTGGTGTAGCAGGTGGACACGCCGAAGGGCAGGCGGTGCTCCTTAAGCAGTTTCATGGCCTTGACCACCTTGGCGTAGGTGCCGTTGCCCCGGCGGGAATCGGTGGCCTCCTCAAAACCCTCCACGCTGATAACGGGGACGAAGTTTTTCACCTTAGCCATGCCCTGGGCAAACTCCTCGTCGATGAGGGTGGCATTGGTGAAGCACATAAAGATGGCATCGTTGTGGGCTTCACAGAGCTTCAAAAGATCATGCTTCCGCACCAGGGGTTCGCCGCCGGTGTAGATGTAGAAATAAGTGCCCATGTCCTTGCCTTGGCGGATGATGTCGTCGATTTCCTCATAAGACAGGTTCAGCTTATTGCCATATTCCGCTGCCCAGCAGCCCTTGCAGTGGAGGTTACAGGCGGAGGTGGGGTCCAACAGGATGGCCCAGGGGACGTTGCAGTCATATTTCTGGCGGATTTCGTCACCCTTCTTCCAGCCGGTGATGCTGGCGTTGAGGAAGAAGTTGGACAGTAGGGTTTCCGTGAAGCCCAGGTCCATTTCTGTCATCATCCGCACCACCAGCTTGTGGGAGGTGGCGTCCTCATTGCTGACGGCTTCGCGGACGGCCGCCCGCTGGCGAGGGAAACTTTGAGGACCGTCACCGGCGAATTTGTCGATCATGTCCATCACATGGACCAGGTTCTTAATGGGATCCTTCTCAATGTAAGAGAAGGCTTGATTGAGTGCAAATTTTTTGATGCTGTTGCCAAGCATAGCGACTTCCTCCTTGTCTCTTTTAGGTGTCTTTTATTAAACTCTGAATACAGGATCATAGGTATTGAGAGAAAGTGGATTTAAATTATATAATACCATAAAAGCTGATATTTTTTCAAGAGGGAAAGGTAAAAAAAGAAAGAAAAAATATGAAATTAGGCAAAACTACAAAAATGTCTAAGGCTTCCCTTTTCAATCCCGATGTATTATACACCTTTACTGCCTATAATGCAAGCACTTCTCTAGGAAATATTTCTTAATGAAAAGCTAAAGAAA
>CAJUCB010000072.1:0-8557 GCA_910584805.1 uncultured Oscillospiraceae bacterium
CCCGCTGCTCACGACGGCTCCGCGCTTCGGCTGAAAAAGGTGGACGAAAACTTTAATTTTTGCTTTCTAAGGGGAAGTGGCAAGCCACTTGGCATCCATCTACCTCCCGCAACTCCGGCACCCTCTGGGCACACAGGGGCTGGGCGTGGGAACAGCGGGTACGGAAGGGGCAGCCCGAGGGCGGCGACAGGGGGCTGGGGACCTCCCCGGCCGGTAGGGGGCCTTCCCGGCGCTGGCGGGGGTCTGGCCGGGGGATGGACTCCAACAGGAGCTGGGTGTAGGGGTGCCGGGGGCGGGTGAAGATGGCCTCCCGGGGGCCCAGCTCACACAGCCGCCCCAGGAACATCACGCACACCCGGTCGGCGCTGTGGCGCACCACCCCCAGGTCGTGGGAGATGAGCAGGTAGGTCAGGCCATGGGCTGACTGCAATTCCGAGAGCAGGTTGAGCATTTGGGCCTGGACGGACACGTCCAGAGCGGACACCGGCTCGTCGCACACCAGCAGCCTTGGCCGCAGGGCCAGGGCCCGGGCCAAGCCCACCCGCTGCCGTTGGCCCCCGGAGAGCTCATGGGGATAGCGTTCCAGCAGGGCCGGGGACAAGCCCACCTCCTCCAACAGCGCCCGCCCCCGCCGGGGGCGCTCCTCCCGGGGGCAGAGCTTGTGGATACGCAGGGGTTCCCCCAAAAGCTGCGCCACGGTACGCCGGGGGTTCAGGGCGGCGGCGGCATCCTGGAACACCGGCTGCATCTGCCGCCGCAGGGCCCGGAGGGCCTTGGGGGGGAGGGTGGACAAATCCGTGCCGTCAAAGTACACTTGGCCCTGGGTGGGGGGGAGCAGGCCCAGGAACAGCCGTCCCAGGGTGGTTTTTCCACAGCCGGACTCCCCCACCAGGGCCAAGGTCTCCCCCTCATAAATGCACAGGTTGACCTGGGACACCGCTTGCAGGGGGCCCTTCCGGGTGGGGTGGGTTTTGGATAGGTTGCAGGCTTCCGCCAGGATGGTCATGGGCGGGCTCCTTTCTGGGGGGATGGGGCAGGTAACGTAGGTGGGGAAACGGGCCGCTGCTCCCTCCCTACTCCTCGGGGTGGAGGCAGCGGGCCCGGTGGCCTGCCGCCACGGTCTCCAACGCCGGGTGCCTCTCCCGGCAGTCCGCCGTCTCCTTGGGGCAGCGGCCGCAGAAGCGGCAGCCCGGGGGCAGGGCCCCCAGCTCCGGCACCGCCCCGGGGATGGGGGTCAGGGCCCCGCCCTCCAAGGAGGGGATGGCCCGCAGCAGCCCCTGGGTGTAGGGGTGCCGGGGCTGGCGGAAGAGGGCGAAGGTCTCCGCCTCCTCCACGATCTCCCCGGCGTACATCACATACACATAGTCGCACAGCTGGGCCACCACCCCCATGTTGTGGGTGATGAGTAGAATTGCCGTGCCCTGCTCCCGGCGCAGCTGGGCCATCAGCTGGAGGATCTGGGCCTGGATGGTCACGTCCAGGGCGGTGGTGGGCTCGTCGGCCAGGAGCAGCTCCGGCTGGCAGGCCATGGCCATGGCAATCATCACCCGCTGCCGCAGCCCCCCGGAGAGCTCCCGGGGGTAGGCCCCGCAGCGCCCTGCCGGGTCCGGGATGCCCACCTGCTGGAAGCAGTCCAGGGCCCGGGCCTTGGCTGCCCGGCGGCCCAGGCCCAGATGCAGCCGCAGGCCCTCCGCCACCTGCTCCCCCACCGGGACCACCGGGTTCAGGGAGGTCATGGGGTCCTGGAAAATCATGGAGATGCGGTTGCCCCGGAGGCGGCGGAGTTCTTGTTCTGGGCAGCGGCGCAAATCCTGTCCCCAGAAGTCAATGGTGCCCCCCACCACCTCCCCCGGCGGGGGCACCAGCCCCAAAACCGACAGGGCTGTGACGCTCTTCCCGCAGCCGGACTCCCCCACCAGCCCCACGATGGTCCCCTTGGGGATGCGCAGGTCCACCCCGTCCACGGCGGGGAGGGGGCCTTTGGGGGTCTGGAACTGGGTGCGCAGGCCGGTGATGGTCAGGGTATCCATGGGGGTCCTCCTCTGTATTGTTCAAAGCAAATGGCTGTCGTACCGTAGTATAAAGAACGGGCCGCCGAAAACGGCGGCCCGTGTTGCGGTGCATGGAAGCTAACACCCATCCGTTCCTGATAGGCTATGTCAGGGGTTGCTGTAAAAGAACCCCAGCTGGTCATACTGGTACTCCAAGGCCTCCCCCATCCGCTCGGCCAGGTACAGGAAGCGGGCGAAGGTTTTCCGGGGGTCCAGGCTCAGGCGGTAGGCGTTGAAGCTGGCCAGGGGGATGTGGTAGCCGTCCTCCTTGGGCGCCTGGCCGTTGAGGAAGGCCTCCGCCGGGAGGAAGTAGAAGTTCTTCAGGAACAGGGCCCCGTCCTCCCCCTGGGCGTAGCCCAGGATGGCGGCGTAGTCAAAGTCCACAGTCTGGAAGCGGTTGGCGTCGCTCTCGTCCCAGAGGTTTTTCATCTGGGGCAGGTAGAAGGGGCGCACCACCACCTGCTGCCGGTCCAAATTGGCCAGCTTTTGGTCCAGGGGGTCCGGGCTCTGGACAAAGGGGGTGCCGTCAGGCCGGGTGAGGGTCACGGCAATCCGGGGCTGGCCGTCCACCGCCGGGGCCAGGGCCGCGGAGAGGGCGTAGGTGGAGGGGAAGTCCTGGTAGCGGTTCAACACCGCCACCGCCGCTTCCGCCAGGGCGGCGCGGTGGGGATTGGGGGGCAGGGCCATCGCTGTGGCCTCCTTCCGTTGTTGATTATTTGCCATAGAGCAGGGCCTCTTGCAGGGCGGTGTAGCTCTCCAAGGCCAGGGCCCCGCTGCTGTCGGGATGGTAGGTGACGCTGCCGTCGGGGGGGACAAATACCCGGCCCTGGGTTTTGAGCATGTAGGGCCGCACGTTTTCCAGCAGCCAGGAGAAGTAGTCGTTCAGGGGCACCCCTGCCCGGCGCAGGACTTCCAGCCACAGGAAGGTGCAGCTCTGGTCCTCGTCGGCCTTGGGCTCCGCCTCATAGTTGCTCCAAATCACGTACTCTGTGGTGAGGCGCTCCCGCATGCTGTCCTCGTTCCAGTTGGTGGTGGGCTCCGGGGGGGTGTAGCCCAGGCGGCAGTAGATGTACTCCTCGTCGGTGAGCTTCAGGGAGGGGAGGTGGTCCCCCACAAACACCAGCAGCACCGGACGGTCCACCTGGGAGAAGTACTCCACCAGCCGCCCCAGGGCGGCGTCGGCGTGGTTGAGGCTGTGGACCAAAGAGTCCACAATCTTCAAGTCCTCCTGGTTCAGCTGGCTGCACCGGGCGGGGAAGCCGGAGCTGTCCTCATACTTCCCGTCGTAGTAGGGCTGGTGGTTCTCCATGGACAGGCCGTAAATCATACAGGGCTTCTGGGTGTTCCGCTTCTCGTAGTGGTGGATAATCTCGTTGACCAGGCTGTCGTCAGAGATGTAGATCCCGGCCATCTCCGGCTCGGTGGTGAAGTCCCGGTCAAAGATCACCTTGTCAAAGCCGATGGCGGGGAAGTTGTCCCGGCGCTCAAAGAGCTCGTCGTTGTAGGAGTGGATGGCGGTGGTGGAATAGCCTGCCTTTTTCAGGGCCCGGATGGTGGTGGGGAGGGTCTCATATAGTTCATCCTCTAGGGTACACAGGGTGTCCCCCTCCTTGAGCAGGCCGCTGGAAAGGCAGGTGAACATCTCCATCTCCACGTTCCCGGTGCCGCCGCCGAAGGTGTTGGAATAAAAGCGGCCGTTGGTGCCCTCCTCCGCCAGGCGGTGGAACACCGGCAGGGGGTCCTGGGTGAATTTCAGCTCTTTGAGCCGGGTGATGTCAAAGAAGCTCTCGGAGGTGATGAAAATGATGTCCGGCACCTCTTCCAGGGCGCAGGGGGTGGGTTGGGCGGCGTCCTCCACCACCCGCTGGGCCAGGGCTTGGAGCTGCTCATTGGCCTCCCCCCGGCCGGCGGCCTGGCGGTGGACCCAGGCGGCGTACAGCCCCAGCACCACGCCGCTCTCGTCGTTGCGCTCCATCTGGTCCACGCAGTCCCGCTCCAAATAGCTGGCGGCGGCTTGCAGGGGGCCGGGGAAAAAGGCGGAGACCAGCACCGCCAAGCTCACCAGGGCCATAATCAGGCCCTTTTTCCAAGAGAGGTGCCAGGTCTCCTTCCGCCGCAAGGTCTCGGTGAGGATGGCGGCCACCACGATGCCGGAAATGGTCAGCAGGGTGGGGATGAGCTGTTCTGTGGCAAAGCCGGTGATCTCCCCCAGCTTGCCTACCATGGAGAAGTCGCTCAGCTGCAGGGGTGCCCCGGTGATGTCGTATTTGATGCGGCTGGACACCGCCACCCCCATGAACAGCCCGACCTCTGGGATAAAGGCCCAGAACAGGCGGCGGATGAGGCCGTACAAGGCCAGGCTGGCGCTGGAAAACAGCAGCCAGAACAGCCCCACGGCCCCCAGGTGCCCCAGCATCCAGGGCAGGGGCTTCCAGAGGCTTTGGAGCCAGACCACTTGGCTGGCGTAGAGGGTAATCAGCGGGGCCGCCAGGAGGCTGGTGAGGGTGAAGGCCACCGGATGGGTGGGCTTGGCGCTGAGCCGGGCCCAGAGGGCCTGCCAGCCGCGCCGGAGTTTGCCCGGCGCCTGTTCCCCTTGTAGGGCCTCCTCCGGCTGCTGTTCCAGGGCGGCGGGGGCCTCTGGGACAGGGAGCACGGTATGGACTTCCGGGGCGGTCTCTGTGGGGGCGTGTAGGGACATATCGCTTCCTCCCATCTGCCGCGGTGCCGGCGGCAGGGTTATCAATCTAAAGTCGATGCTTCCCTATTATAATCGAAAGTTGTCATTTGCGCAAGAACGCCTGAGGGAACTTGATTTGGTAGGTTTACCAATCTTGACGGGGTGTTTTCGGTTATCCACACAAAGGGGACAAAAAGGGGTGGGGGGAAGCATCAGGCTTCCAGTTTTTGGCGTGATAGGACGGTTCTCTTGCTTTTCATCCGGTGGAGACCTCCTTTTGTTGTGATACGTGGAAAAGGCGGCCTCTGAAAAACAGAGGCCGCCTCAGTGCGTCACGTCAAATCAGACTGCGTCACTTGGATTGCTCCCCAAAAGTGTTTCATCACACTATAAACTCGATACTCCCCTGTACTTTGGGCAACATAGGGTCCCGCTGGCGATTCCAGGAGGGCAAGGTCTCCCTGTGGTGATAAAATGGCAATCTTCGCCGCCCCAAACCTGGTTTTGACCTCTATCCTGAGCGCTTGTGTTTCCTCCAAGGTCACAGTCCCCAGCTCAGAAATTCCAGTGGAGTCCCATTGGTGGGAAACAATCTCATCCTCAGAATACCACCCCCAAGAGGACAGCAGGCCCTTATCCGTTAAGCATCGCGCTAGTTCTTCCGGGGTGGCTTCATACAAATATTCCAGCTTGTGGGCTTTGTACACGGAACCTGCCAGGGTAAGCAGGCTGAAACATAACAGAAGGATGAAAAACCCTTGAAGCCATTTCTTTTTATCTGTAAAGTAAAGCCATTTTTTCATCTTTCTGCTCCACCTCAAATAGTACCTTATACAACCCTCACCGCCCCAGCCGCAGCTTTAAGGCGGTGGAGAGGCTGTCCACCATGGTTTTCACCACCCGCATTTTGCTGGCCCCGCCCTTGTCGTCATAGCGCAGGGTAAAGGGCACCTCGGCGAAGCGGCAGCCGCAGCGGTGGAGCTTATACAACAGCTCCATCATACAGGAAAAGGTCTGGCGGGTGATGAGTTTGTCCCCGTAGCGTGCCGCCGCCTTTTCCAGGGCGGCGCGGGTGTAGAGGCGGTAGCCGCAGGTGTAGTCCCGGACCCCGGGGACCCGGAGGACCAGGGTGTAATAGAGCCGGGCGCAGTCGCTGAGGAGCAGGCGGATGGGGGGGACCCCGTGGGTCTGCGCCCCCTTCTGGTAGCGGGAGGCAATGACGCAGTCCGCCCCCTTTTCCAGGGCGGTGAGCATGGGGTGGACATAGGCGGGCTTATGGGTGTTGTCCCCGTCCATGACGCACATCAGGTCCCCGTCCTTGGAACGTTGGAGGAAATCCTTTACGGCGGTGTCCAGCACGCCCCCCAGGTTCCGGTTCACCTGGTGGGCAATCACCCGCACCGCGGCGTGCTCCGCCGCCAGGCGGGTGATGAGGGGGAGGGTGTTGTCGGTACTCTTGTCGTCCACAGGCACCAGCTCCAAGAGATAGCCCCGGGCTTCCAGGGCGGGGGCCTCCTCCAACCAAAGGTCGGTGAGGGCTTCGATGTTCTCCGCCTCGTTGTAGCAGGGCAGGTATACGATCAGCTTATTCATGGGCATCCTTCCTCTCCTTTCTCCTGAGCTGGGCATAGAGGATTTTCCGGGCAAAGTACATGGCAAAGAAGGGCACCACCACGGACACCCCCTTGCTCACCAAAAAGGCAAGCCACTCCGGGCAGGATACGATGAGGGAGCGGTGGGTGACAGTGATGAGCACATCCGCCAGCACCAGCCCCCCTAAGAAGGTGCTGAAGTAGATGAGGAAGGAGGGCATGCTATAGTTGGCCTCAAACACCCGCTTGGAGGCCAGCACATACCCCAGCAGGAACCCCGCCACCACGCCGATGGTATTGGCCAGGGTGATGTTCAGCCCCGCCTTGTTGTACAGGGCCCAGACGATGGCCACGTCCAGGATGGTGGAAAGGACAGAATAGAACAGGTATTCAAAGAGCCTGTGGAATTTATGGATCAGTTTCTTGAGCACGTCCATCCGCTCACCTCATTTCGTAAATGGTACACAGCCCGTTTTCCGCCGCCACGGGGCAGTGCTGGTCCAGGTAAGCCTGGTAGCGCCCGTCGTCCTGGGGGATACCGGCGCCGATGACCACAAAGTAGTCCGCCCCCTGGTCCCGGCGGCTTTGGAGGTCGGCGGCGGGGTCTGGGGCGCCCCCCTCCGGCAGGAGGACCCGGAAGCCGTGGCGGTCGGCGGCGTTGATGTACACCGGGTCCGCCCAGGCCACCGCCAGCACGTCCCCCTTCTGGGTGGTGGCTTGGATCAGCGCCCCCACCGCCTGGATGTCCTGGTTCACCTGGGTGAGCTGGTGCCAGCGGGGGAGGCCGGTGTAGGCGGTCAGCGCCACCACCAGGGCGGCACAGGCCAGGCCCAGGGCCCTCCTTTGGGCAAAGAGGCTTTGGAACAGCAGGGCGCACAGGGCCGCCAGGGGTGGGGCCATGAAGATCAGGTAATAGCCAAACTGGATCACCACCACAATGGTGGCCCATTCCAGGGCAAAGGCCAGGGCCCAGACGCTGAGGAAGTGTGCCCGTTTGTAGAGGGCCAGGGCAAAGCCCACCGCCCCAGCCAGCAGCACCCCCCAGCCGAAGAAGAGGGGCAGCTCCCGCCAGAAGAAGGCTAGGCCCTCCCGGGTGAACAGGCCCAGGATTTTTGTGGAAAAGATGTGCTTGGTGGCGATGCCGTCCACGAAGCTGATGGTGGCCACCTGGGAGGCGTAGGTATAGTAGAGCAAGGGCAGGCCCAGGGACAGCAGGCCGTAGCCATAAAACCCCTTGGCTTTGAGGCAGCCCTTCCCCAGCTTCCACCAGAACACCGCCAGCACCAGGAGCCCCACAAACAGCACCGGGGTCTTTTCCATAATACCCAGGGCGGTGAAGAGGGCGGAGCAGTACAACGACGGCCCGTGGCCGTCCTGGAACCAGCGCAGGAGGAAGTACACGCCCCCGCAGTAGAAGAACAGGGCGCAGGACTCCGGCATGATGGCCCGGCTATACAGCAGGCAGATGGGCAGCAGCAGGTACACCAGCAGGCCCCCCAGGGCAGGGAGGAAGCTTACAAAGCGCCGCAGGATGCCGTAAAGGAAGGCCGCCGACCCCAGGAAACACACTAGGCCCAGCACCCGGGGCACCAGGGGGGTGGGGCCGGTGAGCTGGAAGAGCAGGGCGGAGAGGTAGGGGACCAGCTGCAGCTCCAACTGGACTACGATATCCGCGGTGCCGTCGTAGTTGAACTGGGGGCGCAGGGGGTGCATGCTGTACTGGGCATAGTTTACGGCCACGCTATAGGTGTCCCCCTGGCGCCAGGTGTCGTAGCCCTCCCAGGGGGCGTTTGGCAGGGTGGGGGCTTGCAGGAGGACGTAGAGCAACAAAAGAAGGGCGACAGCGCCCCGCTCTATCGCCTTTCTTCTTGGAATGGATGCTATCTGATTTTTTTTCATGGAGACGCCTCGTATTTCTTTTACTTATAAAATTCCAGTTTTAGTGTACTGGAAAGCGCCCCGGGTGTCAAGAGAATTTGAGGATTTTGCGGGAAAGGGGGAGGATGGTTAGAAAAAAACATCGTGCCGGCATCAGCACGATGTTTTGCGCTTTCCTATTTTGCGTCCTCCAACGGCACCACTATCTTATTCGCCTTGATCCGGCTGTCCTTATCCTTTCGCTTGATAAGGCTCCGCAGATAATCCAGCGCCGGTTCTTTCCCGCTTCTGTCTCTGTAAAAATAGATCGGGTGCACCTAGCGTCCCCCTTTTTATTTTCATTATACGCAAAAGTGATT
>CAJUCB010000072.1:8567-9816 GCA_910584805.1 uncultured Oscillospiraceae bacterium
TTGGGCTGTCAACTACTTTTAAGTAATTGACAGCCTCGGAGATAGTGGAGAAGAAACTCAGCCCAGCAAGCTCATCAACAGCTCCGTCACAAACACCACTGCGCAGCAGGAGACCGCCACCCGAAACAAGCTGGCCCCAAACCACGCCGCAACAATGCCCACAATCAGGGCCAAGGCCCCGGAAATGGGGCTTTGGGTGGCCTCCAAGATGGCCGGGAAGGTCATAACCGCCAAGGTCACGTAGGGCACGTAGTACAAGAAGGATTGCAAAAAGCGGTTTTGGATTTGATGGCGCAGCAGCACCAGGGGCAGCACCCGGATGGCATAGCTCACCAGGGCCATGACCAAAATGTAGAGGTAGATGTGATATGTCATTGCGCCTCGTCCTCCTTTTTCTCCTCCTCCTTGTGGGGGAACAGTACAGCGGCCACAGCGGAGATCACCACGGTGAGGAGGATGGTTTTCGTCCCGCTGGAAATGGCGGCCAGGGCGGGCAGGTGGTAGGCAACATAGCTCACCACAAAGCAGATGGTTACCAGCCCGGCAATTACCTTATCCTTCCGGGCGGCGGGTACGATCACCGCCAGGAACATACCGAACAGGGCGACACTCAGGGCGCTGATCACCCGCAGGGGCATCAGGTTCCCGGCGATGCAGCCCAGGGCGGTGCCCACAGCCCAGAAGGGCGCCGCCGACAGCACCGCGCCGTAGGTGTAGTATGGATGCAAATAGCCCTCTCTGGAAATGGCAATGGCAAAAAGTTCGTCGGTGATGTCATAGGCCATCAGGGGACGGTGGTACCAGGGGCAGTCCGGGTGCATCCGCTGGCTCATGGCGCAGCTCATCAGCAGGTAGCGGGCGTTGGCTACCAGGATCATAATCGCCATTTCCAGGTAGGTGCTGCCAGCGGCGATGAGGGTAATCCCTGCATATTCCCCGGCGGAGGCGTTGGTGAGCAGGCTCATAAGGAAGCCCTGGAAGGGGGAGACCCCGGCATTTTTAGCCGTGATTCCCAGGGAGAAGGCCACCGCAAAGTAGCCAAGGCCGATGGGGAGTCCGTCCCGGAGCCCTTGGCGGAACACATCCATCGTTTCTGGTTTTTTTAAGGAATACGGATTTTCACGCATGTTATTACAACCTTTTTATTAGAAGGGTAGCAAAAAGACCTTGAATCGTTTCCGATTCAAGGTCTTTTTGGAGCTGCTATCCAGATTTGAACTGGAGACCTCATCCTTACCAAGGATGCGCT
>CAJUCB010000073.1 GCA_910584805.1 uncultured Oscillospiraceae bacterium
TATATAACTGTTTTTAGAATTTGTCAACCAGCAATGCTCGTCCTGAGGTGCCCCCAGGGGGAGGCTAAGGGGTTGTAGTACTTTGTCAAATTTCTATTGTTGACAGCGTTTTTTTTATCGCGTATACTAGAGTATGAATAATGTATGAATTTTTTGCCAGGAGGTGTGCTGTCCCTTGCTCAACCAACGTATTGTGGTAAAGATTGGCACCTCCACCCTGGCCCATCCCACGGGCCTGTTGAACCTGCGGCGGGTGGAGGGGTTGTGCCGGGTCCTCAGTGATTTGAAAAACGCCGGACATGAGCTGATCTTGGTCTCCTCTGGGGCCATCGGCATGGGGATGGGCAAACTCTCCCTCCACCAGCGGCCGGAGGACACCCCCGGCAAGCAGGCCGCCGCTGCCGTAGGCCAGTGCGAATTGATGTACACCTATGACAAGGCCTTTTCCGAATACAACCACACCGTGGCCCAAATTTTGCTCACCGCCGCAGACGTGAACCATCCAGACCGCTTTGCCAACTTCCGCAACACCATGGGCCGCCTGCTAGAGTTGAAAGCCCTGCCCATCATCAACGAAAACGACACCGTGGCCACGGAGGAACTGGGCATTGGGGACAACGATACCCTGGCCGCCATCGTGGCCGTGAGCCTGGAAGCGGACCTGCTGGTCCTCCTCTCGGACATCGACGGGCTCTACACCGCTGACCCCCACACCCACCCCGACGCCGCCCTCATCCGGGAAATCCCCGTCCTCACCCAGGAGATTTTGGCCCTGGCGGGAGGGGCCGGTTCCCACCTGGGCACCGGGGGGATGGCCACCAAGCTCCACGCCGCCCAGATTTGTATGGATGCCGGCTGCGACATGGTCATCGCCAACGGCGCCGACCCTACATTGCTCTATGAAGCCGCCGCCGGACGCAGTGCCGGCAGCCGCTTTTGCGGAAAGCGAGGCTAATTATGTCTGACCTGACCTTGACGCGGCCCCTGTTGGAGGCCGCCAACGCGGCCAAAGCCGCCATTGCCTTTCTCCCCTCGGAGAAGAAGAAAGCCCTGCTGCTGACCATGGCAGACTGCCTGGAAGCGGACACCCAGGCCATCCTAGAGGCCAACGCGGCGGATGTCGCCGCCGTCCAGGGGAGCATATCCCCGGTGATGGTGGACCGCCTGCGCCTCACCGCCCCCCGCATTGCCGGCATGGCCGCGGGGATGCGGGCAGTGGCGGCGCTGCCGGACCCCATCAACCAAGTGCGCTCCTTCCAGTGCCTGCCCAACGGGTTGGAGGTGCAAAAGCTCTCGGTGCCCCTGGGGGTCATTGCCATCATCTACGAATCCCGCCCCAACGTCACCTCCGACGCCGCCAGCCTGGCCTTACAGGCCGGGAGCGTGTGTGTCCTGCGGGGGGGCAAGGAGTCCATCCGCTCCAACCGCGCCATTGTGGCGGCCCTCCACCGGGGGCTAGAGCGCTGCCAGCTCCCCACCGCCCTGGTGAGCCTGGTGACGGACACCAGCCGGGACAGCGCCACCGAGCTCATGGAGGCGGTGGGCTATATTGACCTGCTCATCCCCCGGGGCGGGGCCTCCCTCATTGAGACCTGCGTGCAGCGCTCCAAGGTCCCCTGTATCCAGACGGGCACGGGGATCTGCCACATCTTCGTGGACGAAAGCGCCGATTTGGACAAAGCCCCGGACTTCCTCCCCCGGCTCCGGGACCGCCTGGTGGACCAGCGCACCGCCCAGGGCCTGCCCCCGGTGGAGCTGCGCCTAGACGCCGCCGCCCAGGCCATCATCCCCGGCACCCCCGCCAGTGAGGCGGACTTCCACCGGGAGTTTTTGGACTATATCCTGGCGGTGAAGCTGGTGCCCGACGTGGAGGCGGCGGTGGAGCACATCAACGGCCATTCCACCGGCCACAGCGAGGCCATCCTCACCGAGGATTTGAGCCGGGCCTATTACTTCTCCCACGCCGTGGACAGCGCGGCGGTGTACATCAACGCCTCCACCCGCTTCACCGACGGGGGCGAGTTCGGCCTGGGCTGCGAGATGGGCATCTCCACCCAAAAGCTCCACGCCCGGGGCCCCATGGGCCTAGAGGAGCTCACCAGCTATAAGTACGTCATCTTAGGGGACGGACAGACGCGATAGTCAAATTGATGAGAAAGGGAGGGGCCTTTTGATGAAGGACTTTTTCTTGCGGCATCTGCATCAACACACCATCGACGATGCCATGCAGCTTTGGGGTATCCTACAGGACCGGGACTTCCGCACCCTCTTCCTCCGGCCGACAGAGAATACCATCATCCAGCTCATTCGCTACGGCATCACTGGGGGAACTTCCTTCCTGGTGGACTATCTCCTGCTGTACTCCCTGGAACGCTCCGGGGCCCACTATCTGATTGCCGCTGCCCTGGCGTTCCTTATGGGCATCAGCTGCAACTTCCTCCTCACCAAGCACTTTGCTTTCCGGGCGGTGGACGCGGCGGTGCGGCCTGGGGCAGAGGTGGTGGTCTTTGGGGCCATCTCCGCCGGGGGCCTGGGCTTGACCCTGCTGCTGCTCTACCTCTTCACCACCCGGCTGCGGATGCAGCTCATGCTGGCCAAATTCGTCAGCAGTTTGCTGGTGTTTGCGTGGAACTTCTCTGCCCGGAAGCTGTTCCTCTACCCAGGGCAGCCCCATGAGGAGACAGGGAAGGTGTGAAAACTTGTGGGAAACGGAAACAAAAGGACGGCTGCGGATGCAGCCGTCCTTTTGTTGTTGATTAAATGTTGGGGCTGACTGTTAGTAACAGCGCCCTTCTGTTTTTATTATACGAGTATTTTGAAGATTTATCAACCCACGGCCTGCCCCCTCACACCATCTTTTCCTGCTTCACCTTCTTGTCGATTACATGCCGCTTGGCCAGCTCTCCCTCCACGTCCTCTAGGGAGATGCCAAGCTGTAGCATCAGGACCATCACGTGGTAGGCCAGGTCCGCGATTTCATACACCGTCTCCGCTTTGTCCTCCGCTTTTCCGGCAATGATCACTTCGGTACACTCTTCCCCCACCTTTTTGAGGATTTTGTCCAAACCCTTTTCAAAGAGGTAGGAGGTATAAGAGCCCTCCTTGGGGCTTTCCTTCCGGCCTTGGAGCATTTCCATAAGGCCGTCCAGGGAGAAGCCGGGGGCTTCGTCTCCTGCCCAGAGGGGATTGTGGAAGCAGCTCTCCGCCCCGGTGTGGCAGGCGGGGCCGTCCTTGTTCACTCGGACCACCAGGGCGTCGTAATCGCAGTCGGCGGTGATGTCGATGATGTGCTGCACCGCCCCGGAGGTCTCCCCCTTGCGCCACAGCGCCTGGCGGGAGCGGCTATAGAAGCAGGTGCGGCCTTCCTTCATGGAGATTTCCAGGCTCTCCCGGTTCATGTAGGCCAGGGTGAGCACCTGGCCGGTGGTGCCGTCCACCACGATGGCGGGGATGAGGCCCTTTTCGTCGAATTTCAGCTTGTCTATCATGTTCATGGGGCAACTCCTTTTTGTTGATACGATGGATCGTTGGGCTTCGCCCAAACCCACCAGGGGCGCTGCCCCTGGACTCCGCCACCTTTTGGAAAAGGTGGACGAAAACGCCGCTTTGTTATCGGACGAGGATGCCGTTTTGGCGCAGCTCCGCTTTCAAGGCTGGGATGGCGATTTCCCCAAAGTGGAACACCGACGCGGCCAGGCCTGCGTCCACGCCGGGGATGGTCTGGAAGAGCTTGGTAAAATCCGCCACCTTCCCTGCCCCCCCGGAGGCCACCACAGGGACCTTCACGGCGGCGCAGACGGCCTCCAACAGCTCCAAATCGAAGCCGCCCTTTACCCCGTCGGTGTCGATGGAGTTCACCACCACCTCCCCGGCCCCCAGGGCCACGCCCTGCTGGATCCAGGCAATGGCTTCCAGGCCAGTGTCGTCCCGGCCGCCCCGGCCAAAGACACGGAACTGGCCGTCTACCCGCTTCACGTCGGCGGAGAGCACCACACACTGGCTGCCGTAGCGCTGGGCGGCCTCCCGGATGAGCGCCGGGCTGCGGATGGCCCCGGAATTCACGCTGACCTTGTCCGCGCCGCATTTCAGCACCCGGTCAAAGTCCTCCAAGCTGTGGATGCCGCCCCCCACGGTGAGGGGGATAAACACCCGGCTGGCGGTCTCCCGCAAAATATCGGTGAACAGGCCCCGGCCCTCGGCGGAGGCGGTGATGTCGTAAAACACCAGCTCGTCGGCGCCGCTTTTGCTGTAGTACTCCGCCAGCTCCACCGGGGAGCTCACGTCGCTGAGCCCCTCAAAGCGGACCCCCTTCACCACCCGGCCGTCCTTCACGTCCAGGCAGGGGATGATGCGTTTCGTAATCATGGCTTGTCCTCCCCCAGGTGTACCGCCTGAGCCAGGTCGATGGCCCCGGTGTACAGGGCCTTGCCGATGATGGCGCCCGCGGCCCCGGCCCGGCGCAGGGCCTTTACATCCTCTAGGGAGGATACCCCCCCGGAGGCGATGATGTCCATGTCGTAGCGGGCGGAGAGGGCGGCGTAGAGCTTATGGTTGGTGCCCCCCATGGCGCCGTCCTTGGAGATGTCGGTGCAGATGACCGTCTGCACCCCCAGGTCCTGCATCCGGCCCAGAAAGACGTCCCAGCTCTCGGCGCTGGTTTCCAGCCAGCCCTTGATGGCAATCTTGCCGTTTTTCAGGTCCGCCCCCACGGCGATCTTCTCCCCATATTCCGCCACAGCGGCGGCGGTGAAGTCCGGGTCCGTGGCGGCGGCGGTGCCTAAGATCACCCGGCTGGCCCCGGCGTTGAGGTAGCGGCGCACGGTGTCCATGGTGCGGATGCCGCCCCCCACCTGGACGAAAAGCCCTGTCTGCTTGGCGATGGCCTCAATGGTGGCCAGGTTGGTGGTCTCGCCGGTTTTGGCCCCCTCCAAGTCCACCACATGGAGGCAGCTGGCCCCGGCGGCCTCGAAGCGTGCCACGGTGTGGAGGGGGTCCGGGTCATAAACCGTCATTTGTTCATAGTCCCCCTGGTAGAGGCGCACAGCTTGGCCCCCAAAGAGGTCGATGGCAGGGAAAATCTTCATCTCACCAGTCCTCCTCACAAAATGTCCGTAAAATCTGCAAGCCCACGTCCCCGCTCTTCTCCGGGTGGAACTGGCAGCCCATCACCTTCCCGTGGGCCACGGCGGCGGTGAGCACCGCGCCGTATTCCGTGGTGGCAATGCAGGCGTCTCCGCACTGGTCTGCCCAGAAGGAGTGGACAAAGTACACGCAGTCCCCCGCCTGCACAGTGCGCAGCAGGGGGTGCTGTTTCCCCTGGGGGAAGTCTAGGGCGTTCCATCCGATGTGGGGGATTTTGTAATCCGGGGGAATGACCCCCTCCATGGGCACCACCTTGCCGGGGATCAGCCCCAGGCCAGGGCAGCGGCCAAATTCGTGGCTCTCCTCAAAGAGCAGCTGCATCCCCAGGCAGATGCCCAGGATGGGCTTGCCCCTGCCGGCCTCTTCCCGGAGTACCTGGTCCAGGCCTGTGGCGCGGAGCTTTTCCGCCGCGTCGGCAAAGGCCCCCACGCCGGGGAGGATCAGGCGGTGGGCCTGGTGAAGTGTTTCCGCGTCTCCTGTCACCACCGGCGCTTGGCCGATGGCCTCTAGGGAACGGCAGAGGGAAAAGAGGTTTCCCACGCCGTAGTCGATTACTGCGATCATAGTTTTATCTCCTTCGGTTGGGCTGCCGCCCAAACCTGCCCAGGGCTCCCGCCCTGGACCCGGCCAGAGGCTCTGCCTCTGGACTCCGCCACCTTTTGAAAAAGGTGGACGAAAACTTTATACCAGCGTCCCCTTGGTGGAGGGCACTTGGTCCCCGGTGATCTTTACCGCGTCCCGCAGGCTCCGGCCGGCGGCCTTGAAAACGCCCTCTAGGATATGGTGGCTGTTTTCCCCCGCCAGCTTCCGCAGGTGGAGGGTACAGCCTGCCCGGCGGGTGAAGGCCAGCCAGAATTCCTTGGCCAGCTCTGTGTCGAAGCTGCCCACCTTCTGGGTGGGCAGGGGGACGTCCCAGCAGAGCATCCCCCGGCCGGAGAGGTCCACGGCGGAGAGGATCAAGGCCTCGTCCATGGGTAGGATGCTCTGGCCGAAGCGCTCTACCCCCCGCAGGTCCCCCAGGGCCTGGGCGAAGGCGTCCCCCAGGCAGATGCCCACGTCCTCCACACTGTGGTGGTCGTCCACCCAGCTGTCGCCCCTGCACTGCACCGTGAGGCCGAAGCCCCCGTGGCGGGCGAAGCCGCTTAACATGTGGTCCAAGAAGCCCACGCCAGTTTGGATGTCCCGCTGGCCCCCCTCCAAGCACAGGGAGAGGGTGATTTCTGTCTCGGCAGTGTTCCGTTGGATATCAGCCTGTCTCATACAAGCCCTCCTCTTCCAAAATGGCCCGGACTTCCTGTAAAAATACCCCCATCTCCTCCTCGGTGCCGATGGTCACCCGGTTGTAGTCCGCCAGCGCCGGGTCGGAGAAGTGGCGGATGAGGACGCCCCGGTCCTTCAATTTCCGGTAGAGCAGCGCCCCAGGCAGCCCCTCCCGGCGGATGAAAAGGAAGTTGGCCTTGGAGTCCGGGAAGGTGAAGCCCAGCATCTGTAAGGCCGCCGCCGTCCGGGCCCGGGTGGCCATGATGCGCTTGGCGTTTTCCACAAAATAGGGGGCGGCATCCACCGCCGCTGCCCCCAAGGTCAGGGTCAGGCGGTTGACGTTGTAGGGGTTGGTGGAAAACTTGAGCTTTTCCAAATCCGCAATGAGTTCCCTGTCCCCCAGGGCGAAGCCCAGCCGGGCCCCTGCCATGGAGCGGGACTTGGAATAGGTCATCACCACCAGCAGGTTTTGGTACCGGTGGATCAGCTCCGCCGCGCTCTCCCCGCCGAAGTCGATGTAGGCCTCGTCCACCAGGACAACCTGGTCCGGGTTGGAGGCCACGATGCCTTCGATGGCCTCCAAGCCCACCGCCAGCCCGGTGGGGGCGTTGGGGTTGGCCAGGACAGTGAGGCAGCCGGTGTGGCAGAGCCCCTCCACGTCCAGGGTGAAGTCCTCCCGGAGGGGGACTGTCCGGTAGGGCACCCCGTGGAGCTGGGCGAATACGGGATAAAAGCTATAGCTGGGGGAGGGGAACACCGCCCCCTGGGCCCCAAAGGCCATGAACGCAAAGTTCAGGATATCGTCAGAGCCGTTGGAGAGAAAGACGTTCTCCCCCTGGCAGCCGTAGTACCAGGCCAGTTTTTCCTTGAGGGCTTTGCCCTCCGGGTCGGAGTAGAGCCGTAAGTCCTCCAGGTCCTGCTGGCCCAGGGCGTCTAAGACCTCCGGGGCGGGGGGGTAGGGGGATTCGTTGGTGTTCAGCTTGATGTAGGCCCGGTCCCTGGGCTGTTCCCCGGGGGTGTACGCCTCTAGGGGGGCGTACTTTTCGTGGAGGAAGCGGCTCATGGCTTGCCCACCACCTGGGGGTCAAAGCGGATGTCGACGCTCCGGGCGTGGCCGGTGAGCCCTTCCTGCTTGGCAAAGTTGGACACGGTCTCCCGGGCCACGGAGAGGGCCTCTGGGGTGTAGTAGATATATTGGCTTTTTTTGACAAAGTCGTCCACAGACAGGGGGCTGGAAAAGCGGGCGGTGCCCCCGGTGGGCAGGGTGTGGTTGGGCCCGGCAAAGTAGTCCCCCAAGGCCTCCGGGCAGTGGTGGCCCAGGAAGATGGACCCGGCGTTCTGGATGGCGTTGAGCCAGCGGAAGGGCTCCGCCACGCACAGCTCCAAGTGCTCCGGGGCGATCTCGTTGGCGATGTCCACCGCCTGCTCCATGGTCTGGGTCAGGATGATCTTGCCGTTGCCGTCGATGGAGGCCCGGGCGATTTCCTCCCGTTTCAGCTTGGGGAGCTGTTCCTCAAGGGCTGCCTGGACGGCGTTGGCCAGGGCTTCGCTGTCAGTGACCAGCACTGCCGCGGCTGCCTTATCGTGCTCTGCCTGGCTGAGCAGGTCTGCCGCCACGGTCTGGGGGTTGGCGCTGCTGTCGGCCAGCACCAAAATCTCGCTGGGGCCTGCCACCATGTCGATGCCCACAATGCCGAACACCTGGCGCTTGGCCTCCGCCACAAAGCGGTTGCCGGGGCCCACAATCTTGTCCACGCGGGGCACACTCTCGGTGCCGTAGGCCAGGGCCGCCACCGCTTGGGCCCCGCCGATGCGGAACACCCGGTCCACCCCGCACACCCGGGCGGCGGCCAAAATCGCCGGGGGGATTTTCCCGTCCTTGCCCGGGGGCGTGACCATACACAGCTCCTTCACCCCGGCCAGTTTGGCGGGGATGGCGTTCATCAGCACGCTGGAAGGGTAGGCGGCAGTGCCCCCAGGGACGTATAGCCCCACCCGGGCCAGGGGCGTCACCTTCTGGCCCAGGATCACCCCGGCCTCGTCGCTGGTCTGGAAGCCGCTGCGCAGCTGGTGCTGGTGAAAGGCGCTGATGCGCTCCGCGGCCCGGTAGAGGATATCCACCAACAGGGGGTTGGCCTGACGGAACCCCTCGTCAATGGCCCCCTGGCCCAGCTCGATGCTGCTGATATCCGCGCCGTCAAAGGCCTTGGTGTATTCCTTCAGGGCTGCGTCGCCCTTGGCCTTGACCTGTTCCAAAATGGCCCGGACCTCCTCCTGGGCGTCCCGGACCGGGTCTGTCCGGGAAAAAATCTCCGCCCCGGCGCTTGCCTGTAAAATGGGGATCATTGCGCTGCCTCCTTTGCCGCCACCTGTCCCTGTAGGCCCTGGAAAAGGGTCTGGATGGCCTCGTGTTTGAATTGATAGCTGACCTGATTGGCGATGAGCCGGGCACTGATGTCCACAATGGTCTCAATGGGGACCAGGCCGTTTTCCTTTAAGGTGGTGCCGGTCTCCACAATGTCCACGATGACGTCGGTCATCCCCAGGATGGGGGCGATCTCAATGGAGCCGTGGAGGCGGACCACGTCAATGTCCCGGCTCTGGCTGTTGTAATAGCTCCGGGCGATTTTGGGGAACTCCGTGGCCACCCGGAGCTTCTTGTCCAGGTCGTCCCGGAAGCCCTCCAAGGCCGCCACGCACATGCGGCACTTGCCGATTTCCAGGTCCAGCAGTTCATAGACGTTGGGAGTGTATTCCAACAGAATGTCCTTCCCCGCCACCCCCACGTCGGCGGCCCCCCGCTCCACGTAGGCGGGTACGTCGGAGGGCTTTACCCAGAAGTATCGTACTTTGGCCTCCGGGTTCTCAAAAATCAGCTTCCGCTTGGGGTCCAGCAGCTCCGGGCAGGGGAAGCCCGCCTGGGCCAGCATGGCATACACCCGCTCCCCCAGGCGGCCCTTGGGCAGGGCCACGTTCAGGAAGCCGTCGGCAGA
>CAJUCB010000074.1 GCA_910584805.1 uncultured Oscillospiraceae bacterium
AGTACCCCGACCTCCGGGACGCTTTGGAAAAATTGCAGCTCAACGACGCCTCCCTGACCTTCGAGCCGGAGACCTCCGTGGCCCTGGGCTTTGGCTTCCGCTGCGGCTTTTTGGGGATGCTCCACATGGAGATCATCCAGGAACGCCTGGAACGGGAGTTCGACCTGGACCTCATCACCACCCTGCCCAACGTCATTTACCTGGTGACCAAAACCGACGGGTCGGAGCTGCGGGTGGACAATCCCCACAACTACCCCGACCCCTCCCAGATCACCGAGCAGCGGGAGCCCTACGTGAAGGTCTCCATCATCTCCCCCCCGGACTACGTGGGCAACATCATGCCCATGTGCCAGGAACGCCGGGGGGAGTTCAAGGACATGCAGTACCTGGACACCAACCTGGTGGAAATCCACTACCACATGCCCCTCAACGAGATCATCTACGACTTCTTCGACGCCTTGAAAGCCAAGACCCGGGGCTATGCCTCCCTGGACTATGAGTTCCTGGACTACCGCCCCTCGGACCTGGTGAAGGTGGACCTGCTCCTCAACGGCGACCAGGTGGACGCCCTGTCCTTCATCGCCCACCGGGAAAAGGCCTATGCCCGGGCCCGGCGGATCTGCGAAAAGCTCAAGGAGAACATCCCCCGCCAGCTCTTCGAGGTCCCCGTCCAGGCGGCCATCGGCGGGAAGATCATCGCCCGGGAGACGGTGAAGGCCATGCGCAAGGACGTGCTGGCCAAGTGCTATGGCGGCGACATCACCCGGAAAAAGAAGCTCTTGGAAAAACAGAAAGAGGGCAAGAAGAAGATGCGCACCCTGGGGACCGTCCAGCTCCCCACGGAGGCCTTCATGGCGGTGCTGAAGCTGGACGAATAACCCCACAACACAGAGAAGGAGGCCGTCCCCATGTCGGCAAAAGAAGAATTTATCGAGGTGTATCAGGAACACATCCACCGGGAGGGCGCCGACGCCCTGCTGGACTACCTGAGCAACAAAAGCGACTTTTTCACCGCGCCGGCCTCCGCCCGCTACCACGGGGCCTACGCCGGCGGCCTGTGCGAGCACAGCCTCAACGTCTACCACTGCCTGGCAGACTACCTCCAGCGGGAGCGGGTCACAGACCTCTACGGCTTGGAGTACAGCCAGGAGTCCATTGCCCTGGTGTCCCTGCTCCACGACGTGTGCAAGGTGGGCTGCTACAAGCCCTCCACCCGCAACGTGAAGGGCCCCGACGGGAAGTGGACCCAGGTGCCCAGCTTCCAGTTTGAGGACCCCCTGCCCTACGGCCACGGGGAGAAGTCGGTGTATGTGGTCAACGGCTTTGTGCGCCTCACCCGGGAGGAGGCCATGGCCATCCGCTGGCACATGGGCTTCTCCGGCACCGAGGACAACCGGCTGGTAGGCCGGGCTTTTGTGAAATACCCCCTGGCCTTCGCCCTGTCCGTGGCGGATATGGAGGCCTCTTACTTCCTGGAACAGGAAAACACACAATTCTGATCCGCGCAGCCCCCGCACATACACCCAACGCGCCCCCCTGCGGATCCGGGGCGCAGGAAAGGAAATTTTGACATTCATGACGAGCTTTGCGTCTCTAGGAATCCACGAGCCCATCCTCCGCGCCTTGGAGGAATACGGCTATCGCGAACCCACAACCATTCAGGAAAAAGCCATCCCGGCGGGCATCCAAGGCCGGGATGTGCTGGGCAGCGCCCAGACGGGGACAGGTAAGACCTGCGCCTTTGGCGTACCCATTCTACAACAGCTCTCGGAGCGGAAGGGGCCCCGGGCCGTCCGGGCCCTGATCCTCACCCCCACCCGGGAGCTGGCCATCCAGATTGACGACAACCTCCACGCCTATGGCAAGAACCTCCCCCTCACCGAGGCGGTGATCTTCGGCGGCGTAGGCCAGGCCCCCCAGGTGGAACGGCTGAAAAAGGGCGTGGACATCCTCACCGCCACCCCCGGCCGCCTGCTGGACCTGTGCAGCCAAAAGCTGCTGGACCTGTCCAAGGTGGAGATTTTCGTCCTGGACGAGGCGGACCGGATGCTGGACATGGGCTTCATCCACGACGTGCGGAAGGTGATCGCCCTGCTGCCCAAGCAGAAGCAGACCATGTTCTTCTCCGCCACCCTGCCCCCGGAGATCATGGACCTGGTGGACAGCCTTCTCCACGACCCGGTGAAAGCCGCCGCCGCCCCGGTGTCCTCCCCGGTGGAGGTGATCCGCCAGGAGGTCTGCCTGGTGGACCGGAACAACAAGACCACCCTGCTGGTGCAAATCCTCCAGGAGGAGCAGGTGAAAAACGCCCTGGTGTTCACCCGCACCAAGCATGGGGCGGACAAGGTGGCCCGGGACCTCACCCGCCGTGGGGTCTCCGCCGCCGCCATCCATGGCAACAAGTCCCAAACCGCCCGGCAGGAGAGCCTGCGGCGCTTCAAGGCCGGGGAGCTGCAAGTGCTGGTGGCCACGGACATTGCCGCCCGGGGGCTGGACATCGAAGAACTGGCCTATGTCTTCAACTACAACCTCTCCGAGGTGCCGGAAACCTATATCCACCGCATCGGCCGCACCGGCCGGGCGGGGCGGGGCGGCACCGCCATCTCCTTTTGCGACTACGGGGAAATGCCCTTACTCCGGGACATTGAACGCCTGTTGAAAAAGCCCGTCCCCCGGCGGCAGCACGACTTCCCCATGGAGGTCTTTGAGGCCCCCAAGAAGGACGCCAAGGGCCGGGTCATCAACGCCGACGACGACGAGGCCCGGCAGGCCGCCCGGCAGCGCAACGCCCAGCGCAAGGCGGAGAAGAAGGCCAAGGAGACCCAGGAGGCCACCGTGAAGCTGACGGCCCCCCCTGCCAAGGCCCCCAAAGCGCCCCCCGCCTCCAAGGCCAAGGCCACCCGGCGGCCCATGCCCCACGGCAAGCAGGATTTGCGGAACCTACAAGCGTTCCTGGACGCCCAGCCGGACCCCGACGAGTCCGCCGTCTCCCCCATCCACCGGGACCCCCTGGACGGGGAGGTCATCATGGACGCCACCGCCCGGCTCCTCTCCGCCAAGCCGGTGTACCACTACTACGACCCCTCTAAGGCCCAGGAACCCAGCCACCAGGAGGGCAAACGGAAGAGCCGGGGCAGAGGCCGGGGGAAGGGCGCCAAGGAGGCAGCCCCCGCCAAGGCCACCGTCCTGCCCCCGGAGAAGAAGCCCGCCCGCCATCGGGAGCCCCCCAAGAAGGGTGCCCCCACCCCAGTGCAGCGGACCTCCCAGCGGCTGACCCGGGGGGGAAAAGGGCGCATCCCCCCCAAGCCCAGCCTGCCCCAGAGCCGGCAAAAGGACTCCACGGAGCAAAAAAGCCTCATGAAGCCCTTCTATATCGACCATGATTAAGGACGAAACCTGGGAGGCCCGGGAGCGCCCCCCCGCCCCCAGAGGCCCCAGGCAGGCCCGGGCCCGGCGGCGGCATCCCCTGCTCCGGGGGCTCTGCGGCGTCGTGGCGCTGGCCGCCCTGGCGGGGTGGCTGTGGTGGCAGCAGAACGGCCTGTCCTCCGAGACCCTCACCGTCCCCGGTGCCCCGGAGGGCTTTGCAGGCTACCGCATCGCCATCCTCACCGATATCCACGGCAAGGAGTTCGGCCCTGGCAACCAAAGGCTCTTCCAATTCCTCCGGGACTTGGAGCCGGACATGATCGCCCTGGTGGGGGACCTGGTCCACAAGAAGGAGCAGCTGGCCATGGTGCCCCCCCTGGCCCAGGGCCTGGCCCAGATCGCCCCCACCTACTACGTCACCGGCAACCACGAGTGGGCCGCCAAGGTGGTGCGGGAGTTGGAGCCCATGTTGGAGGAAAACGGCGTCACCGTCCTGGCCAACCGCTATGTGATGCTGGAACGGGGGGGCAGCCGCTTGGCCCTCCTGGGGGCCGAGGACCCCAACGGCTACGCCGACCAAAAGACCATCGTGCAGCTTGCCAACGAGGTCCGGGCCCAGGAGGGCGCCCACACCTACCAGCTCCTTCTGAGCCACCGCAACAACCTCTATGAGAAATACGCCACCGCCGGGGTGGACCTGACCCTGTCCGGCCACGCCCACGGGGGCTTCATCCGCCTGCCGGGCACCGACGGCCTCCTGGGCCACAGCCCCGAGGGCTTGAAAATTTTCCCCAGCTACACGGCGGGGCTGTACCCCCTCAAGCACGGCGTCCTGGCGGTGTCCCGGGGCCTGGGGAACCAGCCCCCCACCTTCCGCCTGTTCAACCGGCCGGACGTACCCCTTGTGGTATTGCAGCCATAACCCGCCATCATCCCAGCCAAGAGAAGGAGACACAAGCCATCTATGGAATGCCAACGCGCCAGCCGGACCTATGACGCCGGAAGCTATGATATCGCCGTGGTGGGGGCAGGCCACGCGGGCATTGAAGCCGCCCTGGCCGCCGCCCGCCTGGGGCTGCGCACCCTCTGCTTCACCATCAACCTGGATGCCGTGGGGAACATGCCCTGCAACCCCGCCATCGGCGGCACCGGCAAGGGCCACCTGGTCCGGGAGCTGGACGCCCTGGGGGGGGAGATGGCCAAGGCCGCGGACCAGGCCTGCATCCAGTACCGCATCCTGAACCGGGGGAAGGGGCCGGCGGTCCACTCCCTCCGGGCCCAGGCAGACCGGCGGCTCTACCAGTCCATCATGAAGCACACCCTGGAACGCCAGGAAAACCTGTGGGTGAAGCAGGCGGAGGTGACGGAGCTGCTGGTGGAGGAGGGAGCCGTCCAAGGGGTGGTCACCGCCACCGGGGCCCTCTACCGGGTGCGGGCTGTGGTGCTGTGCTCCGGGACCTACCTGGGGGGCAAGACCATTGTGGGGGAGGTGGAGCGTTGGAGCGGCCCCGACGGCATGTTCGGGGCCAACGCCCTCACAGAGAGCCTTCAGGCTGCGGGGCTGCGCCTGCGGCGCTTCAAAACCGGCACGCCCCCCCGGGTGAATGCCCGCTCCATCGACTTCTCCCGGCTGGAAAAGCAGGAGGGGGACGGCGACGCCCTCCCCTTCTCCTTCACCAACGAACAGCCCGCTCCCAACCGGGTGTGCTGTTATATCACCTATACCACAGACCGGACCCATGCCATCATCCGGGAAAACCTGGACCGCTCGCCCCTGTTCTCCGGGGCCATCGAGGGGGTAGGCCCCAGATACTGCCCCTCCATTGAGGACAAGATTGTCCGCTTCCCGGACAAGCCCCGGCACCAGCTCTTCTTAGAGCCCATGGGCCTGGACACCGAGGAGGTATACATCCAGGGCTTCTCCTCCTCCCTGCCGGAGGAGGTACAGCTTGCCATGCTGCGCACCCTGCCGGGGCTGGAACAGGCGGAGATGACCCGTCCCGCCTACGCCATTGAGTACGACTGTGTGGACCCCACCCAGCTCCACCCCACCCTGGAACACAAGCTGGTCTCCGGCCTCTACGGGGCGGGGCAGTTTAACGGCTCCTCCGGCTATGAGGAGGCCGCCGCCCAGGGCTTTGTTGCGGGGGTAAACGCCGCCCTAAAGCTCCTGGGCCGGGAACCCCTGGTCCTGGACCGGAGCCAGGGCTACATTGGGGTACTCATCGACGACCTGGTGACCAAGGGCACCAACGAGCCCTACCGGATGATGACCTCCCGGACAGAATACCGCCTCCTCCACCGCCAGGACAACGCCGACCAGCGGCTGTGCCCTGTGGGCTACCGCCTGGGGCTGGTGAGCCAGGAACGATATCAGGCGGTTTTGGAAAAGTACCAGGCGGTGGAACGGGAGGAACACCGACTCGCCCACTGCGGCGCGGCCCCCAGCGACGCCCTGAACGCCCTGTTGGAAGAGAAGGGAGAGCCGCCGGTGAAGAACAGCCAGCGCCTCTCCGACCTCCTGCGCCGCCCCAAGCTGTGCTATGCCGACCTGGCCCCCTTCGACCCAGAGCGCCCCCCCCTCCCCAAGGCCGTCACGGAGCAGGTGGAAATTTCCGTGAAATACGCCGGGTACATCGCCCGGCAGCAGCGGCAGGTGGAGGAAATGCGCCGCTTGGAGAGCAAGGCCCTCCCCCCGGAGCTGGACTACAGCACCCTCACTGGCCTGCGTCTGGAAGCCCGGCAGAAGCTAGGCCAGATACGCCCCCAGAACCTGGGACAGGCGGGGCGGATTTCTGGGGTATCCCCGGCGGACGTGGCGGCGCTGATGATCCATTTAGAACGCTTGGAGCGGGAGCACCGCCCCTAGCGTCCAAACCACTGGAAAGGAACCCTCACCATGGATTTGATCCACATAACCGGCAACACCTACTACCTGGACGGCCCCCAGTTGATCGGGCTGTACAAGCTGGACGATACCCGCTGCCTTCTCTTCGACCCTGGCAGCAGCAAGCTCCGCGCCCCCTTGGAGGAGACCCTAACCCACCACGGCCTCACCCCCGTGGGGGTGGCCTGCACCCACATGCACTACGACCACCATGAGAACACCCGTTACTTCCGGGAGAAGTACGGCGCGGAAACCTGCCTGCCCCAGTTGGAGGCGGATATTGTGCGCTGTGCCCAGAGCTTGAAAAACCATCTGTTCAACTTCTCTATGGGCAGCATCCGCACCATCCCCCGCTTCCAGAATCTGATCTGCCCGGTGGACCGGGTGGTGGGCTTGGAGGAAACCCAGGTGGAGCTGGCGGGCGTACCTCTGGACGTGGTGCGCACCCCCGGCCACGCCCCGGACCACTGCTGCTTCATCACCCCGGACAACGTGTGCTACCTGGGGGACGTGCTGATGACCCAGGACATCCTAAAGGACTCCATGGTCCCCTTTGTCTTTGACATGGCCGACGACCTTGCCAGCAAGGAGAAGGTGAAGGGGCTGAACTGCAACGCCTACATTCTCTCCCACAAGGGGGTCATTTGGGGCAGCATCGCGGACCTGGCCCAGGAGAACATCCAGCGGGTGCTGGGACAGCTGAACGCCTGCGCCGCCCTGGTGACAGGCCCCATGCCCTACAGCGCATTTTACGCCGCTGTCATCCAGGCCATGGACCTGCCGGTGGGACACCCCCTCCGGGCCCAGCACCTGGAACGCTACATCCGCCCCTATCTGGAATACCTCACCGACCGGGGGGATTTGGTGCTCATCGACATAGACGGCGCCCCCGCCGTAGCCCCTGCCAGCCATGGACAATAAGTCCGTGGTGCTGGGCCTCTCCGGGGGGGTGGACTCCGCCGTGGCCGCCTGCCTGCTGAAGGAGCAGGGGTTTCAGGTCTACGGCCACTGGCTGGACATCGGCCTGGGCGGCCGGGCAGACGCGGAGGCGGTGGCGGAGCAGTTGGGCATCCCCTTCTCCGCCGGGGACATCCGCCAGGGGTTGGAGGAACAGGTGATGGAGCCCTTCCGCCAGGACTACCTGGCCGGACGCACCCCCCTCCCCTGTGCCCGCTGCAACCCCACGGTAAAATTCCCCGCCCTGTTCCGCCGGGCCCAGGCGGTGGGGGCACAGTATGTGGCCACAGGCCACTATGCCCGTACCTTCCAGGAGGAAGGGGGGGCCTTTGGCCTCTACCGGGGCCAGGAGGAAAATGACCAGGCGTATATGCTGGCTCGCCTGCCCCTGGAATGGCTGCCCCGGCTGTTGTTCCCCCTGGGGAGCCTTCGGAAAACCGGGGTCCGGGCTCTGGCCCGTCAGTTTGGCCTTCCGGTGGCGGAGAAGCCCGACAGCATGGAGATTTGCTTCATCCCTGACAAGGACTACGCCGCCTGGCTGGAACAGCGGGGGACGGTCCCGCCGCCGGGGAACTTTGTGGACCGGGACGGAACGGTACTGGGCCAGCACAAGGGCATCCATCACTACACCATCGGCCAGCGCCGGGGGCTGAACCTCCCGGCGGCCCACCGGCTGTTCGTGTCAGAAATCCGGCCAGAGGACAACAGCGTGGTCCTCTCCGACGGCAGTGATTTGATGGCAGAGGCCGTGTGGGGGGAGGACTGGAACCCCCTGGCCCCTGTGGCGCCGGGGCAGGCGGTAACGGTACGCCTGCGCCACTCCAAGACGGAGACCCCGGCCCGGTTCTATCCCCAGGAGGATGGAAGCGTCCGCTTGGCGCTGGAAGCCCCCGCCCGGGCCCCCACCCCGGGGCAGTTGGCGGTATGCTATGACGGGGCCCGGGTGCTGGGGAGCGTTTGGATCACCGGCGCCCAACGCCTGCCATCCCCGGGGGCATAAACACAAAACATTGGAGGAGAGAGACCATGGAACTGGAACAGGTCAAAGGCAACACTTGGGTCCTGAAAAGCTGGGAACTGATCCCCCTATACAAGGTGGACGACCACCACTGCGTCCTGCTGGACACCGGCACCTACGACCAGCGGGATGAGCTAGAGGAGGCCTTGCAGGCCGCGGGCCTCACCCCTGTGGGCATCCTGGGCAGCCATGCCCACATCGACCACATGGGCTCCTATGGTTATCTGCAAAAGGAATACGGGGCCCAGTTGGCCCTCTCCCTGGGAGAGGCGGGGCAGCTCTTCTCCCCCCTGGCCCTGCACTTGGAATACTACAACCTCCCGGTGGAGTCCTTCCCGGAGTACCCGGAGCTCCACGGGGCCCCCTGCCTGGCAGACCGGATCATCCTGCCCCAGGAGGACCACATCAGCTTCTGCGGGGCGGAGTTTGATATCATCCACACCCCCGGACACACCGTGGACCACATCTGCGTGCGCACCCCGGACAACGTGTTATACCTGGGGGACGCGGTGATGACCGGGCGGACGCTGCACCAGTCCAAGTTCCCCTACACCTACGACATGAAGGAGTATCTGCACTCCCTGGGGTCCCTGCGCTTGGAGCAGGCGGACCACTACATTGTGGCCCATCAGGGGGTCTATCAGGAGCTATTGCCCCTCATCGACTTGGAGCTGCGCTTCCTCACCGAGCGCATGCGGGAGCTCTTGGAGCTGGTGGACGGATCCACCACCCCCAAGGAGATGACCGCCAGCATCTGTCAAAATTATCACATCCTCCCCCGGGGCCTGCGGGATTTGGCCTATTATGAGCTGGCCAGCCAGACGTACATCCACTACCTCTGTGGGCTGGGGATGCTGGAACCCTATATCGCCGGGGTACAGATCCGCTACCGGCGCACGGAGGCGTCTTTTCATAAGAAGGGGAAGGCGAAGCTGCCGAGGACGGGGTTGTTTCGGTGAGATACGCGCAAAAAACTTAGGGTTGCAATAAGCCCCCGTAGTTAGGTTATGCCTGACTACGGGGGCTTTGTATCATGACATTAAGTTGGACTGCCGCCCAAACCTGCCCAGAGGCGCTGCCTCTGGACTCCCTGCCACCTTTTTGATGTCACGCTGCGCCGGTTCGCGACGCGGTTCTAAGACACTCCGAC
>CAJUCB010000075.1:0-4125 GCA_910584805.1 uncultured Oscillospiraceae bacterium
CTTGGTGGCCTTGGCGGCCTCGTCGGACTTGGAGGCCAGGTTGCGCACCTCGTCGGCCACCACGGCGAAGCCCTTCCCGGCGCTGCCAGCCCGGGCGGCCTCCACAGCGGCATTCAGGGCTAGGATATTGGTCTGGAAAGCGATGTTCTCAATGGTGTCGATGATCTTGCCAATTTCCGCAGAGGAAGCAGAAATTTTCTGCATGGCTACGTTCATTTCCTCCACGTGTTCCACACTGATCCCCAGCTGTGCCCCAGCTTGGCCCACAAAGACACCGGCCTCCTGGGCGGCAGCAGAGGTCTTTTTGGCCCCGTTGGAGATGTCGGTGATGGTGGCGGCCAGTTCCTCCACAGAGCTGGCCTGCTCCATGGACCCGTGGCTCAAGGTCTGAGCCCCGGTAGAGACCTGATCACTGGCAGCGGAGACCTGGGCGGCGGAGGCGTCGATTTGGCGCATGGTAGTGCTCAGCTCCCCCTTCAAATGGCGCATGGAGTGGAGGATACTCTGGAACTTGCCCACGTAGGCGTCCCGGTTGGCGGACTGGATGTCAAAGTTCTGCTTGGCCATCTCGTTGAGCAGATAGTCGATGTCATTGAGGATGGCGTTCAGGCCCGCTACCATCTCTGCGGTGGAGCGGGTGAGCTCAGCGGTCTCGTCCTGGCCTGTCACCTGGGGCACCGGGGAATCCAAGTCCCCGGCCACCAACAGCTTCATCCGGGCGGCGCAGGCCCGCATGGGGTTGCTGATGTTGTTGGCCAGCTTCAGGGCTACCACGATGGAGGCCAACATGGAGACCACGATCACCACCACATTGATGATCATGTTCATATAAGTGTCGGAGAGGTAGTCCGTCTTTAGGGCGTTGACGGCAACGCTCCAACCATCTGTCCCCCCCACCGGGGCATAGGCGGCGAACTGGGTGTGCCCACTGGTGTCGCGGTAGCTGCCAAAGCCGTTCTCCCCGGCGCGCATGGCGGCGTGGATGTCAGCCAGCTCCTTCAGGGAGGAATTCCCTTGGGCCTCCTGCTCAATGTTCTGGGTGGTGATGGTATCCAAGGTGACATCGGCAATGGTTTCACCGTTTTGGTTGATCATGTACGCACGGCTGTTGGCACTGACCTGGATGGAGGAGACGATATCATTCAGGAAAGTCTCCGGGGGCACGAAGTAGACCACGCCCACGATCTGTCCCCCGTGGACGCCGCCGGCATAGAGGGGCGCCGCCACCATGATGGATAGCTCCCCAGTGATCTTGCTGATCAAGGGCTCCGATACAGAGACTTCCCCCTGCATTGCCTTGCTCACATAGCCCCGGTCAGAATAATCCTGGCCGTCGAAAATGCTGCGGCCATCGGCGCCGATGATGTTGCCCCGCTGGAAGCCGTGCATGCTCACCCGCTCGTCCAGGATGGCCCGCTTGGTCTCCACAGGCACTGCCCCGTCGGAGAGCTGGGGGATACACCCGGTATCCATGGCCACATTCTTGTAGGCGGTGAGCTCTTGTTCAATGCGCTCTGCCGCCAACACGGCGGTCTCCCGCATCATCTGTTCCACAGTAGCCAGGGTACTGTTGTAATTCAGGGTGATCCCGGAGGCACCCACTGCCACCAAGGCGACTAGGACCGTTGCCATTAGGCAGACTGTGATCTTTTTTCGAATACTTTTCATCTCTCTTGCACCTCAATTTTTCCTTCACTGAACTGCGCGTACCTATGTATATATAGGTATATTTATTATATGAGCAATCCCAGCCCCTTGTCAATGCTTTCTCTCGACTTCTTTCCGGTAAAAATGCAAACGGCTTCCTTTCGCCCTCTGGCAGAGGTACACTGCCCCCTTGCCCCTGACCGTCACCTGTGCTAAAATGAAGGGGTCAAAAGATTCTTTGGAGGCGTTCCATGCAGAGCTTGAAAAAATACCGCTTTCCTCTGGGAATGCTGGCCTTGTTTGAGGGGATCGCCGTCACACTATGGCTGACCCTGGACAACCCCTTCTATCTCTTCAACTTCTCCTATATTGGTGGTTTCCTCTGCCTGGGGACTGTGCTGGGCATCCAGGGGCGCAAGCACACCCGGCTGGTGGTGCAGCTGGGGGTTGGGCTATATCTGCTGCTATATGTGGGCCTGCTCCAAGGAGAAAACATGCAGTTGGAGGGCTTTTGGTTCTATCTCTTTTCCGGGGTCTTTGAAGCGGCTACCATTCACTACCTGGTGGCGAAGATCGGCGGGCCCCTGCTCTTTGGCCGGGGCTGGTGCGGCTATGCCTGCTGGACTGCTATGGTCCTGGACCTGCTGCCCTACAAGCGCCCCAAGGGGCCCCGGCGAGCAGGTCTGGCTTGGCTGCGTTTCCTGCTTTTTGCGCTCTCCCTGGCCTTTGTGCTGGGCCTGTTCTGGCTGGCCCCAGGGGATTTGGAACAGGTTATGTATGTCGCATTCCTCCTGGGGAATCTCTTCTACTACGCTGCGGGCATCTTCCTGGCCTACAAGTTCCAGGACAACCGGGCCTTTTGCAAATATCTCTGTCCCATCACCGTTTTTTTGAAGCCCATGAGCCATTACGCCCTCCTGCGGGTGCGGGTGGATCAGGAGGCCTGTACCCACTGCGGGGCCTGCCAAAAGGTCTGCCCCATGGACGTGGACATGACCTCCAACGCCCGGAACCGGGCCAACGCCACAGAGTGCATCCTCTGCAGCCAGTGTGTAGACACCTGCCCCCAGAACGCCTTGAGATTATGAGAAACAGCGGCCGTCCCCTCATGAGACGGCCGCTGTTTGATTTATCTTTTGGATTTACAGTTTTTTCACGAACATGGCCCGGATGGCGTTGAGCACTGCCAGGACCATTACCCCCACATCGGCGAAGATGGCCAGCCACATACTGGCCAGGCCTACCGCCCCCAGCACCAGGCACGCCAGCTTAACGCCGATGGCAAACACTGTGTTCTGCCGGACGATGCCCATGCACTTCTTGGCAATGCGGATGGCCTTCACCAGCTTTAGGGGGTCGTCATCCATGAGCACCACGTCAGCGGCCTCGATGGCCGCGTCGGAGCCCATAGCCCCCATGGCAATGCCAATGTCCGCCCGGGAGAGGACGGGGGCATCGTTGATGCCATCCCCCACAAAGGCCAGCTTGCCCCGGGGGTTCTGCTCTGCCAGCAGGGCTTCCACCTTTTCCACCTTGCCGCCGGGGAGCAGCTCGCTGTAGACCTGTTGGATGCCCAGCTCACTGGCCACCTGTTCCGCCACCGGGCGGAGGTCGCCGGTGAGCATCGCGGTCTTAGACACGCCCACTTCCCTCAGGCCGGCGATGGCCGCCGGGGCATTGGATTTTAGTACGTCGGCAATGATGATCTGTCCAGCATAGGCCCCGTCCACTGCCAGGTGGATCACGGTGCCAAGCTGCCGCTCCTCTGGGCATGGGAGGTTCCATGCCTCCATAAGCCGCCGGTTCCCTGCGGCCACAGCGTGGCCATCCACCGTGGCCAGGACGCCCTTGCCGCTTTGCTCCTGGATATCTGTCACACGGTCCAAGTCCAGAGCTGCCCCCCAGGCATCCCGGAGGCTTTTGCTGATGGGGTGGGAGGAGGCGCTCTCTGCCAGAGCAGCGTATTCCAGCAGGTCTTTTTCCGTCCTGCCCTCCGGGTAGAGCCCTACCACCTGGAAATTTCCCTGGGTGAGGGTGCCCGTCTTGTCAAAGACGACGCAATCGGTTTGTGCCAGCAGCTCCAAGTAGTTGGACCCCTTCACCAGAACCCCCGCCTTGCTGGCCCCGCCGATGCCGGCGAAGAAACTCAGGGGGATGCTGATTACCAGGGCGCAGGGGCAGCTAATGACCAGGAAGGTCAGGGCCCGGTAGAGCCAGTCGCCCCAGTTGGCGGCGCTGTCCAGGAGGAGCAGCCGCACCACCGGGGGCAGCAGCGCCAACGCCAGGGCGCTGATACACACCGCCGGGGTATAGACCCGGGCGAAACGGGAGATGAAGTTCTCCGACCGGGCTTTCCGGGAGCTGGCATTCTCCACCAGGTCCAGAATCTTGGACACCGTGGAGTCTCCGAACTCCCGGGTGGTGCGGATGGTCAGCAGGCCCGTGAGGTTCACGCAGCCGCTGACGATCTCCTCCCCC
>CAJUCB010000075.1:4135-8059 GCA_910584805.1 uncultured Oscillospiraceae bacterium
GGCCGTCTCTCTGGGGAGGCTCTCCCCGGTGAGGGCGCTGGTGTTCAGGGTGGAGGTCCCTGCCTCCACCACGCCGTCGATGGGGACTTTTTCCCCTGGCTGGACGTAGATCAAAGTGCCCACCGCCACCTCGTCGGGGTCCACCTTCTCCAGGTGTCCGTCTACCTGGATGTTGGCGTAATCTGGGCGGATATCCATCAATTCGCTGATGTTCCGGCGGCTTTTGTCCACGGCATAGCTCTGGAACCACTCCCCGATTTGGTAGAACAGCATCACGGCGATGGCCTCGGTGTAGTCCCCGTCCTGCCACACCGCCAGGGCCATGGCCCCCACTGTGGCCACCGCCATCAAGAAGCACTCGTCAAACACCTGCCGATTCACGATCCCCTTTCCCGCCTTCAGCAGGATGTCGTAGCCTACGGTGAGATAGGGGAGTAGGTACAGCAGGAAGCGGGGGAGTCCTGACACCGGGACAAAGGACAGGCCAATCATCAGTGCCGCCGCAATGAGGATGCGGGCCAGCATCTTTTTTTGTTTTTTATTCATGGGAAACGCCTCCTTCAGGGGATAGAGCGGGGAAGCTTCCCCTTATAGGAAGATATCACAATCGTCCTCTACCTTTTTGCAGTTTTTCCGAACCTCTTCCATCACGGCCTTGGGGTCTTGGCCCTCCTGGAACTCCACGTTCATCTTCAAGGTCATGAAATTCACCACGGCGTCTTTTACCCCCGGGGTCTTTTGGGCGGCAGCCTCCATCTTGTTGGCGCAGTTGGCGCAATCTACCGCAATCTTATAGCTCTTTTTCATAACATCTTCTCCTCTCGATTTTTGTCGTTTAGTTGAGCATTTGTTCAACTGTTGTGGTGTTAGTATACACCTGGCCCCAGCCCTTGTCAAGTGCCTTGGGAAAAGTTTTCGCAAAAAAATGGGAGCCCTTACGCTCCCATTTTTTCTCCTATGTACGCAAGTTATCCGAGCTGTTGCCCCTTTGCGTCCCGATACGCCAGGGCCATACAGTTACGATTCTGGGGCGGCCTCCGGTTCCAGCCGGTGGCCGATCTCCCGGATGGCCTTTTCATAAAAGATACGGTAGCCCTCGTTGTCCGGCTCAGCGGTGTCCAGGCTTTCACAGCGGACATTATAGGCCTCTAGCAGCCCCCGCTTTACCTCATACGCTTTCCGTAGGGGCTCGAAAAAGTACAGCTCTCCGTGGCTGGCTCGCTCCCGTTTCTTCCGGCACAGCAGCCACCATAGGTCGATTTCCGCTGTGTCGAAGCCAAAGCCCAGGGTGTATACATCCCCCAGGATGAAATAGTCCAGCCAGCTCAGCAGAACCCCTTGGCCCCGGTCCAGGCGGTAGAACTGTTCTGGGGCCCGCTGGGTGAGATAGTTGTCATAGGAGAAGAGGAGGGTGCCGTAAAAATAATGGCCCAGGATCACAGAGTCCGGCTTCCTGGCCTCCCCGTGGATGTGGAATAGGGGTGTGGGGCCGTGAGCTAGGGGAAGGTCGTAGTAGGTGTGGAGCATGAAGCGTTTCTCCGACTGCTTCACCGCCGCCGTGTGCCGGCGGCAGCGGCGGTTGCGGTAGGGCACCTTCAAAAAGTCCGGGTCCATGGCGCATTCCAGCTCATAGGTGAAGTTGGGGGTGAGGATACAGTCAAAGGGCATGGCCAGCAGCTTTTTCAGTTGGAGGTCCAGCCAAGGGTGCAGCTCACACTGGGTCAGTTCCTGGCGCAGGTCTTTCAGGGATTCGTCCACATGGTCCCTGCTCAACAGCACCGCCTGCATGGGCAGGGGGATGCCCTTGATTTGCTCCAAGGTGTATTCCGTGCGGTTGATTTTCTCCAATAGCCCTGCCCAGGAGGCCCCGCCATATACCCGGTTCAAGCCATTGCCCAGCAGCAACACCCGGGGCCGCCGTCCCTGGGGCAGGCGCAGCGGTGGATGCTTTGCCGTTTCTGTCCCTCGTCTCTGTGTTCCCATATCCGCGCCCCTATCTGTCTCGGTGTTCTCACCGTTTCTATGGTTACTATACCTCTTTCTCCCGTCCTGTGTCAAGGGATGGCGACGGGTTCCCGCCTTTGGGAATATCTCCTTCCCAAGGCAGGCATACTTGTGGTACAATGGAAAAACCACGGGAAGGAGGGCGTACCATGCCAACAAAGAAAAACCGGGGCGGGACCTGGAACAAAAGCACGCTCCGGGAACGGGGCTGGACCAACAGCCTGATTTCCCAGCTTCTCCCGCCTCCTCGTATCATCCACCGGGGGCCCCACACCTTGGCCCTGTGGAAAGCCGACCAGGTTCGGGCGGCGGAGGCGGACCGGCGGTTTCAAGCCCAGCGGGTGGAGACGCCCCAGCCTGTTCACATCAGCGACCAGGCGGCAGCGGCGGACGCGGCCCTGGGGATCCAGGCCCTTACCGGCACCTGGGAGGCCTGCCCCAAGGAGGAGGGAGACCTGGCCTGGCAGTTGGCGGCCCACTACCACCGGGCACTCTCGGGCAGGTTCCCCACTGCCTGGCGGCTGAATCTCCGTCCGCCCCAGGCCAAGGGGGCACTGCACCAGTTTTTGTCCCTGGCGGAGGAGCCGGACCCCAACCGCATCCCTGTGGAGCTGAACCGCTTTTCCAAGCTGGCTCTGTGGATTGGACGGCGGCTGCACGCCTCCAACCCCCTCATCCAACAGGTGGTGGAGGGCTATCCCCACGTCCTCTATAGCGCGGCGAAAACCGCCCTGGGGGAGCTCTGCCCTGCCCAGGGGGAGGAGCATGTGGCAGCCCTGTTGGCCCTAGAGGATTTCCCTGCCCAGCAGCTTCTTAGCCAGAGCTTGGCCACGGTCTATGCGGTGTATTACGTGCCCCAGGCCATCCGCAGCAGCCTGTCCTTCCTCGTTGCCCTGCACCCCAAGGACGAATACCCGGAGGCACGGGCCATACAGCGGCATTTTGTCCTCCATATCGGGGGCACCAACACCGGCAAGACCTATGCCGGGTTCCAGCGGTTGAAGGCCGCCCGCACCGGGGTGTATCTGGCCCCTCTCCGTCTCCTGGCCCTGGAAGCCCAGGAGACTTTGTTGGACGCGGGAGTAGATTGCAGCCTCACCACTGGCGAGGAGGAGGACCGCCGGGAAGGGGACACCCACGTGGCCGCCACGGCGGAGAAATTGGACACCCACACCGCCTATCAGGTGGCGGTAATCGACGAATGCCAGATGATTGCGGACCGGCAGCGGGGCTATGCCTGGACCCGGGCCATCCTGGGGGTCCAGGCCCCGGAAGTCCACCTCTGCGCCGCCCCCCAGGCCAAGGAGCTGCTCTTGCGGCTTATCGAGAGCTGCGGGGACAGCTATGAGGTGCAATATCATGAGCGCAGCACCCCGCTTCTGTGTATGCGCCATGTGATGGATTACACCCGTGTCCAGCCGGGGGATGCTCTCATCACCTTCTCCAAGGTGGGGGTGCTCCAAGTGGCGGAGGACCTACGCCAGCGGGGCAAGGAACCGGCCATCATCTATGGTGCCCTTCCGTATGCCACCCGCCGCCGCCAGATGGAGGGTTTTTTGGAGGGGCGGATGCAGTATGTGGTCTCCACCGATGCCATTGGCATGGGGCTGAACCTGCCCATCCGCCGGGTGATTTTCATGGATACAGAGAAATACGACGGCATCGAGCGGCGGGCGTTGAAGCCGGAGGAAATCCAGCAGATCGCCGGACGGGCGGGGCGGTTTGGCATGTACGACAAGGGGTTTGTGGGGGCCACGGAAAACCTCTCTCTGATCCAGACAGGGTTGGAGGCGGTGGTGCCCCCCTTGCAGGAGGCGGTGGTGGGCTTTTCCGACCTGGTGCTCCAAGTGGAGTTTGACCTCTTAGAGGTTTTGACCCAGTGGAATCAAATGCCCACCGTTGCCCCCTTTGTGAAGCTGG
>CAJUCB010000075.1:8069-8945 GCA_910584805.1 uncultured Oscillospiraceae bacterium
GACATCACCCGCTATCTGACCCTTATCTCCAAGATTCGGGAGGCGGGGTTTGTCCTCTCCAAGGAGCAGGAGTTGAAGGCGGCCAACATCCCCTTTGACGAGACAGAGGAGCCGCTCCGTGCCCTGTTCTTCGACTTTCTCCGCCAGCACCAGGCAGGGGAGGCCCTCCAACAGCCGCCCCTGCCCTTGGAGGAAAACCGGACGCTCCCGGAATTGGAGCTCTATTGCCGCAAGCTGGACCTGTATTTTTCCTTCGCCAAGGCCTTTGGCCATGTGGTGGACGAGGAGGCCTTGTACGAGCGGCGGGAGGACGTGGCGGAGGAGATCAACGAGATTTTATTGCACAAGCTGCGCAACAACATCCGTTTCTGCGCCCAGTGCGGCGCGGCCCTGCCGCTGCACCAGCGGGGACGGGTCTGTGATAGCTGTTACCGGCGGCGGAGCGACCGGGGTGGGAGGCACACGCGGAAACGGGCCAAACGATAACGGCGTTTGAAGGGAAGATGACAAAAAAGCTTCGTGCCCACAGGCACGAAGCTTTTTTGTGGCACTCAATAGCGCGGCCCGGAAAACCGGGCCGCACCGTTACGCGTGGTATTATGGGATCACTGAGCGTTGTTCTGGCGCTTCTTTTCTTCCAGGAAAAGATAGGCCAGGCCCGCGCCAGCCATCAGGCCCAGGACACACCACAGGCCGGTGCCGTCCCCAGTGTTGGGCACGTCAGCCAGGGGCACATCCTCGTCGGGGATCTCCACTTCCACGGTGGTCACAGGAGGTACAGGCTTTGTGGGGGTGGAGGGACGGGGGGACAGGGGGACATCCGGGTCAGGCACATCCACCAGGGGAGGCTCTTCTTCGGGAATGTCCACTAGGGGC
>CAJUCB010000076.1 GCA_910584805.1 uncultured Oscillospiraceae bacterium
AGTATGACATCCCAATGACGCAGAAACTGGATGAGGAGGTGTCGTCTATGTGTAACTTGAGTGAAGGCGTGATGCGCAAGGGTGTCGCAAAAGGCCGCGCAGAGGGCATGGCCAGAGGTGTAACAAAAGGTATTTTGTCCTCCATCCAAAGCCTCATGGAAACCATGAACCTTTCCCCAGACCAAGCCATGGCGGCGCTGAAGGTGCCGGAGGCGGAGCGGCAAAAATACGTAGAGCTTTTGAAAAAACAATAACGAGCAAACGCCCCGATACAGCTGATCGGGGCGTTTACTTCACTATGACAGAAGGGGCTACACCATGAAACACATAAAAATCGGGATCGCTCTGCTTGCGCTGGCACTTTTGGCGGGGTGTGCCGGGGAAGCCGTCCCGCCGGAGCAGGCGGGTGGCGGGGACATTTCGCTGTCCCAACCGCCCCCAGAGGAACCGGCGGAAATCATAGAGGCCGACTGGTCCAGCCAGTTTGACGGGTTGACTGGGGCGGCAGTCCTCTACGACCCGGAGGAAAACAGCTATTGGGTTTACAACCCAGCGTTGGCAAACACCCGGCGCTCCCCTTGCTCTACCTTCAAGATCATCGCCTCCCTCATCGGCCTGGAAACCGGCACGATTGACCCGGAGGATTCTGTGCGGGCTTGGAGCGGGGAGGTATTCTGGAACGAAGACTGGAACAGGGACCTGGACTTTGAATCGGCCTTTCGCTTCTCCTGTGTGTGGTATTTCCGTCAAGTGACCGATGAGATCGGGAAAGCGGCCATACAACAGGGCCTGGATGCCCTGCAATACGGCAACTGTGACTGCTCTGACTGGGAAGGCCGGAGCAATACCAACAACGACAACCGGGCACTGACTGGGTTTTGGCTCGAATCCTCCCTGAAAATCTCCCCCAGGGAACAGGCGGACGTGATGTACAAGCTCTTTGGCGGCCAGTCAGACGCTTCCCCCCAAACCCTGGCCTGGCTGGAACGGGTCATGCTGTGCCTGGAAGAGAGCCGGGACGGCCTTGGCCTCTACGGGAAAACGGGGATGGGCAAAGCCGAGGGCGTTGTGGTGGATGCCTGGTTCACAGGCTTTGCTGACCTGGAGGGAAAGCGCGTTTACTTTTGCGTCTACCTGGGGGAGTCCCCGGGGAAAGATGTGTCCAGCTCCAAGGCCAAGGAGATCGCGGTGTCGCTGCTCTCCTCGTATTCCGCAGCCGTGTAGCAACATCAAACGCAGAAATTCCAATGCTGCCATGATAATGGAAAAACGCTGTGGACGGGGTTTCCCATTGGGTGGGGCTTACGTTTGCGGCTATGAATCTTAAAAAGTTAGCCCTTCGGGCTTGGGCTCTTTGACAAACGGACGGGGCAGGGACGACAAAGGTCCCTGCCCCCGTTTTACGCATGCCCCGCCCCCCTCCCGCATAGTCTGAACGGAAAGGGAGGTGGGTGTTGTGCGCTCTGTGGCGGTTTTGACGGGGACGGGGGTGTTGTCCCAACTGGTGGGCTTCCTCTACCGGATTCTGCTCACCCGGCTGGCGGGGGCGGAGATTTTGGGGCTGTATCAGCTGATCCTCCCCCTCTATTCGGTGCTGCTGTCCCTGACGGGGGTGGGGCTGTACACGGCGGTGTCCAACCTCTCCGCCCGCTATCAAGCCCTGGGGAACCGGCGGGGGATTTACCAGCTCCGGGGGGTGGCCCTGCGGCTGTTCTTTTTGCTGGCGGTGCTGCCGGGGGCGGCGCTGCTGGTGTTCTCCGACGCCGCCTCGGTGTACCTCCTGGGGGACGCCCGGACCCGGCTGGGACTGATGCTCCTGGTGCCCTGCCTGCTGCTCACCGGCACGGAGAACCTCCACAAGCACTATTTCTACGGCACCGGCCGGGTCTACCCCGCCGCCATCACGGAGCTGTTGGAGCAGGTGGTCCGCGCGGCGTTTATCCTGGCTCTGCTGGTGGTCCTCCGGCCTGGTACCGCCGAGGGGGCGGTGGGGGTCATTGTGCTGGGGATGGTGTGCAGCGAAGTCCTGGCGGCCATCACCCAACTGCTCCTCTTCCGCCTCTCCCTGGGGGCCCCGGGGAAGCTCACTGGGGAGCGCCTCCAATCCGCCGCCCTCCAACGGCAGGTGCTTCACATCGCCCTCCCCCTGGGGGGCGCGGCCCTGCTGGGGAACCTGATCTCCTCCGCCAACGCGGTGCTCATCCCCCGGCTGCTGGTGCAGGGGGGGATGGAGCAGAGCCAGGCGGTGTCCGCTTACGGCGTCACCTTCGGCATGACCCTGCCCATGCTGCTGCTGCCCACGGCCTTTTTGAGTGCCCTGGGGCTGGTGCTCACCCCCAAGCTCTCCGAGTACAGCGCCTTGGGCCGCCAGGAGGAAATCCGGCGGCAGGTGCGCCGCAGCGTGGGGGCCTCCAACCTGATTCTCATCCCCGCTCTGGCCCTGCTGGCGGTGCTGGGCAGTGCCATCGGGGAGGCCTTGTACGGCCAAGCAGGGGTGGGGGACCACCTGCCCCTGCTTGCCCTGGGGGTGCTGTTCTCCTGCTGGCAGACCCTATTCCTCTGCGTCCTCAACGGCCTGAACCGCCAGGGGAGCTCCGCGGCCATCGCCCTGGTGTGTGACGGGGTGCAGCTCCTGCTCACCTGCCTGCTGGTGGGACGGCTGGGCATGGGGGGCTATGCCCTGGGCTTCGTCCTCAGCTCCCTGCTGGGGGCGGTGCTCAGCTGGCTGGTGGCCGCCCAGGCCACGGGCTTACAGCTCCCGGTGTTCTCCTGGTTCACCGCCCCCACCCTGGCGGCCTGCCTGGCCGCGGCCTGCGGGGAGCTCATGGAGACCGTCTTGCTCCGCAGCGGCCTGGGCACCTTCCCTGCCGCCTGCGGCGCCCTGGTGTTCGGCCTGCTGCTGTACCTGGCCGCCTTGCAGGCCATGGGGGTGGGGAAGGGCCGGTGGTCCTAGCGCTACCCCATACGCGCGCGCAGCCCCCTGGCAGACTGCATTGTCCGCCAGGGGGCTGTGTTGTTTGATGGATGTTATCGTTTCCCTGCCGTCCGTCCCACAATGCCAAAGGCGCCGGCGCCGCCGTGGCAGGTGATGACGCAGCCGGAGTCCCGCCAGATGATTTTTTGAAAACCCAGGGCCCGGGCCCGATCCTCCGCCAGGGCTTGCAGCTCGGCGCTCAGGCCCGGGGTGCGGATGAAATGGATGCTCTCCCGGCTCAGGTGGTGCTTTTCCGTAAACTCCGCCAGGAGCTTGGGGATCACCCGGTGGAAGGAGCCCCGGTACTTTTTGGACACCACCAGCTCCCCGTTGATGGTCTCAATGCAGGGGTGCAGGCCCAGGAGGTTCCCGGTGAGGGCCACCACGTTGCTCACCCGGCCTCCTGCCCGGAGGTAGTCCAGGTTCTTGGGGATGAAGCACATGTGGATGGCGGCGGCCATCTCCTTGGCGTACTGCACCGCCTCCTCCACGGACAACTCCGGCTGCTCCCGGAGCTTTAAGGCCAGGCGGATGGCCACCAGCCCCTGGGCGGTGGAGACCTGTTTGGTATCCAGCCGGGTGACGTACTCCCGGTTGGCCCCGGCGATGCCGGCGTTTTGGTAGGAGCAGGTGGTGGCGGCGGAGTAGGCCAGGTGGAGGATGTGGGCGTCGGGATAGGCGGCGTGGAGTTCGTCAAAGGTTTTGGTAAAGTCCTCGGGGTTGCAGGCGCTGGTCTTGGGGACTTTGCCGGTGCGGTCGTAATAGGCGCAGACCGCTTGGGCGGGGAACGCGCCGTCGTCCAGGCAGTCCTCCCCCATGGTCACGTGCATGGGGACCAGGTAGATTCCGTATTCCTGGGCCAGCTCCGGCGTGAGGTCAGAACCAGTTTCTGCGGTCAAGATCAGTTTTTTCTCCATGGGGAACCGTCCTTTCCTTTGTCCTAGAGAAGCTTGTATCTAATATCAAATATTGAATGCTGGAATCATTATACCAGATCAGCCTGTCTTGTCAATAGGCTTTACCCTTTGGGAAGAAAAAATAGTGGACGCTCCCGGCGGCGCTATGATACACTAACAGAAACGACAAAAGAAAAAGGGGATATCTATGGACTTCAAGACCCGCATCAAACGCTATCTCACCGCCTGGACCGGCCACCCCCGGAAATTCCTCCGGGAGGGGGGCGTACCCCTGGGGCTGCTCCTGGTTGCCCTGATCTTCATCGACTTCCTTTTGGAATTCCCCCCCTACCCCCTGGATATCCTGCTGCTCCTGGTGGTGGCGGTGGCCCTGGTGGTGCTGGTCTCCCGCTTCTGGCGCTGCCCCGCCTGCGGGGAACGGCTGCCGGTGCGCATTGAGAACCCCCGGTTCCTGGGCATGTGCCCCCACTGCGGGGCCCAGCTCCCGGAGGATTGAAAAAAACACTTGACAAAACCAGGTTACAGTTGTACCCTATAGGTGAAGGTACAATTGTAACCTGGTTTTTCTGCAAAGGAGAGGATATCCATGAAGGATGTAGAAACCAAGATCACCGACGCCGAACTGGCTGTGATGCAAGTTTTATGGGCTGCCCAGGAGCCCTTGACTGTGAACCAAGTGAAAGCCGCCCTGGACAAGAACGGCGAGACCACCAAAACCCTCCTGCGCCGCCTGTGCCAGAAGGGGGCCGTGGGACAGGAAAAGCGGGAGGTCTATTACTACCGCCCCCTGGTGGAGCAGAGCAAGCTGGGGCGCTACCAGACCCAATGCCTCATTGACAAGCTCTACGCCGGCAGCGCCAAGGCCATGGTGGCGGCCCTGGTAGAGCAAGGCCAGCTCCAAGCCCAGGACGTGGCGGAGCTGCAAGGGATGTTCCAAGACCTCTGGGAAAAGGAGGATGGCTCATCATGACTGCTTTCTTAATCACCCTCCTGCGCCTGAGCCTGTTGGGCTCCCTTTTGGCGGCAGTGCTGTTCCTATTAAAACCCCTCCTCCGGGGACGGGTGAGCCGGGCGGCGGCCTACTACCTCTGGCTGCTGGTGCTCCTGCGGCTGTGTATCCCTGGGGGCCTGACCCTGACCCTACCGGCCCAAGCCGCCCCAACCCTGGCTGTCCCGGACCAGGCCACGGCCTCCGTGCAGACGGCCCCAGGGGGCAGTCCGGCCACGCCCACCCCAGTGGCGGCTCCGCCGTCCCCGGTTACAGTGACCCCCACCCCTGCGGCCATTCCGCCGGTGGCGGTGACGGAACGCCTGTTGATGGGCATCTGGGCCACTGGCTTTGTGATGGTGGGGGGCTGGTATCTCCACGGCTACCGCTATTTGGCCCGTCGCATCTGGAAAACCGCCGTCCCTGCCGGGCCGGAAGCCCAGGCCGTTCTTCACCAGCTAGACCCCCAGGGCCGTGTCCGCCTGGTGGAGAGCCCCACTGTCAACGCCCCCCTGCTCCTGGGGCTGCTTCACCCCACCATCGTCCTGCCTAGGGGGGTGACCGACCCCGCCCGGCTCCGGGATATCCTATCCCACGAGCTCACCCACGCCCGGCGGTACGACCTGTTGGTCAAGTGGTTCGCCGCCCTTGCCGCCAGTATCCACTGGTTCAACCCCCTGCTGATCCTAGTCCGCCGGGAGATCGGCCGGGCCTGTGAGCTGGCCTGCGACGAGGCGGTGGTAAAGTCCCTGGACGCCCCCGCTCGGAAACACTACGGGGAAACCCTCCTCCTCCTGGCGGCAGAGGCCCCCATGGGGGCCCTCCCCCTGGCGGTGACCCTGTGCGAAGAGAAGAAAACCCTGCAAGAAAGGCTGGTGTCTATTGTGAAGGTACAGAAACCCACCCCCGCCGCCCTCCTGCTCACCTTGGTGCTGGTGCTGGCCCTGGGGGGCTGCGCCCTGGTGACGGGGACCAAGCACGCAGAGGCCCCCGACCCCTTCGGGACCCTTACCCTACCCCAGGAGGATATCACCCTCCATCTGGATATGCCCCGGAAGGACGTGGAAGCCCTGCTGGGAGAGGGGGAGGACTTTTATGTCGAGAGCATGAACCTCTCCAACCCTACCGTGGCCTATAACCTGCCGGACGGCCTCCTGCTGGTGGACTATGAGCAAATGACCAAGGTAGAGGGGGATCGTGTGCATGGGATGCACTGCTTCAGCAGTGCGGGCTATTCCTCCGACCCCAGGGTCAACCGCCAGTTTACCCCGGAGGCCCAGAAGATGTTCCAAGAGGCTGGGGAATTCCAGTTCCAGGCAGTCCAGGGCACCAGCTACGGCCACAGCTTTGCAGAGCTGAAGGCCCTCTTGCCTGACGGCTCCCGCTTTGTCCAGGGCCGAGGCGACGACCCCGACAGCCTGATGACCATGTATGCAGCCTACGGCGAAGAGACGATGACCCTCTATTACCTCACGGAGGAGACGGGGGTCTACCAAATAGAAGTGATGCCCTGGTCTGGCGGGGACGCTTTTGACAATATTGAATGCCTGGCCAACATCACCACAGGCTTTGGCTACTCCCCCATGGAGGGGAACATGACCTGGGATACCCTGGAAACCACCCTGGGCCCCGGAAAACCCCAAGGGGATGCGGTGGTCTATGGCAGTGGGGACGACACCCTGGTGGTCACCGGCTCCGGGGACGACTGTATCCTGGAAGCCCTGGGGGCCAACTGGAAAACCACCCGGGGCATCCATGTGGGCCACACGTTGGAGGATTTGAATGCACGCTATGACGGCAGCCTCCAAACGGACCAGCTGGGGCGCTTCTACCAGGTGGAGGAGACAAGGTTCCTCCTGACCATCCGTCTGGACGAGACGGACACCGTCACCTCCCTGCGCCTGGAAGGCAAAGAGGAGGCGCTATGATGGCCCTTCTCCTGCGCCTGAGCCTGTTGGGGTCCCTCTTGGCCGCGGTGTTATTCCTATTAAAACCCCTCCTCCGGGGACGGGTGAGCCGGGCGGCGGCCTACTACCTCTGGCTGCTGGTGCTCCTGCGGCTGTGTGTGCCGGTGGGGTTGACCCTGCCCCTGCCAGAGGTGAGCACCCCCGTGCCGGTGCAGGTCTCCACCCCCCAACAGCAGGAGCCCAGCAGGCAGCCCGCCCCCACCGCGCCCACGTACCCAGAGTATGCCCCGCCGCCCCAGGGCAATCCCGCCCCCGGGCCAACACCGGAACCAACCCCCAAGGGGAACAACCCCCTCCCCACCCTGGTGTTCGCCCTCTGGGCCACCGGGGCGGTGGGGGTGGGGGGCTGGTACGTGACCGGCTACCTACGCGTCCGCCGTACCATTTCCCAAAGCGCCATCCCCGCCGGGCAGGAGGCCCAAGCCATCCTGGCGGCACTGGAACCCCAGGGGCACGTCCAGCTGGTGGAGAGCCCCGCCGTAGGCAGCCCCCTACTTTTGGGGCTGTTCCGCCCCGTGATTGTCCTACCCGTAGGCCTCACCGACCCCGCCCGGCTCCGGGATATCCTGTCCCACGAGCTCACCCACGCCCGGCGGTACGACTTGTTGGTCAAGTGGTTCGCCGCCCTTGCCGCCAGTATCCACTGGTTCAACCCCCTGCTGATCCTAGTCCGCCGGGAGATCGGCCGGGCCTGTGAGCTGGCCTGCGACGAGGCGGTGGTAAAGTCCCTGGACGCCCCCGCTCGGAAACACTACGGGGAAACCCTCCTCCTCCTGGCGGCAGAGGCCCCCATGGGGGCCCTCCCCCTGGCGGTGACCTTGTGCGAAGAGAAGAAAACCCTGCAAGAAAGGTTGGTGTCTATTGTGAAGGTACAGAAACCCACCCCCGCCGCCCTCTTGCTTACCCTGTTGCTGGTGCTGGCCCTGGGGGGCTGTGCCCTCTTTACCGGCGCGTCCGCCGCCGCCAAGACCGACCAGTTCCGCAACCCCGACAGCGGGGCCGTCCTCCGCCTGGGCATGACCAAGGAGGAGGCGGAGACCCTGCTGGGAGAGGGCCGTCAGGTGGAGGAATTTTCCGGCTACCTGAGACCCGACGGGGAGAGGAAAACCATTCTGTATGATAACTACGGCGCCGGGGAGGACGCCATCACCCTGGGCTATCTTGACGGGCGTGTCTGTGTGATCTACGCCAACGGGAAATTTGTCTACCAGGAGCTGGAACGTTCCGCCGCCCCCTTCCGCTGGAAGACCGCCAGGGGCATCGGCTGCGGCAGCAGCCTGGAGGAGGTCCAGGCCCAGTATCCCGGAGAGGCGAAGGCCTCCCCAGATGTTGCGGATTACCTGGGCATAGAGGATCTCACCGTCTATACGGTGGAGAAAACAGAGGACTACAGCATGGAGCTATACCTCTCGGAAGGGGAAGGGGTGTGGTCCATCAGCATATATTCCGCCGAGCTTATGACCCAGGAAGAGCTTGAGGCCATCAAGCCCTCAGGGTTTACCCCCCTGGATGATTGGAACCCCTGACGCACCGGGAAAGGAGGCCCTATTGTGACAGAGCATATCCTGGCCCTTCTGGGGCTGAGCCTGGCGGGTTCCCTTCTGGCGGGTGTCCTGTTTTTATTAAAACCCTTCCTCCGGGGACGGGTGAGCCGGGCGGCGGCCTACTACCTCTGGCTGTTGGTGCTCCTGCGGCTGTGTGTGCCGGTGGGGTTGACCCTGCCCCTGCCAGAGGT
>CAJUCB010000077.1:0-1194 GCA_910584805.1 uncultured Oscillospiraceae bacterium
CCGATGGCCTGGCCATCCTTCACGTAGCAGACGGAGTTGGACTGGGTGTATTTCAACGTGATGAGGGCCACGATCATGTCCCGCTTGGCTCCGTCGGGCAAGTCCTTGTTCTCTGTGACCAAGTTTTCCAACAGGCTCTCGTCCACCTTGTAGTTGTTGCGGCCCTGCTGGAAGGTGATTCCGAACACGTCCTTGCGCTCCTGGGGCGCGGGAATGTAGGCGGGGTCAATCTTGACGATGTTATAGCCGCCTTTCTTCTTCCCTTTCAAAAGCTCCAACGCTTCGGGGGTGTAATCCGGGGCGATGATGCCATCGGAGACCTCCCCTTTCAAATAGGCGGCGGTGGCGGCATCGCAGGTGTCGCTGAGGGCCGCCCAGTCGCCATAAGAGCACAGGCGGTCCGCCCCCCGGGCCCGGATGTAGGCACAGGCAATGGGCGTCAGCTCTGCGTCAGGCTCTACAAAGTAGATGGCCCGGTCTGTATCGCTCAAGGGCAGGCCCACCGCCGCCCCGGCGGGGGACACATGCTTGAAGGAGGCCGCCGCGGGCAGGCCTGTGGCCTCCTTTAGCTCCTTCACCAGCTGCCAAGAGTTAAAGGCATCCAAGAGGTTGATATACCCCGGCCGTCCGTTGAGGACCTCAATGGGCAGGTCCCGGCCGTCGCTGACGGAAATGCTGGCGGGCTTTTGGTTGGGGTTACAGCCGTATTTCAGTTCCAATTCTTTCATGTATTCTTCTCCCCTGCTTCCAGATGCTTATTGCGGATGATTTCCCGATAGTCCCCGGTGGCCCGATCTGTGAAGCGGACGTAGAGGGAGATTTTATTGGCCTCATTGAGGTTGTCCCAGATCATCCCGGCAAATTCCTCCAATGTCCCCTGGATGGCCACCCGCTCCGGCTCCCCCTGGAAGGTGGGGATGGGGTTGCCATCGGTGACATAGGTGTGGAGGAAGTGCCCCACGCCGGGGAGGCCGGGATACTCGAAGGTATAGCGGGCGCAGCCACTTCCCTGGGCGTCGGCGCTTTTCAGGATGGACAGCTTATAGCTGCCATCCGGGGACAACAGGCCGGAAATCCGGGGGGTCCAGTTGGGGCCGTCGGGCTCAAATTCCCGGGTACGCAAGGCCTGTTCAAAGGGCAGGCCCTGTTCCAAAAAGTCCCAGATGGTGTCCGTCTGGTCCCCATTGGTGACCA
>CAJUCB010000077.1:1204-7143 GCA_910584805.1 uncultured Oscillospiraceae bacterium
CCGAACTGCCGCACAGGATGGTAGATGATCAGGCTGGGGTCCTCCAATTTGGCGGGGTCATGGGCCTGGGTGCGGATGCCGTCGGGCTCTTTTACAAAAATCCGGTTGCGGCTGTTCTCGCTGCGGCCCATGATGAAATAGGCCGCCACGTTCTGGCTCCCGTCCGCCGTCTGGCCCAGGACGATGCCCCGGCCAGGATAGGGGTTTCCGGAGAGCAGCGCGTTCAGCGCGTGGTTCTCATATCCATTCATTTTTCTTTCCCTTTCCCGATCTCTTCCGATACCATCTGGGCAGCTTGGGGCAGGAGCTTCCACTCCGCCTGCTCCATCACCCGGCGCTGCAAGGTCTCTGGGGTATCCCCCGGCTGGATTTCCACCGCCTTTTGCAGGAGGATTTCTCCTCCGTCAGGCACCTCGTTGACAAAGTGGACGGTGGCGCCGGTGACCTTCACCCCATACTCCAAGGCGGTCTTGTGAACCTTTAGGCCATAAAAACCCTTCCCACAAAACGCGGGGATCAGGGAGGGGTGTACGTTTAGGATACGCCTGGGCCACTGGCAGGTGAAGTCCTCACTGAGGATGCTCATGAAGCCTGCCAGGACGATCAGCTCCACGCCATGGTCTGCCAGGGCCTTGGAGATGGCCGCCTCAAAGGCCTCCTGGCTGCCCAATTCCTTGCGGCTGCACACAATGCCGGGAACCCCCGCCTGCTCTGCCCGGGTGAGGGCATAGGCCTTGGGGTTGCTGGAAACGACCAGCACAATTTCCCCGGCGGTGAGCAGGCCGCTTTTCTGGGCGTCCAACAGGGCTTGCAGGTTGGTGCCGCCGCCGGAGACCAGAACGGCAAGTTTCGTCTTTACCATAGCTCCACGCCCTGGTCCCCGGCCACAATCTCACCCAGGCGCACAGGCTTCTCGCCCAGAGCTTCCAGGGTGGCCATGGCCTTGTCCGCCTGGGCAGCAGGCACCACCACCGTCATGCCAATGCCCATGTTGAAGGTGTTAAACATCTCCCGTCGGGGGATATTCCCCTTGGACTGGATCAACTCAAAGATGGGCAGGACGGGCACGTCGCTTTCCTTGATCTTCGCCGTCATCCCCTTGGGCAGGCTCCGGGGGATGTTTTCATAGAAGCCGCCACCTGTGATATGGGAGACGGACTTGATATCCACCTGTTCCATCAGGGCCAAAATGGATTTCACGTAGATGCGGGTGGGAGTGAGCAGGGTCTCTCCCAGGGAGGCCCCTCCCAGCTCTGCCACAGGCGCTTTCAAATCACAGTGCTCCACGTCCAGCACCTTCCGCACCAGGGAGAAGCCATTGGAGTGGACCCCGGAGGAGGGCAGGCCGATGATTGCGTCCCCCGGCTGGATGCGGGTCTTATCAAACACCTTGGCCCGGTCTACCACACCCACAGAAAAACCCGCCAGGTCGTATTCATCCACCGGATAGAAGCCGGGCATCTCCGCCGTCTCCCCACCGATGAGGGCAGCCCCTGCCTGGACGCAGCCCTCGGCCACGCCGGAAACGATACCGGCAATCTTTTCCGGCAGATTTTTCCCGCAAGCGATATAGTCCAAGAAAAACAGCGGCTTGGCTCCGCAGCAGATGATATCGTTGACACACATGGCCACACAGTCAATGCCCACAGTGTCGTGCTTATCCATCAGGAACGCCAATTTCAGCTTGGTACCCACACCATCGGTGCCGCTGACCAGCACCGGCCGGGTGATGCCTGTGAGGTCCAAGGCAAACAGGCCCCCGAAGCCTCCAATATCCCCCACCGCTCCGGCGGTCATGGTCTTGGCGATGTGGGTTTTCATCAACTCCACCGCTTTGTACCCGGCGGTGATATCCACCCCGGCGGCGGCATAACTGTCAGAGTGAGACTGCATATACACTACCTCGCTTTCTTTTGATCAAACGGCTTACATTCTCTCTTATTCTTTCCCGCTCCAGCAATAGGTACACAGGTTGCACTCCGGCAGGCCGATGGCTTCCACCAGGCCGTCCAGAGACTGGAAGCCCAGGGAGGTGAAGTGCATCTCGTCACAGATGGCCTGGCGCAGCTTCTTCCCCCGCTCTGTGGAGCCATCAGAATACTCCTTGGTGTGCTTCAAGCCCTCTTCCCCCTCCAGCTCCACAATGATCCGGCGGGCAAGAAGCTCCATCTCCGACTTGCTGCTAGAGAAGTTCAGGTACTTACAGCCAAAGATGATGGGGGGACAGGCGGAGCGAATGTGGACCTCCTTGGCCCCGTTCTCATAGAGGAATTCCACCGTCTCCCGAAGCTGGGTCCCCCGGACAATGCTGTCGTCCACCAAGAGCAGTTTCTTGTCCTCAATGAGCTCCGGCACGGGAATCTGTTTCATCTTCGCCACCCGGTTGCGCTCCCGCTGGTTGCTGGGCATGAAGCTCCGGGGCCAGGTGGGGGTATATTTGATAAAGGGACGTCCAAAGGGCGTTTTACTGGCGTTGGCATAGCCGATGGCGTGGGGAGTACCGGAGTCGGGCACCCCGCTGACGTAATCCAGTTCCTGGGCAATGCCCTGCTCCTGGTCGGCCCGGGCCAAAATCTCCCCGTTGCGGTAGCGCATCATCTCCACATTGATGCCCTCGTAGTTGGAGTTGGGGTAGCCATAATAGGTCCACAGGAAGGCACAGACCTTCAGCTCATCCCCCGGGGGCAACAAGGTCTCCCACCCCTCCGGGGTGACCTTGACCACCTCTGCCGGGCCCAGCTCATAGGCGTCGTGGTAGCCCATTTTCTGGTAGGCGAAGGTCTCGAAGGAGATGCAGCAGCCCTCGTCGTCCTGTCCAATGTGGATGGGCAGGCGGCCGTAACGGTCCCGCCCGGCGATGAGGCCGTCCTTGGTCATCACCAGCACGGAAACGGTCCCCTCCACCACCATCTGAGCATAACGGATGCCCTCGGCGATGGAGTCCCGCTGGCTGATGAGGGCCGCTACCAGTTCGTTGGAGTTCACCCGTCCGCCGCTCATGGCCTCAAAGTGGCCATCCTCCGTCTGAAGCAAGCCCTGGATCAAGTGCTCCTCGTTTTTGATGACCCCTACCACGCAGATGGCAAAGGTGCCGTGGATGGAGCGCACCAGAAGGGGCTGGGGGTCTGTGTCGCTGATGCTGCCGATGCAGACCTTCCCTTTCAGTTCCCCCAGGGCCTTGTCAAACTTGGTGCGGAAGGGGGCATTCTCAATGTTGTGAATCTCCCGCTGAAAGCCTAGCTCCGGGTCCCAGGCCGCCATGCCCCCCCGGCGGGTGCCGAGATGGGAGTGGTAGTCCGTGCCAAAAAATACGTCCAGTACAATGTCGCGCTTGGAAATTGCGCCGCAGAATCCGCCCATTGTGTTCCTCGCTTTCCTTTATTGGTTATATTTTTTCTCTACGTCGGCGCTCTTTTTCAGAACCGTCTCCTGCTCCGCCGCCCGGCTGGCCTGAAGCTTGTCCGCCAGAGCCGTGTCCTCGATGGCCAACATCTCCACCGCCAGCAGAGCCGCGTTGGCCGCGCCGTCGATGGCCACCGTGGCCACGGGGATGCCCGTGGGCATCTGGACAGTGGAGAGCAGCGCGTCCAGCCCGTCCAAAGTAGAGGACTTCACTGGGATGCCGATCACCGGCAGGGTGGTCCCTGCTGCCATGGCCCCGGCCAGGTGGGCCGCTTTCCCCGCAGCGGCAATGATGACGCCAAACCCCTTTTCCCGGGCACTGCGGGCAAAGTCCCCGGCCTGCTGGGGGGTGCGGTGGGCAGAATAGACATGGACCTCATAGGGCACACCGTATTCCTTGAGCTTATCCATAGCCTTTTCCACAACGGGCAGGTCGCTGTCGCTGCCCATAATGATCCCAACTTTTTTCATAATACCCATCCTCTCTTCTCTCATGTGTACGGCGGCAGGGCTTTGAAATGGAAAATGGCAGTCCAATTCCCGTTCCTTCAGAAAATTGAACTGCCCAGACGGTCGGCAAAACGCTGTTACTTTTGCTCCCCGTGGTTCCACCACTTCCGTCAGTCACAAAAAGCGTCCATTATTTTTTTGTCCTGCCATATAGGTTTTCTGTCCTTCACATTATACTATATCTTCTCCTGTTGCGCAAGCGGAGAAATGGAAGCCATGCCCTGAGAAAGTAAAAAAATCATCCGCAGGACGGTAGACCCGTCCTGCGGATGGCAGACTTATTCCTCTATGTTCTTCTTGACAAAGTGCTCCTTGGTCACTTTTACGATAACAGGAGACAGGAGCAGAATCGCGATCAGGTTGGGGATCGCCATGAGGCCGTTGAGGGTATCCGCGATAGCCCAAGCCAAATCCAGAGACATGGTAGCGCCCACGATCACGAACAGGATGAAAACGATCTGATAGGGCTTGATGGCCTTGGGCCCAAGGATGAACTCCAAGCAGCGGGAACCATACAGAGACCAGCTCAGCACGGTAGAGAACGCGAACAGGGTCAGGCCAATGGCGATGACCAGGGTACCGGCCTTGTCGCCAAAGACGGTGCCCAGGGCAGCGGCGTTCAGGCCAGTGTCGCCCTGGACGCCAAAGTTCAGGTCCAGGTTCGCACCCTTGGCAGCGCACAGGAGGCACAGACCAGTGAGGGTGCAGATGACGATGGTGTCCATGAACACTTCAAAGATGCCATACAGGCCCTGCTTCACAGGGTCAGTTTCAGAAGTGGTCGCGTGGGCGATGGGCGCGGAGCCCAAGCCAGCCTCGTTGGAGAACACGCCGCGCTTCACGCCCCACATAACCACCATCATGGCCGAGCCAACCGCGCCGCCGGTAACACCCTCAGGGCTGAACGCACCTGCAAAGATGTCGTGGAACACTTCGCCCAGAGTGCCAGCGTGATAAATCAGCACGATAATACAGGCAATGATGTACACCACAGCCATGAAGGGCACCAGCTTCTCCGTAACACTGCCCAGGCGCTTCACGCCGCCCAGGATGACGATACCCACCAGGACAGCCAAGACAATGCCCAGCACCAGGTTCAGGGTCTTTGCTCCATCTGCGCTAAAGCTGGGGTCAAATGCCTTCACCACGTTGCCGATGGAGGAGGTGATGTTGCCCACCTGGGTGGCGTTGCCGATGCCGAAGGAAGCCAGCGCACCGAAAATACAGAAGATAACACCCAGCCACTTCCAGTTTTTGCCCAGGCCGTTCTTGATGTAATACATGGGGCCGCCGACCCAGTCGCCATACTGGTTGCGCTCACGGTATTTGACCGCCAGCATAACCTCGGAGTACTTGGTCACCATGCCGATGAGGGCGGTGATCCACAGCCAGAAGATGGAACCGGCACCGCCCAGGGTGATGGCGGTGGTGATGCCGGCGATGTTACCGGTACCCACCGTCCCAGCCAGGGCGGTGGACATGGCCTGGAAGGGCGTAATCTCACCCTCGCCGGCCTCTTGCTTTTTAAAAACTTTGCCCATGGTGTTCTTCATGGCATAACCGAACTTCCGGAACTGGAAGCCCTTTGTCATGATGGTCAGCAGGATGCCCGCGCCAACCAGAAGAACCAGCATAGGCGGACCCCAGACGACATCGTTGATGGCCCCGTTGACAGCAGCTACTCTTTCAGCAAATGTCATTCAAAATCTCTCCTTTTCTCTTGATCTCTTTTCACACGGCTGCAACCGCCAGACGAAACCGAAAAAGCAGAGCGCCGCAACACACGGCGCTCTGCTCAAAAGGTCAAAATTACCGGACAGCTCTCTCACATTGTCCCAATCTGTCCTTTTGCCTGAGAGAGTTCGCGATGCGTCTTGCCCCTTCGGCCTCCACCACAGGTGGATGTCTCCAGATTCCCTATCACTGGGTTCTCGCCCATCCTGCGGACCGTCCCAGGTACGTCTGACAGTATTCACTTTGCTGGGTCTATTCTACCCTTATTTTATGAAAATTGCAAGGCGAAAAAG
>CAJUCB010000077.1:7153-8359 GCA_910584805.1 uncultured Oscillospiraceae bacterium
TGCGTCTAGCCCCTTCGGCCTCCACAACGAGTGGATGTCTCCAGATTTCTTTTTCTGGGCCCTTCCGATCTTGCGGACAATCCCAGGTACATCTGACAGTATTCACTTTGCTGTATCTATTCTACCCTCATTTTATGAAAATTGCAAGGTGAAAAAGCCACGGATGCATGGTTTTGTTTTTATAGGGGGAAATCTTTATGAATTATTCCTAAACTTTCTCAAACCATCAGCGCCCGCTTTATGGAAATCGCCTCTCTCACTTTGTCAACGATTCCGTCAACTGTCAAGCCGTAGGCCTCCAATACCTTCAGCGCCGCCCCGGAGCGGCCGAAGCTATCCTCCACTCCGTGGCGGATCACCGGCACTGGGCACACGCCGGAGAGGTACTCCGACACGGCGCTGCCCAAGCCGCCCACGATGTTGGCCTCCTCGCTGGTGACAATACAGCCGGTCTCTCTGGCTGCGGCCAACAAAATCTCCGTATCCAGCGGCTTGATGGTGTGCATGTCAATGACCCGAACGTCAATATCCTCCTGGGCCAGGTATTCCGCGGCCTTTAAGGCCTCCTGGACCATCATGCCCACAGCCACCACGGTGACATCGGCACCGGGACGCAGGAGCACACCCTTCCCCAGCGCAAACTGGTAGCCTTCCAGGCTGTCCGTCACGGTTTCCACCGCCAGACGGCCCAGGCGCATGTAGGCGGGGCCCTCATAGTCCATCAGGGCTTTTACCGCCTGGCGCATCTCGTGGCCGTCACAGGGGCACAGCACCGTCATACCGGGGATGGTACGCATGATGGCCAAGTCCTCAATGCACTGGTGGGTGGCCCCGTCCTCCCCCACAGACAGTCCCCCGTGGGAGCCCACAATGGTAACGTTCAGGCCCGGATAGGCCACGCTGTTGCGCACCTGCTCCCAGGCCCGTCCGGCGGCGAACATAGCGAAAGAGTTGGCAAAGGGCTTCTTGCCGCAAGCGGCCAGCCCGGCGGCTACGCCCACCATGTTGGCCTCCGCAATGCCCATGTCAAAAAAGCGCTCTGGGTACGCCTTGCCGAAGTCTTTGGTCATGGTAGAGCCGGACAGGTCCGCGTCCAGAACCACCAGGTCGGGCTCCTGCTCCGCCAGCTCCAACAGGGCCTTGCCGTAAGCGGCCCGGGTGGCGATCTTCTCAGCCATATTATTTGCCCTCCTTTTCTGCCAGGGC
>CAJUCB010000078.1 GCA_910584805.1 uncultured Oscillospiraceae bacterium
TGGAGTTTGTCTCCGCCAACCCCACCGGCCCCATGCACATGGGCAACGCCCGGGGGGGCGTGCTGGGGGACACCCTGGCCAATGTCCTCCAACGGGACGGCTACAGTGCCTGGAAGGAATTTTACGTCAACGACGCCGGGAACCAGATCAACAAATTTGCCCTCTCCCTTCAGGCCCGCTACTTACAGTGCATTCTGGGCGAAGATCAGGTCCCCTTCCCGGAGGATGGATACCAGGGGGCAGACATCCGGGAACTGGCCAAGGCTTTTTATGACGCCCACGGGGACAGCTTCCAGGACAAGCCGGAGGAAGAACGTCTGGAAGCCCTGGCCGCCTTCGGCCTGGAACGGAATATCCCCAAAATGAAAGAGGACCTGCGGCGCTATGGCATCGAGTACGACCAGTGGTTCTTTGAATCCAGCCTCCACAACTCCGGTTATGTGGCGGAGACGGTGGCGCTGCTCACGGAAAAGGGCTGGACCTACGAAAAGGATGGGGCCCTGTGGCTCAACACCACGGAGCTGTTGAAGCAAAAGTTCCTGGCTGAGGGCAAGAGCCAGAAGCAGGTGGACAAGCTGGACTTGAAAGACGACGTCCTGCGCCGGGCCAATGGCTTTTACACCTACTTTGCCGCCGACATCGCCTACCACCGCAACAAGTTTGCCGTCCGGGGCTTTGACCTGGTGGTAAACATCTGGGGGGCAGACCACCACGGCCACGTGGCCCGGCTGCAAGCGGCCCTGGACGGCCTGGGGCTGGATGGCTCCCACCGCCTGGTGATCGTCCTGATGCAGTTAGTAAATCTGCTCCAAGACGGCCAGCCGGTACGGATGTCCAAGCGCTCTGGCAAGGCCATTGCCCTCCACGACCTGCTGGACGAGGTGAGCGTGGACGCCGCCCGCTACTTCTTCAACGCCCGGGCCGCCACCACCCCTGTGGACTTCGACCTGGGCCTGGCTGTCCGTGAGGACAGCGAAAACCCGGTGTATTATGTCCAGTACGCCCACGCCCGGATTTGCACCCTGGTGGAGCGTTTGGAGGCCGAGGGGCATCCCGTCCCTGCTGCCGCCACTGTGCGGGGGGACCTGCTGGCCACCGGGGAGGAGAAGAACCTCATCCGCACCCTGGCCCGTTTCCCGGAGGAAATCCACGGGGCCGCCCGGGACTTCGACCCCTCCCGGATCAACCGCTATCTCACCGAGCTGGCGGGGGAGTTCCACCGCTTCTACAGCGCCTGCCGCATCAAGGGCGAGGAAGCGGAGCTGCTCAACGCCCGGCTGAAATTGGCGGACAGCGTCCGGTCTGTCCTGGCCAACGGCCTGGGTCTGCTGGGTGTCACTGCACCCCGGAAAATGTAAGGGATCCCACAGGGCAGGCTGGCACAGCGCTGGCCTGCCCCGTCTAAAATAAGGAGGACTATTCCATGGCAGAAAAACAGAAGAAACGCTTTGAACGCCTCTACATCCAAGGCGGTTTCGCAGAGACGACAGAAATCTGGCAGGACCGGGAGACCGGGGTAAACTACCTCTACCACGCCGCCGGCAACACCGGTGGCCTCACCCCCCTGCTGGACCGGGAAGGGAAGCCGGTGGTCACCCTGGTAGAAAACAAATAAGTGGGGCTTACCCTGCATCAGGAAACAAAGAAGCGCAAACACAAGGGCTACTAAACGCGGCCCTCACACTGCTTTCTACAAAACACAACAAGGCCATGGCTGTCAACAAGCAGCCATGGCCTTGTGTTTTGTACACTTCCCGTGGGAGGGATGCTGTTGTCACAGATTGGCGAACACATCCATTTGCTTTCGCAGTTCTCCAACGATCTCCTGGTTGGTATCCATACGTCCGGTGATTCCCTCAATGTCCTCCACCAGGACACGGGTACTGCCAGCGGCCCCAGTAATCCCAGACGCCGCCCCGTCAATGGAGCTGGAAATGCTGGAAATGGAGGCGGCGATCTGGTCCATGGCGGTGGTGAGCCGCTCCGCCCGCTGGTTGAACGCCTCCATCGCCCGGCCGATATAGTCCGAGTCCTCCCGGTACTGGCGTCCGGCCTGGACAGAGCGCTCCAACTGATCCATGGTGGCCTGGCTTAGATAGTCGGCCAGCTCCCGGGCACTGCTGGACAGGTACTCCACCGCGCCCATGACCATCCCGCTGACCTCCTGGATGTGCTTGGCGGTCTCCGCGCAGGACCCGGCTAGCTGGTGGACCTCCTGGGCCACCACAGAGAAGCCGGCCCCCGCTGCCCCAGCCCGGGCAGCTTCGATGGAGGCGTTGACGGCAATCAGGCTGGTGGAGGAGGAAATGCTAAGGATATCCTTGGTCAGACTCCCAATCTGCTCCACGCTCTGGCTCTTCTGAATGGCCTGGTCCAGCATTGCCATGATATCTGCCGTTTTGGCACGGACCATCTCCGTCTCCCTGTGGGCGTCACGTTCCATCTCCTCCGCCCGTTCCCGCATTTGCGCAGAGTAGGCAGTGATGGCGGCGCACTCCTCCGCCATGTCCTGGGTATCCCCTTGGGTCCCTGTGGCGCTGGACGTGATGGCGGCGGCACTGCCTGCGATCTCCTTCAACGCGTCAGAGAGTTGCTGCGTCAGGCCGGAAAGGTTGCGGACACTCCCGTTGGAGGTCTGGACCCGTTGCCGCACCTCCCCTACCACGCCGCTGATGCGTTCGGAGCTGTTCTGAAGGGTACCCATGGTGTCCTTAATGGGGGTCAGGACATATTGCTGGATAATCCGCAGGGCCGCCAGCACCAGGAACACCCCCAAGGCCAGGGTGACGACGCTGGTAATCAGGGAGACGGTGTAAACCAGGGCAAGCTTCCCCCGGGCCTCCTCCGCCTGGACACTGACGGCATCGGTGAGGGTGTCCAGGTCCCCTTCCGCCGCATCTCCCCAGCGGGCCACGTCCCCATTGGCGATGGCGTAGGCCTCCTGGGTTTTGCTGTCGGCGCTGGCACTCACCAGGCGGACCAGGGCATGCTTAAACTCCTCATACTCCTGCAAGAGGGATTGATAGGTCTCCATATCCTCCTGGGAGACAAAGCCCTCGTAGTCGGCCAGCTTCCCGTCCAACGCCTCTTCTTCCGCCTTGATCTCCTGCACCAGGCGGATCATGGTGTCGTGGTCTGCCGCGATGATATGGGACAGGGACAGGCGGTGGATTTCCATGACAGACTGCCGTATCTCCGCCAAGCGTTCCTCGCTGACCATACAGGTATCCACGATGGTCCCCGCGTTGGCATGGACGTTGTTGATGCTGAACACCGCCAGAACATTGGACAGCAGAGTAATCAACCCCAACAGGACCACGGGCAAAATCAAGCGCTGTTGTAATGTCAATTTGCCTTTCATAGGCGTTTCCTCTCAATCAATCTAGTTTGTCCTACCGCTCGCTCACACCCTGGACCAAGCGGTCCAACTGGGCTTGGAGGGAGGTGCCAGAGGGGTTCCCCCGGGCCATGCTGTCAGAAAAGGCCGCCACCGGGTCCCAGAACTTTCCGCCCACCCGTTGGAGCTGGGAATAGTTGGACTGCTCCAACAGGGCCGCGATGGCCTGGGAGGACTGGACCTCCGGGGAGTTGGCGGCATTGATATTGGCGGGGCCCTGGCCCCGCATGGTAAAGCGAAGCCGCTGGTTCTCCTCGTTGGTGATCCACTCCGCCAGCCGCGCCGCCCACTCCGGCTGTTGGGAATAGGCGTTCACGCCGATGAGCTTGCAGCCAGAAAAGGACGCCATCTGCACCTGTTCCCCGGCACAGGTAAACGTGGGCAGCTTCGCCGCCCCCAGATTATCCCCCCAAGCCGCTTCCATGTCCACCGCGTTCCACACCCCGCTGATCCCGGCAATCACGGTGCCGGACTGTACCCCTTGGACAAACTCATCGTCTGGCCGGTTGAGAAAGGCAGGGCTGGCCGCAATATTCAACATGGCCTGGGCCACATCCACGCCCCGGATGGGGTTGCTGGTGCTGTTCCAAGTGCAATAGTTGGTCAAGCCGTCCTCGTTGAGGCCCACCTCCAAGCCGGTGTTGCCAAAGAACGTGTAGACATACCACGCAGAGGACCAATCCATAGACACCTTCTTTTGTGCCTGCGCCGCCACCGCCAGGATGCGTTCCAAGCTCTGCACATCCTCCTGGGTAAAGTAGGCCTTGTTATAATACAGGAAATACCCGTTGTCCGCTGTCAGTGGGTAGGCATAGAGGGTATCCCCCACACTTGCGGCCTCCACTGCGGCAGGCAGGGCGTCGTTCCGGACCGACGCCTCCTCCGGAAGGGGATCCAGCCCCCCAGCGGCGGCCAAAGCAGCCACCTGGTCGTCGGCAAAGGCGAACACATCCGCCCCCGCCTCCAAGTCAGCCAGCAGCGCATCCTTGCAGTTGGATTCACTCTGGGGCTGATAGGTAATCTGGAAGTTGGCCTGGTCCGCGTACTGGGTTTGGAAGGAGGCAAAAATCGCTTGGAGCAGTGCCTCGTCCTCCTCGGCCCCCCATACGGTCAGGGCAATGGGTTCCCCTGTATCCTGATCCCTAGCGGAAGCGTCGCAAGCGGTCAGCAGCACCAGAAAACAGGCGGTTATCATTAGTAAAAAGTAAAAGCTGTCTCATCATCACCTATCAAGCCTCCTGTCAATTACTGCAATATTATAGCATTTGAGCTGTTGGATTTCAACCAAGTGTCCCCAAAAAACTTGCCGGCAGAGGGGGCATTTGATACAAAAGACAGAACCGGTGGAGCCTCCACCGGTTCTGTCTTTCCAGCGATTCCTTTGATTCCTTTTGACCTCTCAGGCCTTGTAGCGCTTCCCCGTCAGGGCGGTGGGGTCAATGCGGAGCACGGCGGTCTTGTCGATCTGCTTTTCGATCATCCGAAAGCCCACCTCCTCAAAGCCCGGGTGCTTCTGGGTCACGAAGGCCTCCAAGGCCGCCCGCTTCTCGGCCTGGTCCTCTACGAACACCACGTCCCCGGTCATAACCACGCTCTCAAAAGAGGCGGTGATCTTGCTGGGGACAATCTCCGAGGAGATGATGGCGGAGAAGCAGCACTTCTTGCTCTTTTCCAAGCACTCTATCTTATAACCATAGGGCGCGGAGTGGATGTAGAGCTTATCCTCCACCATGATGTAGTTCACAGGGGTGGCGTAGGGGTAACCGTCGTCGCCGTTGACAGACAGGGTGCCGTGGTCCCCCTTCTTCAACAGGGCCAAGGTGTCCTCCTGGGAGAGCTGGCGCTCCACCTTATTCATGTTATGTACCATTGGGTCGTCCTCCTTCTCACTGGTCTATAACAGCAGGATAGCAGAAAATCTCAAATTTTTCTGTTGCAGTTGCATCAAATCGAAAAATATTTTATACTGGTTCTTGTCTATATAAGAAAGGGGAATGGGGATGAATACAGAAGAATTGGTGGCCCTGTGCCCATTGTTTCGCGGCATCCTGCCTGAGGAGCTCCACGCCCTGCTCCACTGCCTCAGCGCCCAGGAGCTGTCTCCCCCCAAAGGCGGCTTTATCCTGGCCAGCCCTGGCACCCAACCCCTCATCGGGGTGGTGTTGGAGGGCTCCGTGCAGATGATTTCTGAGGACTCCTTTGGCAAGCGCTCCCTCATCATGGTCCTCTCCAAGGGGAGCATCTTTGGGGAGAGCTATTCCTGCATGAAAGCCCGCAACCGCAGCATAGCCTACCAGGCCAACGAGGCCAGCCGCATCCTGATCTTGGATTATGGCCGCATCCTCCACGCCTGCAAGCTGGTGTGCCGCTTCCACCACCGGATGATTGAGAACATGGTGGAGCTCATCGCCCTGAAAAACCTGGAATTGGTGGAAAAGCTAGAGGTGATCTCCTGCGCCACCATCCGTGAAAAGCTCCTCACCTACCTAGGGCGGGAGGCCCAGCGGGCAGGGGGGAATCAGTTTACCATCCCCATGAGCCGCACCGCCCTGGCCGAATACCTCTGTGTGGACCGCTCCGCCATGACCCGGGAGCTGGCCCACATGCGGGAGGAGGGGCTGCTGCACTTCGACAAGCGGCAGTTCCTCCTGCTCCAATCCTTTCACTCCCCATTCCCCTGTACAAAACAGAAAAGGAGGACCCTCACATGAAAAAGCGACGCTACCCCGCCGCCCTACTGGCCTGTACCCTCCTGCTGGGCCTGTGCGCTTGCGGCAACCAAACAAGCGCTAACGCGGACAAATCCACCGACTTCGCCATCCGGGAAGCCGCCTATCCCCAGATGATCCCCTATCCTCAGGAGGAGGACTTTTACAAGGACGGTACCTTTGATGACACAGGCTACAGCGAGGCCTACGACAGCTGGTGGAACAACCAACGGACCCGGCAGAAGCATCTGGATGGCTACGCCAACGGCCTGGATGAATTCTTCCCCGCCAGCATCCGTACCTTCCTCTCTGGCACCGGGGCGGAGAACCGGGTCTACTCCCCCCTGAACGTCTATATGGCCCTGGCCATGCTAGCGGAACTCACCGACGGGACCAGCCGCGCCCAAATCCTAGACTGTCTGGAGGCAGAGGATATCACCGCCCTGCGCCAGCAGGCCACCGCCCTGTGGGACGCCAACTACTGTGACGACGGCCATCTCACCAGCATCCTTGCCAGCTCCCTCTGGCTGAACCAAGACATCCCCTTTGTGCAGGAGACCATGGAGCGCCTGGCAAAGGTCTACTACGCCTCCTCCTTCCAGGGGCCCATGGGGGAGGCCAGCTTCAACAAGGCCCTGCAAACGTGGATCAATCAGCAGACAGGGGGCTTGTTGGAAGAACAGGCAGCGGGGTTGGAGATGGACCCGAACACCGTCCTGGCCTTGGCCACCACCGTGTACTTCCAAGGCCGCTGGTACAACGAGTTCTCCCCCTCTGCCACTGCCCCTGGGGTGTTCCACGCCCAAAGCGGAGACCTAGACTGCGATTTCATGCACAAGAGTGATTTTAGCGCCCTCTTTACCGGCTCCCACTTCTCCGCCATAGACCAGAGCATTGACAGCAGCGGGGCAATGTGGCTGATCCTGCCGGAGGAGGGGAGCAGTCCTGACGCGTTGCTCCAAGACGAGGAGCTGTACCGTTTCCTGAACGCCGGATACGACTGGGAGCAGCGGGAACCCTTCCGCATCAACCTGTCCCTGCCTAAGTTCGATGTATCCTCCGCCCTGGACCTGAACGACGGCCTGAAAGCCCTGGGGGTTACCAACGTATTCGACGATACCCTGGCGGACTTCTCCCCCACCACCACAGAAGTCCCCCTGTTCCTCTCCAAGGCGGAACACGCCGCCCGGGTCACCATCGACGAGGAGGGCTGCACTGCCGCCGCCTACACGGTGATGACGGCGGACGCCACAGGGGCCTTGATGGAGGAACAGGAGATCGACTTCATCCTGGACCGCCCCTTCCTCTTCGCCATCACCAGCCAGGACGGCCTGCCCTTGTTCGTAGGGGTGGTCAACCAACCCACGGCGTGAATACCCCAACACAGCGAAAAAGCCCCCCGGACTTCATGAGAAGTCCGGGGGGTTACTTTGTGTGTTACGCTTTTCTCAACCGCTTACAGCAGGTGGAAGGCCAGGATCAGGCCGGAGAACACGATGGAAACGGTGGAGCAGAGCTTGATGAGGATGTTCAGGGACGGGCCGGAGGTGTCCTTGAAGGGGTCGCCTACGGTGTCGCCCACAACGGCAGCCTTGTGCTGATCAGAGCCCTTGCCGCCGTGGTTGCCCCGCTCGATATACTTCTTGGCGTTGTCCCAAGCGCCGCCGGCGTTGGACATGAACACAGCCATGGCGAAGCCGGAGACGGACACGCCGCCCAGCAGGCCCACAACGCCTGTGGGGCCCAGGATCAGGCCGGTGATGATGGGCACGACGATGGCCAGCAGAGCCGGGGCAACCATCTCATGGAGGGCGCCCTTGGTGCACAGAGCCACGCACTTGCCATACTCAGGGTCCGTGGTGCCTTCCATGATACCCTTGATCTCACGGAACTGGCGGCGGACCTCCACCACGATGGACTGGGCAGCGGTCTGCACAGAGCGCATGGTCATGGCGGAGAACACGAAGGTCAGCATTGCGCCGATGAACAGGCCAACCAGCACAGTGGGGCTGGTGAGGGTGAAGTTCAGCTCTTCGGGGGTGCGGTTCTGGACGATGTTCACATAGGACACCAGCAGGGCCAGAGCGGTCAGAGAGGCGGAGCCGATGGCGAAGCCCTTGCCGGTGGCGGCGGTGGTGTTGCCCAGGGAGTCCA
>CAJUCB010000079.1 GCA_910584805.1 uncultured Oscillospiraceae bacterium
AGCCTGCCCTACGTGGATAGCGTGGAGATTCACAAGCACCTGCCCACCACCCTGCGCCTGACGGTAAAGGAATCCCAGCCGGGCGGGGTGGTGGCCCAGGGGGAGAGCGAGGAAGGGGTATTTTGGCTCATCGACGGCAAGGGGCGGCTGCTGGAACAGGCCAACGATGAAAACACCGCCGGTGTGGCCAAGATCGTTGGGCTAGAGGCCATTGCCCCCCAGCAGAGCGCCACCATGCAGGTGCTTCAGGGATACGAGGGCCAATTCCAGGCCTTGACTGGGCTGATGCAGGCCTTGGAGGCCCAGGGCCTTACCACCAAGGTCACGGAGATCGACGCCTCGTCCCCCACGGAGATCACCATGCTTTACGACGGCCGCCTGCGGGCGACCATGCTCATCAATGCGGACTTTTCCCGGAAAATGGTCATTTTTCGACAGATCGCCGACCTGCTGGGAGACCAGCGAACAGGGACGGTAAACCTGAAAACCACGGACGCCTATTACTCCCCCGGCGGCTGAGCCCAGGGCGAGGAAGGGGGAAAAGCCCAATTTTTTTCAAAAAGATGGGGAATAATTCAAACTTTTCTATTGACCTGTCGGAAAAACGGGGCTACAATAAAAGGGAATATCGAAGCTATATGCATTGCAGAGAAATATACACTTAGGAGGATCTATCATGGCGTTTGGATTAGATACCGGAGTAGAGTCCGTTGTTAATATTAAAGTGATCGGTGTCGGTGGTGGCGGCGGGAACGTCGTCAACCGCATGGTGGAGTCCGGTGCACGAGGCGTGGAATTCATCGCAGTCAATACGGATAAGCAGGCCCTGGCAGTTTCCAGCGCCAACGAGAAGATTCAGATCGGCGAAAAGCTCACCGAGGGTCAGGGCGCTGGGTCCAACCCGGAAATCGGCCGGCAGTCCGCTGAGGAGAGCCGCACCTCCATCTCCAAGGTTTTGGAAGGCACGGACATGCTCTTCATCACCGCCGGTATGGGCGGCGGCACCGGCACCGGCGCGGCCCCCATTTTGGCAGACCTGGCCAAGGAGATGGATATTCTCACCGTTGGCGTGGTGACCAAGCCCTTCTCCTTTGAGGGCCGCCGCCGGATGCAGCAGGCGGAGATCGGCATCGAAAACCTGCGCTCTAGGGTGGACTCCCTGGTCATCATCCCCAACGACCGACTGAAGTTTGTCACCGAGCAGAAAATCACCCTGTCCAACGCCTTTGAAGTGGCGGACGATGTGCTGCGCCAGGCGGTGCAGTCCATCTCGGACCTGATTAAGAACACCGGCTTCATCAACCTGGACTTTGCCGACGTGTCCGCCGTCATGAAGGATGCCGGCATGGCCCACATGGGCGTAGGCCGGGCCAGCGGCAAGAACAAGGCCGAGGAGGCTGCCCGGAAGGCTGTTTCCAGCCCCCTGTTGGAGACCTCCATCAACGGCGCCCGCGGCGTGCTGGTGAACGTCACCGGTTCCACCGATGTGGGCCTGGAAGAAGTGGAAATGGCCGCCAACCTGGTCCAGGAGGCTGCCGACCCCAACGCCCTCATCATCTTCGGCGCCACCTTCGACGAGACCTTGGAGGACGCTATCGTGGTTACTGTCATTGCCACCGGCTTTGACGAGAAGATCATGAATGCCAAGAGCACACCTACCGTCTCCGCCAACAGTGGCCTGTCCCAGAGCGGTAGAGGCGGCGTATCCAGCCGCGCGGCTGAGATCGTGGACAACAGCGCGGAGGAGGACGACCCCTACAAGGAGATCTTCAAGATTTTCAACCGGGACCGCTGATCCATCGAACATAGGTCTTTTGCCCCCTGCTTTCCGACAAGTTCGGGAGGCAGGGGTTTTTGTCGTTTTTTGTGGGTGTAAAGGGGGGAGGCCTTACACAGGGGATTTATATGGGTGAAAACTCTAATCTGACCTTTTTTGAAGGAGACAGGCTGTATAATACAGGGGCTGAACAGGAGAGGAGGGGAAGGGCCATGACGGTGGTTTATTTGGATTCCTTTCTGCTGCTGAACTTCGTAGTGAACTACCTTCTCCTGGCCTGCGCTGGACGCCTAGACGGCGCTCCACGCCGCCGGGTACGCTGTGCCCTGGGGGCGGCCTTTGGGGCGGTGTATGGGGCGGTGAGCCTGTTTCCTGCCGCCGCGTTCCTGGAACACCCTGTGTGCAAGGCCAGTGCGGCGGTGGGGATGCTGCTGCTGGCCTTTGGGTGGCGGGAGCGCTTGCTGCGGATTGGAGGGCTGTTCCTGACCCTCTCCTGTGCCTTTGGGGGCGGCCTGCTGCTGCTGTCTATGGTCCAGGGGGGCCCGGCCCAGGAGCTGGGCTTGCTGGGCCCCGGCCTGGGGATGCGGGGCATCCTCATCGCTGCGGCGCTGAGCTATGGCTGCCTGTCCCTGCTGCTGCAAGGGCAGTTCACCCACAGCCGGGCCGCTGGGGAGGTCCAAGAGCTCACGTTGGTGCGGGGGGAGAACTCCGTCACCGTCCTGGCCCTGCGGGACACAGGGAATACCCTCCAAGACCCCCTCACCGGCCGCCCTGTGGTGGTCATAGAGGGGGAGAAGGCCCGGGACTTGCTCCCGGAGCTCCCGGAGCTGGACAGGCAGGGCCTGGCCCATCCGGTGGAGCTGTTGGGGGAGCTGGAAGGTTCGGGCCTGCGCTTCCAGCTCTTGCCCTACCGTGCGGTGGGGGTGGACTGCGGTCTGCTCCTGGCCCTGCGGATGGACCGGGCGGAGTATGGGGAGCAGACCCACAGCAACTGCCTTACGGCCCTGTCCCCCACGCCCCTCTCCGACGGGGGACGCTACTGTGCCCTCATCGGGGGCCGGGAGGGGTAGGAAAACACAAGGATCAGGGAGGAATGGATCATGAAAGCACGGTGGAGACGGTTCTATTGGCGGCTGCGGCTGCGCTTGGCTCGCTGGGGGCTGGGCCTGCCTGGCAAGATCATGTACATCGGGGGCAGCGACGTACTCCCTGCCCCCCTGAGCCGCCAGGAGGAGGGGGAATACATCGCCGCCCTGGCCCAGGGGGACGAAGGGGCGGCTTCGGTGCTCATTGAGCACAATTTGCGCCTGGTGGTCTACATTGCCCGGCGCTTTGAAAACACCGGCATTAACATTGAGGACTTGATCTCCATCGGGACCATCGGCCTCATCAAGGCGGTGCGGACCTATAAGCCCGACAAGAACATCAAACTGGCCACTTACGCCTCCCGCTGCATTGAGAATGAGATTCTCATGCACCTGCGCAAAACCGCCAGCCAGAAAAGCGAGGTCCCCTTTGACGAACCCCTGAGCACCGATTGGAACGGCAACGAGCTGCTCTTGTCGGACATCCTGGGCACGGAGAGCGACTTGGTGCAAAAGCCCATCGAGGAGGACGCCGACTGCCAGCTCCTGGCCGACGCCTTGGAGAAGCTCAGCGACCGGGAGCGGGAGATCATCGTCCTGCGCTTTGGCCTGGGGGGCCGCCGGGAGCACACCCAGAAGGAGGTGGCTGACCGCATGGGCATCTCCCAATCCTATATCTCCCGGCTGGAAAAGCGAATCATCTCCCGGCTGAAGCGGGAGATTTTGAAGGTGACAGAGGTGCCATGAGGGGATACTGTGGGGCGCCGGGGGGAGGACGCCAGCTTGTGGGCTCCTCCAATATGGAAAATAGGAAAAGACCTGGTTCCCCATAAAAGGGAGAACCAGGTCTTTTGTATCGACAGGAGGGAATGAAATGACTGGTTGTCTGATGTTCTGGCGGGCTCAGTGCAGCTCAATGGGTTCACCGGCGTTGGGGACGTTTCCGTCTGCGGATACATCGTCGGGCACTTCGGGGCTGGGCTGGTGGAGGCTGTCTAAGAAAGCGGACACGGCGGCGGGGTCGGCCTTGGCGGTGTCCAGGGGCAGGGTGAAGAGGGCGTGGGGGGCGGTGAAGCTGTCCTGGAAGGCGATACTCCCGTCCTGGCTCACTTGGAACATATCTGTGCCGGGGGAGAAGCCCTCATAGGCGGCCAGATAGACGGTGCTGCCGGCGAACATTTCCAGGCAGTCGTACTCATAGATGTAGTAGCACACACCCTCCTGGATGAAGCTGCTATAGCTGCCACCCAGGGTCCAGGCGTTGACCTCCCAGGGGGCCTGACCAGCCACCAAGGGAGTGATGGTGAGGGCGAAGCCCTCCTCCTGGGTCATAGCCTTGCCGTCGGTGCGGGCCACGGCGGCCACCACATAGCTGTGGGTTACATCGGCCTCGTCACATAGCCCGGATAAGCCAGCGCCGCTGACCATGCCGGAGAGGGTGAAGCGGTAGGTTCCAGATTCCTTGGTCTGGTTCAAGAGGATGGCGCCGTCACTGTCAAAGGCGGCGGCAAGGGCATCGTTGCCCACCGCTTCCGCCACCTGGGAAGGGCGGAGCAGGATCACAGCGGCGGCGGCGGTGACCGCCAGGGCCAGGACCAGGACGGCCACAAGCAGGGATGTCTTTTTCAAACTGGTTTTCATACAAGAACGCTCCTTTTCGTGCTGCCCCTCGGCCTCACGCAAGAGTCGGTTTACCGTGTCCCGCTGAAAGTTTTTGCGGAACTGGATGCCGTCAAAGGCGGCGCGATAGTCGTCACGGTTCATAAAATTTCCTCCTCTAGCAGCTTGCGCAATTTCTCCCGGCCACGGGAGAGGCGGGTGCCCACGGTGGGGGTGGGCAGGCCGAGCAGCTTGGCAATTTCCTTGATGGTGTAGCCCTCGTAGTAGTACAGGTGGATCACCGTGCTGTACTTCTCCGGCAGGGCTTGTACAGCGGAAAGGATGGGGGAGCTCTCCGCCTCCTCTGGCATGGCCACCACTTCGGCCTCCTCCAAGGGCAGGGTGCGGTTGGAGGCGGCCTTGCGGAGGTCACTGGCCCGGTGGATGGTGGTTCGGATGAGCCAGGCCCGTTCATGTTCCCCGTCCCGGAAACGGGGCAGTTGCGTCAGCAGGCGGAGGAATACCTCTTGGACTGCGTCCTCGGCATCTGCGGTGGAAAGAGACCGTGTCATGGCCAGGCGCAGCAGCATGGGGCTGTAGTCCTCCACCACCCGGCGGATGTATTCTTCGGTACCAATCGAATACATGCCCTCAACTCCTTTCACCAATAACACGATTGAGGAGGCCTATTTTTTTCAACCTGGGCGGATTTTTTTAGGAGATTGACAGCCTGGGGGGAATCGGGTAGACTGGATACGCAGTATCCCACTGCCTCAATAGAACGCTGACAAGCTCGACATTACTATATTACGAAAAAAGAAAGCAGGATGCCAGATGATTTTCACCGCTGATTTACATACCCACTCCACTGCCTCTGACGGGCAGTACACCCCCACCCAACTGGTGGGCCTTGCCAAGGACAAGGGGCTGCAGCTCCTGGCCCTCACGGACCACGACACCCTGGACGGCTTGGAGGAAGCCGTCCAAGCCGGGGAGGCCTTGGGCCTGCGGGTGCTCCGGGGGGTGGAGCTCAGTGCCAAGGAGCACCACAACTTCCATATCCTAGGCTATGGGTTTGGGGCAGAAGCCCCCGGGCTCAAGGAGCTGTGCGATAAACTCAGGGATGGGCGGGACGACCGGAAATACCGTATCCTGGCCTATTTGAAGGAAAAGGGCATGGAGCTCACCCTGGAGGAGGTGGAGGAGCTGGCTGGGGGGGACATCATCGCCCGGCCTCACTTTGCCCGGGCCATGGTGCGCCGGGGCTATGTGGCCAGCAACCGGGAGGCCTTTGACCGCTTCCTGGATACGAAGGAGTATCAGATTAAAGTCCCCCGGTTCAAGGCCGATGCCAAGGGCTGTATTGATGCCATCAAGGCAGTCGGCGGCAAGACCTCCCTGGCCCACCCCTACCAGATGCGCCTGCCCGACGGGGAGCTGGAAACCTTGGTGGCGGAGCTGGCAGGGTACGGCCTGGATGCCATCGAGGGCTATTATCCCAAATACAGCCCGGAGCAGCAGGCATTTTACCACCGCCTGGCCCGGCAGCATGGCCTGCACCTCACTGGCGGCAGCGACTTCCACGGGGAGAAGGTGAAGCCGGAGGTGAAGCTGGGGGCCGTGGAGCTGGAATTGGACTGGCTGGTGGGATGAGCTGGTTTTGGAGAAGCCGGAGCAGATACCACAGTATGACGCAAAGCCGCCCCATTTGCCGCAGTGCGGATGGGGCGGCACTTTGCTGTTGCCAGAAGCTTGCGAAGCCCTGGCTCAGCGTGGTATAATAAAAGGAAACTTGAGACAGGGGAGGAGATACGATGGAACTTGTGATTCGCAGGTATGGCCCGGCAGACCTACCCGGTATGGTGGGGGTATGGAACCAGGTGGTGGAGGAAGGGATTGCCTTTCCCCAGGAGGAATGCTTGGATTTGGAGAGCGGCAGGGCCTTTTTTGCCGGCCAGAGCTACAGCGGCGTAGCTGTGGAATTGGACACGGGAAAGGTGGCTGGCCTGTATATCATCCATCCCAACAACGTGGGGCGTTGCGGGCATATCTGCAATGCCAGCTATGCCGTGTCTGCTGTCCACAGGGGGCTACACATTGGGGAGAAGCTGGTGCTGGATTCCCTGGAACAGGGTCGGGGGCTGGGGTTCCGTATCCTGCAATTCAACGCAGTGGTAGAGAGCAATACCCATGCCCGGCATCTGTACGAGCGGCTGGGCTTTCAACAGTTAGGCACCATCCCTGGCGGGTTCCGCCAGAAGGACGGGGAGTATGTGAATATCTGCCCCTATTACCGGACGCTGTAGTCAAGGGCTGACGCGCTGCGCTTACCGCAGCAGCAGCCACAGGGCAAAGAGGAGGAGGGTGAAGTTTCCACCCTGGGAGAACATCCACAGCCCTGCCCAGGCCAAGCCTGCCGCGACAACCTTGCTCAAAACACGGCTGAGGTGATCTCCGCGGTTCGGCCCGGTGAACCAGGAGAGGATGGCCCGTACCGTTCGCCCCCCATCCAGGGGCCCTGCGGGCAGGAGGTTGAACAGCCCCAGAGCCAGGCTGAGGCCGGTGAGCAGGTAGGCGTCCCCGCTGCCAAAGTGTTTCCCCCAGGCTGCGGCCAGGATGGCTAGGAGGAAGCTGGCCATGGGGCCGGACAGGGCCACCAGGCATTCTTCCCAATAGGAGAATAACCGCTCCCGACTGGGGCGGATCACGGCCCCCGTGCCGGTGAGGCAGAAGCAGCCTACCCGTCCCCCCAGGGCCCGGACCATGGCGATATGGCCCAGTTCATGGACCACGCTGGCCACCAGGAACCAGAACAGAAGCCGAAGGGACGCCGCCAGCAGCAGCGCCCCTAAGACCAGCCAGAATCCGCCGGTACTATGCAATTTGCGCATCTGGAACCTCCGGTGCCGTCTGAGGGGCGGACCCTGGGCTGTCAGGCTGGGCCTCCTCCCCTGGCGCAGAGGTGGGAGCCTCTGGCTCCATCAGCCCCGACCAGAGGGAGCGGAAGGTCTCCACCGCCGGTTCCCCCCGGGAGAAGGCCTCTCCTACCTGGGAGAATACCGCCTGGAAGTCCGTGTCTGCCCGGACCAACGCCCCCACTCTGGAAGAGAACTGGGAGACGGGCCCCAGGTTGACGCCCCGACCCAGGAACACGATGCCAAAGAGGATCAGGCAGGCCATGAGCTGCCGCAGCCGCCGCTTCTCACCGGGGGTGAGGCTGCTTTTCTTTCGTTTCTTCTTGTCCGCTGCCATAGAAGCGCCTCCTTTCCGTTGCTATGTGTATGGGAGCGGGGGGAGGAATATGCGAAAAATTCTCCGGATGGCTTGACATTCAGCGGGGGAGTACGTATAATAGGGAGGTCTGTTGGGGGAGCATTGCTCTTCTGGGAACATCCGGGTGTAGCGCAGTTGGTAGCGCGCTTGGTTCGGGACCAAGAGGCCGTGGGTTCAAATCCCGCCACTCGGACCAGCTAAGGACGGTTATTCTGATACAATGGGTATCGGGATAACCGTCCTTAATTCTGCTCAAAACCGCCCAAAATGGCCGTTTTACTAACACTTTCGAGAAAAGGCCCACCGTTGGCTGGATAAATTTCCAGGCCAGCGGTGGGCCTTTTTGCATTTTGGGGACTTTAGAGAGGGAGCTATCATTGAATCGCTCCGCCGCCCCAAACCTGTGCCTGCGTGATCGCTAGAACGGTTTCGGTGGGAATACCGGCAATCTCGCTGCCGAAAATCTCCCGCAGGT
>CAJUCB010000080.1:0-390 GCA_910584805.1 uncultured Oscillospiraceae bacterium
ACCAACATCATCCACTGCCCCATTGGCAAGGTCTCCTTCGGCGCAGAGAAGCTGGGTGAGAACTTCTCCACCCTCATCAGCGCCATCCTGAAGGCCAAGCCCGCCGCCGCCAAGGGCACCTATATCAAGAGCTGCGTCATCGCCTCTACCATGGGCCCTGGCATCAAGATCAACGCTGCCAAGCTCAGCTAAGATCTCAAAAAATTCGATATCTTTCCCCCAAAGGCTCTTGACGGGGCCTTTGGGGGATGGTATAATGCTTTCGCGTTCCAAAGACAGCAGGTAACCATAAATCCTGCCGAGGATGCAGTCCATTATGATTGCTTCATATCCTTGTGTCTTGCGCACAGGGATATTTTTCTTTGGTTCATCATTCCCATTTGGAGGTGA
>CAJUCB010000080.1:400-8064 GCA_910584805.1 uncultured Oscillospiraceae bacterium
GCAAAAATCCTCAGCGAGAAGCAGGCCATCGTGGCTGAACTCACCGAGAAGCTCCAAAACGCCGCTGCCGGCGTTATTGTGGACTACAAGGGCATCACCGTGGCAGAGGACACCGAGCTGCGCGCCAAGATGCGTGAAGCTGGTGTGGATTACTTTGTCATGAAGAACACCCTGTCCCGCTTCGCCGTGAAGAACGCTGGGCTGGACGAGCTGTGTGACGTGCTCAAGGGCACCACATCCATCGCCCTGTGCCAGGGGGACCCCGTGGCCGCCGCCAAGGTGGTCAGCGAGTTCTCCAAGAAGCTGGCCGCCCAGGAGAAGTTCACCGTGAAGGCTGGCTTCGTGGACGGCAAGGTCATCGACGCCGCCGGTGTCAAGGCCCTGGCCGACCTGCCCAGCAAGGAAGTCCTGGTGGCTACTGTCCTGGGTACCCTTATCGCACCCGTTCGCGGCCTGGCCACTGTGCTGGACGCCAACATCTCTGGCCTGGCTCGCGTTGTGCAGGCCATCGCAGATCAAAAGGCTTAACGCCGCTGCATGAAAACATAATCATTTTTACTTTACTTTTGGAGGTACACTATTATGGCTAGCGAAAAGATCACCGCTATGATCGAAGAGATCAAGACCCTCACCGTCCTGGAGCTGTCCGAGCTGGTTCACGCTCTGGAGGACGAGTTCGGCGTTTCCGCCGCTGCTCCTGTTGCTGTCGCCGCTGCTGGCGCTGCTCCCGCTGCTGAGGCCGCTGCTGAGAAGACCGAGTTCGACGTGGTCCTGGCTGACTTCGGCGCTGAGAAGATCAAGGTCATCAAGGCTGTCCGTGAGATCACCGGCCTGGGCCTGGCTGACGCCAAGGCTCTGGTTGAGTCCGCTCCTAAGGCCATCAAGGAAGGCGTGTCCAAGGACGACGCTGAGGCTCTGAAGAAGCAGCTGGAAGAGGTCGGCGCAAAGGTCGAGCTGAAGTAAGTTTCCCTTACGGTTGTATAAAAAGCGCGTTGCAGAAAACCTGCAACGCGCTTTTTTATTCATCATTTTAGGACTTCAGGCCAAACTTTACCGCTAAGCCAAACTCATCAGCTAGAGCCAGGAGCTTGGCATCGTCTTTCAATAGCCTCCATCATTGCTTTCCACACCTCTTTGGCAGAGTAGCGTTTATCCATCAATTCAGCATCTTCTTCTGCTTCCTGGAGTTTAAAATAAGCCTCGCTGTCAAACTGCACCATTTCAAAGCTTTCCATATCCAAAACAACCATATCTCCCTCTCAAATGGGAATCGCCCGGATCATCAGTTGGTCGCAGACCTCATCTATGTTGTTCCGGTCGATCTCCGCCCGCTCCATGGTCTCCTTCACCTTATCCACTAGGGAAGGCCGGTTCAAATCGCTGAGCTCTCCCATAACGCCCAGCCGCCGGCCCAGGCGGAAAATGTTCTGGGTTGGTTCCGGGAGCGCCAAGAAGCGGTCGATGAGAGCCAGCATCTTGGGTTTATCCTCGGGCAGCCGGCCCCGGAGCTCCAAGAGGATATTTAGGATATGGTCGCTGTCCACCACGCTGGTGATCCCCTCCAAGCTCTCGATGAACAGGCGGATTTCGTGGATGGTCTCAATGTCGTTGGGACGGGTAAGGAGGCCTTTTTCGTAGTCCTCGTACATCTCCAAGCTCTCCGCCAGGGCCATGGAGCGGATGCGGATGAAGTTGGGATTGATCTGGTTCAGGGCGTCGGCAGTATCCAGGGCGCTGGCGCGGGCATACTCCCTGCCCCCCATACCAGGCATATAGAACTCGTTGATCTCAATGCCCGCCTGGATGGCCTTTTGCCCCGCTTCGATCTGCACCTGCTTGGTGACACCCTTGCGCATCAGTTTCAAAATATAGTCGTTCCCCGTCTCCATGCCGATGTGGAAGCGGTTCAGCCCCAGCTCCCGGTAGCGTTTCAAACGCTCCAGGCTCAGGCGGTTGATGGTATCGGAGCGGGCATAGGTGGTGATACGCCGGATGTTTGGAAAGGTCTGGTTCAGGTATTCCAGCACCTCAATCATCCCCTCCGGGGCCATGAGGATGCTGTTGGCATCCTGGAAGAACACCGACTGCATCCCGCTTTGGAGCCAGTGGTAGGCCATGTAGCAGGCCTCTTGGTCCGCCGCGGACATCTGGGGCTTGCCCTTTTCCCGGCCCTGGAACACGTCAATCCAATATTTCACGCAGTCGATGTCTTTTTTGATGTCCTCCGCCGTCCTGGGGCTGAAGGGCACGTCCCGGTAAAAGCCACAGAAGCGGCACTTGTTCCAGCCGCAGCCCCGGTTGATGCGCAATAACAAGCTGTATGCCTCGCTGGGCGGGCGGATGGGGCCCAGCTCAAAGCCCTCATAGCGTTCCTTCCCCATGGTCTGTTCCTCCTTTTGCCAGTCTTGTATCTAAAGTAGCTGCTATTATACAGGAAAAGCCGTCCAAGGGCAAGCGGGGAATTTTGCCTGCTTCCGGTGGAAATTGCCCCCCTAGACGGAAAAATGCGAAAAAAAGGTTGCTATTGCGCCCAACTCTCTGTATAATAATTGCGGTGTTTTTCATCAAACTACCACTCCGTACCAAAAATATTCCGCAAATCAACATAAATTGGAGGATACAACCATGGCAGGCGTGATTTCCAGAGGCATCCAGGGCCCCATTATCCGGGAGGGCGACGACATCGTCGACCTGGTCGTCAAGAGCGTATACGCATCAGAAAAGGAGGACGGCTACAGCCTCAAGGATCGGGATATCATCGCCGTCACCGAGTCCGTGGTGGCCCGCGCCCAGGGCAACTATGTCAGTGTGGACCAGGTGGCCCAGGATATCCAAAATAAGTTCAACAGCAAGAAGCTGGGGCTGGTCTTCCCCATCCTCAGCCGCAACCGCTTCTCCGTGACCTTGAAGGCCATCGCCCGGGCAATGGACCAGGTGGTGGTGCTGTTCAGCTATCCCAATGACGAGGTGGGCAACCCCCTGATGGCCCGGTCTGCCTATGTTAAGCACAAGTACGACGATGCCGGTTCCTACGATGAGGCCAGCTTCGTGGCCACCTTCGGTTCCCCCGTCCACCCCTTCACCGGGGTGAACTATCTGGACTTCTACCGGGAAGTCATTGAGAGCGAGGGTGCCAAGGCCACCTTCCTCTTCTCCAACGACTGCCGCGCCATCGCCACAGCCTGTGACCATATCCTTTGCTGCGACATCCACACCCGCCAGGAGACCCGGGATACCCTGGCAGAAATGGGGAAAACCGTTTACACCCTGGCAGACATCATGTCCGCCCCCATCGACGGCAGCGGCTGCCATGAGACCTACGGCCTCCTGGGCTCCAACAAGGCCACCGAGGAAAAACTAAAGCTCTTCCCCCGGAACTGCCAGCCGGTGGTGGATGGCATCCAGGCCCGTATCCAGAAGGAGCGTGGCATCCAGGTGGAGGCCATGATTTACGGCGACGGCGCTTTCAAAGACCCTGTGGGGGGCATCTGGGAGCTGGCAGACCCTGTGGTCTCCCCAGCCTATACCGCAGGCTTGGCAGGCCGCCCCAACGAGCTGAAGCTGAAGTACCTGGCAGACAACGACTTTGCCGACCTCTCCGGTGAGGCATTGAAACGTGCCATCCGCCAGGAGATTCAGAGCAAGAACGCCGACCTGGTGGGGGATATGAGCGCCGAGGGTACCACCCCCCGGCAGTATACCGATCTGCTGGGCTCCCTTTGCGACCTGACCTCCGGCTCCGGTGACAAGGGTACCCCCTTCATCGTCATCCAGAACTATTTCAAAAATTACGCGGAGTGAGCCTCCGCCCAAGGACCGCCGCCCCATTGGGGCGGCGGTTTTTTATGGTTCAACCTCCCCCAAATATCCCCTTGACAAATCGTGACAGCCCTGTTATAATGTGCGCTACCGAACTGTTCGTTACCGAACTTTTTCAGAAAGAAGGGACTTCCATGTATCAGGACGACCCCTCCGCCCTCCATGTGGGGCGGCTGACCAAAACTCTAGACCACGCTTTGACCCGCAAGTGCTTGAAAATCGCGCGGGAGCGGGGCATCGACGAGTTCTCCATGATGCACGGCCACATTTTAGGCTTTCTCTACTGCCGGCAGAATCAGGATGTCTACCAACGGGACCTGGAAGCGGCGTTTAACGTCACCCGTTCCTCTGTCTCCGGCATGGTGAAGCTCATGGAAAAGAAGGGGTACATCACCCGTCAGAGCGCCGACGGCGATACGCGGCTGAAAAAGCTCTCTCTCACGGAGCTTGGAATCTCCGTCTTTGAACGCTCTATGGAGGCCATTGATGAGGTGGAGGCCCTGGCTTGCCAGGGCCTCAGCCTGGAAGAGCGGGCGCTCTTCCAATCCCTGTGCCAGCGGATCCAGGCAAATTTGCGTTAACGGCAGCGGGCGGTTCGCGTTTCATTTGAACAGAGAAAGGAGTGTCGCTATGCTCAAAACCATTGCGTCTCAAATTAAGGAATTCAAACGGGACTCCATCCTCACCCCTGTGATGATGTTGGCGGAGGTGGCCGTGGAAATGGTCATCCCCTTAATGATGGCCTCCATCATCGACCACGGCGTCACGGCCGGCGACATGGGGCACATCCGTTACGTGGGCCTCTGGATGCTGCTGATGGCCCTCATCGGCCTGCTCACCGGCTCCCTGGGGGCCAAGTTCGGCGCCCGTGCCTCTGCCGGTCTGGCCCGTAACCTGCGCCAGACCATGTATGAGAACATCCAACGCTTTTCCTTTTCCAACATCGACAAGTTCAGCACCGCCGGCCTCATCACCCGCCTGACCACCGACGTGACCAACGTGCAAAACGCCTACATGATGCTCCTGCGTATGTGCATCCGGGCCCCGGCCTCCCTGATCGTGGCCATGCTCATGGCCTTTTCCATCAACGCCCGGCTGGCCAGCATCTATCTGGTGGCAGTGGTGGTCCTGGCCCTGTTCCTGTTCCTTATCATGTCACGGGCCATGAAATACTTCCGCCAGATTTTCCAGAAGTACGACGACCTCAACGCCAGCGTACAGGAAAACATCTCCGCCATTCGCGTGGTGAAGGCCTACGTGCGGGAGGAACATGAGAACCAGAAGTTCCACACCGCCAGCCAGAACATCTACAAGATGTTCCTATCCTCGGAAAAAATCGTCTCCTGGGTGTTCCCCCTGATGAATGCCACGGTCTATACCTGCATCCTGCTCATCAGCTGGCTGGGGGCCAAGATGATTGTCAGCAGCGCCCTCACCACCGGTGAGCTCATGAGCCTGCTGGCCTATTGTATGAACATCCTCATGAGCCTGATGATGCTCTCTATGGTATTCGTGATGCTCTCCATGAGCATGGCCAGCGCCGAGCGCATCTCCGAGGTACTCCGGGAAACCCCCGATTTGCACAATCCCCCCCAGCCCATCTTTGATGTGGCCGACGGCTCTGTGGAATTCCGGGACGTGGATTTCGCCTACCGGAAGGACTCTGACGAGCCGGTACTCAAGGGCATCAACCTCTCGGTGCGAGCCGGAGAGACCATCGGCATCCTAGGGGGCACCGGCAGCGCCAAGACCAGCCTGGTGAATCTCATCAGCCGCCTGTACGACGTAACCGCCGGGCAAGTGCTGGTGGGTGGCCGGGATGTGCGGGACTACGACATGGAGGCCCTGCGCAACCAGGTCTCCGTGGTGCTCCAAAAAAACGTCCTCTTCTCGGGAACCATTTTGGAAAACCTGCGCTGGGGCGATGCCGAGGCCACAGAGGAAGCCTGTATCCAGGCCTGTAAGCTGGCCTGTGCCGACGAGTTCATCCAGAAAATGCCCGAGGGCTACAACACCTACATCGAACAGGGGGGCAGCAATGTCTCCGGTGGGCAAAAGCAGCGGCTATGTATTGCCCGTGCCCTATTGAAAAAGCCTAAAATCCTGATTCTAGACGACTCCACCTCCGCAGTGGACACCGCCACCGACGCTAAAATCCGCACCGCCTTTGCCCAGGAGATTCCCGACACCACCAAGTTCATCATCGCCCAGCGGGTGTCCAGCGTGGCGGAAGCAGACCGGATTTTGGTGCTGGACGACGGCCGGATCAGCGGCTTTGACACCCATGAACGGCTGCTGGAAACCAATGAAATTTACCGGGACGTGTATGAGTCCCAGACCAGCGGCGGCGACTTTGACGAGGGAGGTGCAGACTAATGGCGAAAAACGTGAAAGACATGCACACACCTCATGGAAAAGGCCCAGGCGGTTCCCGGCCCAAGCTGGAACACCCCATGAAAACCTTCCGGCAGGTGCTGGGCTATGTGGGCCGGCGCTACTGGCCCCACCTGATCCTTGTGGTGGTAGGCATTGTGGTCAGTGTCTTGGCTATGGTCCAGGGGACCCTCTTTACCCAAACCCTCATTGATGAATACATCCTGCCCATGATCCAAGCGGTCCAAACCGGCGGGACAGCGGACTTCTCCGGCCTGGCCCAGGCCATCACCCGGGTGGCCCTGTTTTACGCCTGCGGCGTCCTGGCCAGTTTCCTCTGGAACCGCATCATGATCTATGTCACCCAGGGCACCCTCCGGGACCTGCGGGACGAGATGTTCCAGCACATGGAGAGCCTGCCCATCAAGTATTTTGACACCCACGCCCATGGGGACATCATGTCCATCTACACCAACGACGTGGACACCCTGCGGCAGATGATCAGCCAGAGTATGCCCCAGCTTTTGAACTGCGGCATCTCCATCGTCAGCGTGTTGATCTCCATGCTGGTGCTGAATATCCCCCTAACCATCCTGACCCTGGCCATGGTGGGGCTGGTGCTCTTTGTCACCAAGCGCTTCGCCGGCCTCTCTGGACGCTATTTTGCGGAACAGCAGCGCAACCTGGGCAGCCTCAACGGCTACATTGAGGAGATGGTAGAGGGCCAGAAGGTGGTCAAGGTATTCTGCCACGAGGAGGAGAGCGTGGAGGAGTTCACCCGGCGCAACGAAGCCCTCTTCCACAGCGCCGACAACGCCAACACCATCGCCAGTATGCTCATGCCCATCACCGGGCAACTGGGCAACGTCAGCTATGTGCTCTGCGCCATTGTGGGCGGGATGCTGGCCCTGGGCGGCGTGGGGGGCTTCACCCTGGGCGGCCTGGCCAGCTTCCTCACCTTCAACAAGAGCTTCAACATGCCCATTGCCCAGTTCAGTATGCAGCTCAATGCCATCGTCATGGGCCTGGCTGGGGCAAACCGGGTGTTCCAGCTCCTGGAAGAAGTGCCCGAACCTGACGAGGGGGACGTCTCCCTGGTGAACATCAAGGAGGGCCCCCACGGCACCACTGTGGAGACCCACGAGCGCACCTGCCAGTGGGCCTGGAAAAAAGGGAACGACTACATTCCCGTCCAAGGTGACGTGGTATTTGACGACGTGGACTTTGGCTACAGCGACGAAAAAATCGTCCTCCACAACATCAAGCTCTTTGCCACCCCCGGACAGAAAATCGCCTTCGTGGGCTCCACCGGGGCAGGCAAGACCACCATCACCAACCTCATCAACCGCTTCTATGACATCCAGGATGGGAAAATCCGCTATGACGGGGTGAACATCAATAAAATCAAAAAGGCGGACCTGCGCCGCTCCCTGGGCATCGTCCTTCAGGACACCCACCTCTTCACCGGCACC
>CAJUCB010000081.1 GCA_910584805.1 uncultured Oscillospiraceae bacterium
GGTGTGCGGGGCTACGGTGCTGTACACGGTGGCCACGAAGCTGACCACGGCGGGGAACGCGGTGCTCTTGCAGTTCACCGCCCCCATTTTTGTGATCCTCTTTTCCTGGGCCCTGTTCCATGAGCGGCCCCAGCGGCGGGATGTTGTGGCCAGTGTCTTTATCCTGGGGGGCATTTTCTGCTTCTTCCTGGACAGCTTGGGCAGCGGCCGCTTTGCGGGGGATGTGATTGGGGTGCTGTCGGGGCTGTGCTATGCCTGGTTCTTCCTCCACAAAAAGCTCCCCGGAGGCGACCCGGTGTGGGCCACCGTCCTGGGCCAGGGCATGGGGGCCCTGATCGGCCTGCCCTTCCTGGTCCAAGAGACCCAGTTTGACGGGACCACGCTGTTTTACGCCGTGATTCTGGGGGTGTTCCAGTTGGGCCTGGCCTACGTGTGCCTGACCGCGGGGATACAGTACGTCAAGCCCATCACCGCCGTGTTGGCGTCGGGGATTCAACCGGTGCTCAACCCCATTTTGGTGGCCGTGGTGGTGGGGGAGACCTTGTCCCGCTGGTCCCTGCTGGGGGGCGCGGTTGTGTTTGTGAGCATTATGGTTTATAATGTGCTGAGTGTGAAAGCAGAAAAAGAGGAAGAGGAGGACAGCCATGTTGGACATCCTGTATCAAGATGACGCTCTGGTGGTGTGCGTCAAACCCTTTCGGGTGCTCTCCACCGATGAGCCCGGGGGGATGCCCGACCTGATCCGAGAGGCCCTGGGCCAGCCCCACGCCAAGGTCCGGGCGGTCCACCGGCTGGACCAGGTGGTGGGGGGGCTGATGGTCTACGGCCTCAGCGCCCACGCCGCGTCGGAGCTGTCCCGGCAGATCCGGGAGAACCGCTTTGCCAAGGAATACCAGGCGGTGATCCACTGGCGGCCTCGAGAGGACCAGGGGACCTTCCGGGACCTGCTGGGACGGAACGAAAAGACCCGAAAGACCTATGTGACCCAGACCCCCGCCAAGGGCGTCCAGGAGGCGGTGCTCCACTATCAGCTTTTGGACAACCGCCAGGGCTTTTCCCTGGTGCAGATTCAGTTGGAGACAGGCCGGACCCATCAGATACGCGCCCAGTTCTCCGCCCGGGGTCTGCCCCTGGCCGGGGACCGGAAATACAGCCGTTACCCCGACCCCAAGGATTGGCAAATTGCCCTCTGGTCCAACTACCTGTCCTTCACCCACCCGGAGACGGGGGAGGCTATGGACTTCCACCTGCCCCCGCCGGAGACGGAGCCCTGGACCCTGTTCCAAGCAACGGAAAGAAATTGATGGAAAAGGATGAAAGCGTATGTGGACTTGTCCAAACTGCGGCCGGGAATTTAAGCGGGCCAAGCAGAACCACTATTGTGGGAAAGCGCCGAAAACGGTGGAAGCATACATTGCCGCCCAGTCGGAGGACATCCAGCCCATTCTGCGACAGCTGAGGGACACGCTCCGCCAGAGCCTCCCAGAGGCGGAGGAACGGATCGCTTGGAGTATGCCCTCCTACTGGGCAGGCCGGCATGTGCTGCAATTTTCGGCGGGGAAGTCACAGATTAGCCTTTATGTAGGGGAGGATGCACTTGCGGCCTTTTCAACGGCGCTTTCGGAGGCTAAGACCAGGAAAGGGACCCTCTACCTGCCCTATGGCCAGGCGCTGCCGCTGGGGCTGGTGGGGGAGATCGCCCGCTGGTGTTATGAAGCGATGAAGCATGATGGGGACCAGACAAAAAATTAGAAAAATTTTCTAGGAATGCATCCGCCGCCGCCGCACATACTACCCTCGGAGACCGAAAGAGGCAGCGCCTCTCCGGGCTTAGCCAGTACGGGGCAACCGTCCTGTACGGGCGAAAAATCCAAACGAACTGTGTGTACGGTTCCGGGAGGTTTTCTCATCGTGAAGGCAATGGACAGAATTGCCCTGGCATTGGTCGTCATTGGCGGCCTGAATTGGGGCTGTGTTGGAATTTTCGGCCTGGATATCGTGGCGGCCCTCTTTGGCGGCTCCGCCAGCACTCTGAGCCGGCTGGTTTATATTCTGGTGTGCCTCGCCGCGCTGTGGTGCATCACCCTGTTTTTCCGGGAGGATGCCAACGTGGAAGGGGAACCCACCAGAGGGAATGCTTGATCTGAACTCTTGGACCCAAGCAAAAAAGGGACGCGCACCGCATTGATTTGCGGTGCGCGTCTCTGCTTTATAAGGAAGGGCAGCCCATACGCCACCGCCAGGAAAATCAGAACTTCTTTCTTTTTTTCATGATGCTTCCTCCTTACATACCAGTTGCTTGGGTTTCCGGAACACGTTGGAGAACAGGAAGGGAACAAAGAGTACCAGCGAGACGAGGATAAAGACCACGAAGGTGATCCACCAAGCGGATGGCTCTGTGATCGTTCCATTATCGATAAAAGAGCTTGAGAAAGCATTGTGCAGGCCGTGTATCAGCACGGCTGTCCATACATTTTGGGTTTTCATGTAGGCGTATGCCATGAAAATAGCGATGCCCATAACAGCAACATAACGGGACAAAATGAATTGAACGGTGGTGTACCCCGCCTCTTCCGGGGAAAATATAGGCAAAAGAACCGGCTGATGCCACAGCTCCCACAAGAAGCCAAACACAAGCACGCCTTTGACGAGGCCAAACTTCTTCTGCAACAATGGCTGGAAATAGCAGCGCCAGCCGTATTCCTCGTTAAGATAGATGGGGGCAAGGACAAAGCCGCTGAGGAAGGTAGTCAGGGAGAATTGTTGCAGCAAAAGAACGGGGTCCCCTAGAATCAATTCCGGGAGAATCACACGGGCAAAACAGATGACCGCGTATAGGGTGAGCAGCTTTGCCGTCAGTGCCCAGTTTTCCCCGCCCAGCCCGTGGAGGTTGCGGGTTTCCTTCTTATCCAGGAAAAACAGGATAACCAGCAGGCCAAAGCCGATGGCGGTCAGATAACCCCCAATGATGGGAATCTGGGGGGAGCGCAGGAAGAGGTCGGCCAGGCTAAGCAGGAAGGAAGCGGCGGCGAGGACCAGGATGCCGGTAAAGAAGTACATGGGCATGGTGCTTCGCTGGTCTTTATCGCAGATAACCTTGGCCAAAACCAGCCCGGCCGCGGGGCAGCAAGGAAGTGAACCGCCGTAAGTGAGTCCGTATCCCCCATGGACTAGGATGCCTCTGGGGATGCCGATCAGGAGGTTGATGCCAAAGGTGACCCCCAAGAAAATCAACAGCTTTTTCGTCTCTTTTTTCATGATACGCCTCCTTTACGTCTCGTCGACCTCCTCCACATACTTCAAGATATCCCCCGGCTGGCAGTGGAGGGTCTCGCAAATCCCGGCCAGGGTGGAAAAGCGGATGGCACTGACCTTGTTGTTCTTGAGCTTGGACAGGTTCACATTGGTGATGCCCACCTTTTCCGCCAGCTCGTTGAGGGACATGTGGCGGTCGGCCATGACCACGTCCAGTTTTAAGATGATATTTCCCATAAAAATCAAACCAATCCGTCAGAGTCTAGTTGTAGTTGAATGCCGTAGGCGAAGAAGTGGGCCAGGCAGAAGATTATGAGGCCGAACACCAGGCTCGCGAAGCAGGAGAACAGTTCCATAATGTTGGTGGCGATGAAATTCGCAGAGCTGTGGACAACGGCAGCGGAGAAAATGCGGATAAGGAGATAGGCCACGTTGATGAGTTGTATGATGATAGCATAGGACGCGATTTTTTTCAACAAGCGTACATTTTCCTGTTGGAAGGGTGTGGGCCCGATAGAGGCCGGGGCATTGCCTGCGCTGATTTCAAAAATCTTACGAATGTACTGCCATATTTTTGCCGTGAGGACACAGCCAAAGAACATGGAAACATACAGAGCGTAGGTAATCAGGATGGCAACGGGGACAGGCGGGGCAAGCCCTGGCACGAGCACTTGTGTAACTTCAAGGAAAGCGGATGCATCCAACCAGATCGTACCGACTGCCAGGACGAAGGCATAGCCAGCACCAAGCCACTGGGTAAGCTCAAACAATGACGAAAATATACGGGCCCAACGGGACATACGTTCAAATCCGAGTTTCATAATGAATCCTCCCTTTTCTCTTTGATGAGGATAGTATAACGCAGGGAGAATCGTATGTCAATAATTTATTATCGAAAAACGATAATAAATTATTGTTTAGCGTAGCAAGAAGAAAAAAGAAAACCTGGCAAGGTGCCGGTAGGCCTCTTGCCAGGTTTTTCAAATAAGCTGTTGTAGGATGTCTCGCAACAGGGGAATATCCTCACTGATGATTTCCCATACAAGCCTTAGATTGACACCGTCGTAATCATGGACAATACGGTTTCGCAGGCCGTACAACTCAGCCCACGGAATTTCAGGATGCGCTTTCGTAAAGTCAGCATCCGCCGTGTGGCACAGTTCACCCATCTGGCTGAGATTAAAGACACAGGCCTCTACCAGCTTGGTATCCGATTGAAAGCTGTTGTAGGTATATCCGTCACAATAGTCTATCAACTTTTGCGTATACCGATGCAGCTTTTGCACCAAGATATTATTTTTCATAAATCGTCACTCCGGTGGAACGAATCTCTTGGTCGATTCGGGACCCTGCCTCAATGTGCTTGATATCAAAGACATCGACTGGCATCCCGGCTGCCTGCCGGACGGCCTCCATAAAGCGAACAAATTGCAGGCCCCGCAGGCTGCTGTCCACCAGCAGGTCCAGGTCACTGTTTTTATCGGAAGTGCCCTTGGCCAGGGAACCAAAGAGAATGGCGCGTGAAATGCCATAGGCGTCAAAGACCGGGGAAAGCGTTGTTCGAACATCAGATAGACTGGAAAGCATGCTCAAATCCCCTCCGTTAAAATCCTCCGCAGCTTGGGCCGGTCCCCTGGGTGGATCTCCCGGATGATCCGGGCGGGCACCCCGGCTACGATGGTGTTGGGGGGCACATCCTTGGTGACCACTGCCCCCGCCCCCACGATGGCCCCGTCCCCAATGCACACCCCGGGAACCACGGTGACGCTAGCACCGATCCATACGTTCTTCCCCAGTACAATGGGGGAGGGGTAAGCGGTGGAGCGCTTTTCTGGGTCGAAATCGTGGTTCACTGTGGTGAGGACCACGTTGCTGCCCAGCAGCGCTCCGTCGCCTAAGACGATCCCCCCCTGGTCATGGAAGTGGCAGCCGGTGTTGATGAACACCCGCTTACCCACGGTGATGTGCTTGCCGCAGTTGGTGTAGAAGGGTGGGAAGAGGCGGAAGCTCTTGTCCACCGGCTTGCCGACGATCTGGGAGAAGAGCGCCCGGATTTCCTCTTGGGTGTGGTACTTGCTGTTGAGTTCACAGGTCAAACGCATGGCCTGCTCGTTGAGCTCCCGCATGAACTGATGGAGCTCCCCGCCGCCCTGAATGGGCGTGCCGCTGGACATAAGGCGTAAATACTCCTGTAGATCCATACTAGCCCTCCTTTTTTTCTTAGGCACTGGGAACACAGGAGAGGATCTCACCCCAGAGAGGTTGGGCCGAAGCCCTGGGGGAGAAGCTCCCGGAGACGGTACTTGACAAAGCTGTGATCCTTTTTTGCCACCAGGACCTCTAGCTCCGGGGCGAATTCATAGAGCATCTGCCGGCAGGCCCCGCAGGGCCAGCAGTAGTCTGTGCTGTTGCCCACCACCGCCAGGCGGCGGAAGCTTTGGCAACCCTCGCTGACGGCTTTCACCAGCGCTGTGCGCTCAGCACAGATACAGGAGCCGTAGGCGGCGTTTTCCACGTTGCAGCCGGTGTAGACCTTGCCGTCCTCCCCCTCCAAGGCTGCCCCTACGGGGAAGTGGGAATAGGGCACGTAGGCCCGTTCCAGCATGGCAAAGGCCTGCTCTACCAACGCATGGTCGGTCATAGACGGGTACCTCCTTGTTTTGCATGCTCACTGGATATGGACATGGCTGTTAATGTGGTCGCTGCAATAGCAATAATAGCCGTTGCAGCGGGAGCAGTAGCGGAACTCCATGCCGGGGTCCGAGGCGTCAGTCTTGCCGCACACGGCGCACTTGTGTAAATACTCCCCCTTGGTCTGGGCGCCCTTGCCGTGGAAGTTCACCACCTTGGGGCCGCTGTAGCTGCGGTTGTATTGGTTGCTGTGCCCCGGCCGGGTCTGGGCCCGGTACTGGGCCTGCCGGCGCAGGTTGGAGACGCCATCCACAATGTCGGCGGCGAAGAAGAGCAGGTAGTTCAGCACGGCCACCACCGGGACCAAGGCGTAGAGGGGGTGCCCCGCCAGCATCATCTGAAGAATGGAGATGCCAAAGAACGCCGCGTCAATCCACGCCAGCCACTTGGCCTTGACCGGGATGATGAAGAAGAGCAGGAACTGTAAGTTTGGATACAGGGTGGCAAAGGCGAAGAACATGGACATGTTCACATAGTACATGGACGCCGTACCCAGCAGAAAGCCCAGCAGGATGTTCAGCACCACCCCGAAGAGGTAAAAGATGGTGAACTTGTTGGACCCCCACTCCCGTTCCAAGGCGGTGCCGATGAAGTAGTAGAAGTACAGGGTGATGGCGAAGAGGAAGATATTCCGGCTGGAATAGGGCACGAAGATAAACGTAATCAGCCGCCAGACCTGGCCGTGCAGGATGCTGTCCAGGCGGAAGGAGAGCAAGCTAGAGGCAAGCCCCGTCCCTCCCATAGAAAACATGTCCAGCAGGAAAACCACAACACTGCCGATGACGATGTACCGCATCAAACCGGGGATACTCAGGCGGGGGTGCTTTTGGCAGAACCGATCCAGCCATTGCTGCATAGCGCGCAAAGGGCATGACCTCCTTCGTTGTCAAACGATGATGAAATGGGCACGTGGACAGGGAATCTATGCCACGTTGCGGGTATTATACCCGCTTTTTGGCGGAAAGTCTAGGGAAAAACTGTGAACAATCGTTGGATGATTGCTGTACCCAGTATTGCTCGACCTTATATCCGGTACCTCTTTCAGGCGGGACGCCAGGAATGGTGCCAAAACGTTTTCTTCGGCACATTGCCGGAGCGTTGTGTATTTCCTCTATTATACCCGATACCACCGCCCCTGTGCAAGCCCTGGGTTTGCCCGAAAAAAGTGGTGAAAAAAGCGCTTGCGTTTTTCAGGGGATGGTTGTATAATCTAGCAAGCAGCTGAGGCTGCCTGTAATTGAATACGAGCGCATTTATCAAGAGTGGGTGAGAGAGTTAGCTCCGTGACCCCACACCAACCTGCCCTTGGGCAAGGTGGTTCTGCTAACAGCGATAAGGGAGAGCGCCGCGTCCCGCGAGTGAGGCTTCCTTTGGGTGGCCTCTTTTTTAATGCGTGAAAAATGCAGGCATTTTTCACGGGGATTTCTATAAAAACGAAAGGAGAATATACGTATGAGCATCGTCAAAGACATGTCCTTGGCCGAGTCCGGCCGGAGAAAAATCGACTGGGTGCGGGATTTCATGCCGGCCCTGTCCCAGATTGAAGCCCGATTCCAGAAAGAAAAACCCTTCCAGGGGTTGCGGATTGCCGTGTCCGTCCACCTGGAAGCCAAGACCGCCAACCTGGGGTATGTCCTCTCCCAGGGGGGCGCGGAGGTGTACCTCACCGGCTCCAACCCCCTGTCCACCCAGGACGACGTGGCGGCCGGGCTGGCAAGCCTGGGGGTGGAGACCTTTGGCATCTATGGGGCCACCCCAGAGGAGTATGAGGAGCACTTGACCAAAACCCTCTCCTGCCACCCCCACATTGTTATCGACGACGGCGGGGACCTCATCGAACTGCTGGGGGGCAAGTGCAAGGACTATGCCGACTGCCTCCTGGGGGGCTGCGAGGAGACCACCACCGGTATCCTGCGCCTCAAGGCCCGGGAGCGGGAGGGCATCCTCCCCTGCCCCATGATGGCGGTGAACGACGCCA
>CAJUCB010000082.1 GCA_910584805.1 uncultured Oscillospiraceae bacterium
ACCAGCGGCCTCTTGAACCCCATTCAAGCGCGATACCAAACTTCGCCACACCCGGGTGTCCCTCTCAGACAGCTTAGTCAGTATACTACGTCTTTCCGAAAAAAGCAAGTACTTTTTTGAATTTTTTTGAAAAATTTTCTGGGACAGGCTGGGGCCCCATTCAAGGCCCCTCCCCTCCCCCAAAAATCAAGGCCGTGGCCGCGATTTGGGACCAGGTCTCTAGAGCGGAAAACTTCTCCCGTATCTCCTCCGGCCCAGCCCAGGCACCGGACATCTTCTCCGTCTCCCGCACCCGGACTTCCCCCTCTGTTTCTAAGAGGTACACCAACGCCGTGTGGTAGTCACTGACGCCACCGTTGTTCTCGTTGATAAGCCCCACACAACCCAGGCTCTTTACATCCTCCACGTCCACTTCCTCCCCCAGCTCCCGCAGCAAGCCCGCTTGGAGGGGGTCTCCGCTTTCCTCTTCTGTGGGGTTGATATGGCCCCCCACCCCCAGGGAGAGCTTGTCATGGAGGCGGGCCTCTGTCTGCTTCCTCAGCCGCCGCAGAAGGTAATACTGCTCCCCCCGCCGGATGAGCACATAGGGGATGATCTGTTTCACCCTGGTGTCCTGCTCCGCCTGCGCCCGGGGGAGATAGGTGTGCGTCTGCAAAATAAACTGCCGGACTTCCTCAATCCCCTCCTGGACAAACGCCTGGCCAGGAAGCAGGGCTTCCAGGGCTTTCCGCTCCACCACCAAAACTTCCTCCATCACCTTTTCGCCCACTTTCCGCGTCTCCCGCATTTTTTCATTGCAATCATACCACAATTCCTGTATCCTTTACAATAGAATCTGTTCAGAATTGGAGGAACTCTCTCATGCTGTTTATCTGCTATCCCCGCTGTTCCACCTGTAAGAAGGCCCAGAAGTGGTTAGACGAGCACCAAATCCCCTACACCCTCCGGGATATCAAGGAGGACAACCCCAGCGAGGCAGAGCTGCAAGCCTGGCACCAGGACAGCGGCCTGCCCCTGAAACGTTTTTTCAACACCAGCGGCCAACTCTACCGGGCCATGGAGCTGTCCAAAAAGCTGCCGGATATGCCCGAGGCAGAGCAGTACACCCTGCTGGCCTCCGACGGGATGCTGGTCAAACGCCCCCTGGCCATCGACGGGGACCGTGTCCTAGTGGGCTTCAAGGAGGCGGAATGGGACGCAGCCCTGGCGGGAAAGGGCTGACCCATGCGGCTCCTGGTAAGCGCCTGCCTCCTGGGGGTACACTGCCGCTATGACGGCGGGAGCAATCAACTCCCCGCCCTGGAAGCCCTCCTAACCCAACACGACTGCATCCCCGTCTGCCCGGAACTCTTGGGGGGCCTCCCCACCCCCCGGCCTCCGGCAGAGTGCCAGGGAGATCGCGTCATTAACCGGGAAGGCACTGACGTCACCGAGGCATTCCACCGCGGGGCAGCGGAAGCCCTGTATCTCGCCACGCTGCATCACTGTGAAGCAGCCCTATTGAAAGAGCGCAGCCCCTCCTGCGGCTGCGGGGCCATCTACGATGGCAGCTTTTCCAAGGCCCTCATCCCAGGGGACGGGGTCACTGCCCAAGCCCTCAAGGGCTTGGGGCTGCCAGTATATGGGGAATCCCAAGTGGATGCCCTGTTATCCCCACCTGCCCCCTAAAATCCACCCCCGGCAAGGCCCCAGGCACAGGAATCCCGGGCGCCTACCGGGGGTTTTCTGCTATGCTTGGGAAATCAACGCCTAAGATTGCATCCAAAAAATTATAATGATATCTTAATTTAGACTTGACAAACGGAGTATGTCCCATTAAAATGATAGAAAATAACGTGGAAGCGTACAAAGGAGGTGAGATGCAATGTTTACACTAAAAAAAGGCGAACTGGATGTCATGGAAGTATTTTGGCGGGAGCCGGACCCTCTGTCCCACGCAGGACTCTGTGAGCAGTTGGACGGGATTGTAGGCAGGAACACCATATACTTACATCTGAACAATCTTTTGAGAAAGGGGGCGATAGAAATCGGGCCATCTGTCCGCAGAGGCAGAACCTATGGCCGGACATTCTCCGCAGCGCTCACCAAGGCGGAATACTATGCCATGCAGGTAGCCGACGCCTCAGAGACAGACGATGCGACGTTGTGCAACGTGTTTTCCTACTTTTTAGGCTCAAAACATGTCACAAAGAAAACCCTGGACGAGCTTGAAAAACGATTAGAGCAGAAACGGAGGGATCTGGACCCGTGAGTATCTCCGCCTACTCCGTGTTCACAGCATTTCTTTGGTTTAATTTATTCATTGCTGTCTTGTGCCTCCTGCGCAAGACATTGAAGTATATCGGCCATAATCTTTTTCCACTGATTCTGGCTCTTGTATTAACCTTGGCTCGTCTGCTGCTGCCTTGGGAACCATCCTTTGCTTTTGTGTTACCATCCGAGCAAGTCTTTCCAGTCATATTATATGCACTGCAAACAGAACTCATCGCAACAAACTTCATTCATATTACTATTTGGATGGTGGTCGTTGCAATCCTAGTTTTTGTTTCGGTAGTACGCTTCAACCGCATGCTTGTTGCATTCAGGGATAAGTCGATGAATGTACATGCCCTTCCTCAGGCAGATGATCCTCGCCTTGTCCCGATATTTGAGGACATAGTAAAAACTTGTCCTACAAAACGCAAATGCTATCTATATGTCGTAGACAGCAATGACATCCCTTACTCCTTTGGTTGCTTTCATTCCGCCATTATCTTGCCAGAGAAAATTCTATCCCTTTCAGATTCTGATCTCAACCTTATCTTGAGGCACGAATACCAACACCATATTTCGAAAGATGGTATTGTGAAATTGGTCATTGAATGTCTTTGTTGCATCATGTGGTGGAATCCTTTTATCCATTTGTTGAGACAGAATCTAAACCAGACTTTAGAACTGAAATGCGATGCAAAAATAACGGAAAATTTCTCTCGCCTAGAAAAATTCAAATATGCAGAAGTAATCAAGCGTGTATTAGCATTATTCGAGGGAGAAAACACCTATCCATCAAAGGATGACAGCTTAATTTCAATTTCCTTTTTAGGAATAACATCCAAACATAGAGATGAAGATGATTTTGATGAAGGTCTCATTGAACGGATTGAAGCTGTCCTAGATTTCGATAGGAAAGACAAGGCAAAATACAGCTTTTTGTGTGCAGTTTGCGTGGTACTTCTCTTCCTAAGTTCATTCTCTTTCGTAGTCCAGGCACGTTTCTCCCCTTCAATAGAGGATTTGCCTTCAACCTCAACTAATCAAGAAGTATTACAGGTTACTCCTGAAACATCCTTTCTAGTGGATAATCAGAATGGAACATATGCATTATTTGTAAATGAGACTTTCTGGTATGATATTCCAGAGACGGAAATCAAATATAAACCATACCATTCTCTTCCCATCGTTAATTAAAAAGAAAAGAGTGATATTTATGAAAAAGAAATTTTTATTGCTAATGCTTACTTTTATGTTAGCACTAACCTGTATTGGCCCTGTACCAGCATTTGCCACTGAAATAAGTACACAGTCCAATGATCAGCCCGTCGTTTTCGCAACTGAATATGTCTACTACCACAAAATTGTTGATGGAGTAAAGTATTATCGTATCTGGAATGCAACCTACGGCAGATGGGAAACCCCTTGGCTCCCCTGCTAAGTAAAAATAACCTAGAACACTCCAAAGGGAGGCGCTTTGCGATAAAGTGCCTCCCTTTTTCTGCGCAATCCGGGCAGATTATGGTCGAAACAAATTCTACTACATCCATGTAGAAAAACCCCTTGACATTTCTACATCCCTGTAGTAATATAAACCCATCCTCAGTAGACGTACTGGGATAGGAGGTCATTTACCATGGATCGATCCAAAAAAATGTCTGAAACCGAGTCCGAGATCATGGAGGTGCTCTGGAACGCCGGGGAGCCCCTGTCCGCTGCCCAGCTCCTGGACCACTTCACCACGAACCACGGCAAGGTCTGGAAAGCCCCAACCTTATCCACCTTCCTCTCCCGCCTGGCACAAAAAGGGCTGATCACTTCCCTGCGGGACGGCCGGGTGGTGTACTACCGCCCCATCCAGACGAGAGCGGAATACCTGCAAGGCATCACCAAGGGTATCCTGGACAGTATGTACCAGGGGTCGGTGAAAACCTTCTTCGCCGCCCTGTGCGGCGGGAGCCCTCTGCCGGAAAAGGACCGGGCAGAGCTTCGGGCCTGGTTGGAGGAACAGGAGGAACAGCCATGACGGCACTGCTCCTCCCTCTGGCCCTGCTGAGCCTTACTGCTGGAACAGGCTACCTTCTCCTAAAACTGCTGCTGGCACTCTGGGGCAAGGGGCTCAACCAGCGCTGGCGCTACCGCAGCGCCTTGGCCCTGGCCCTGCTGTTCCTGCTCCCCCTGTACCAGCTATGGGGCCTGGTCCCTACCGGTCACGCCGGACAGGTACACGTCACCATTGCCGCCGCTCCCCTACTCCCAGCCTTCGATTGGAGCGGTATTTTACAGGGCATCACCGCCCTGTGGCTGCTGGTGGCCTGTCTCCTTCTGTTGTGGGACAGCTGGTGCCTGCTTCGTTTCCGGCGGCAACAGCGGCACGCTGTCCCCTTCCAGGACGGCCCCCTGGCAGAACTGGCCCAGCAGGAAGCCCAACGCCTGGGTATCCGGCAGCCGGTACGCCTGCTGGTAAGCCCCGCTGTGGACACCCCCATGCTGGTGGGCTTCCTCCGCCCGGTGCTCCTGTTCCCCACCCAGGCCCTGGCCCCGGCAGATGCCCGGCTGGTCCTGGCCCATGAACTGGTACACTACCGCCGGGGGGACTTGTGGAAGAAGCTGCTGATGGAGGCCGTGTGCGTCCTCCACTGGTTCAACCCCACCGCCCATCTGCTAAAACGGGATTTCCTCTACTGGATGGAAACCGCCTGTGACGAGGCCGTAGCCTCTCCCCTGGATTTCGCCCAACGCAAGCAGTACGGCTATCTCCTGATCGACGGCGCAAACCCCGCCCGGCCTGCGGCGCAGGGGCCCTCTGTCCCCTTCGCCCCCAGCCGGGAAACCCTGGAAAGGAGAATTACCACCATGTTACACGCTGAACACAAAGCCCATTCCGCCCTGAGCGGCATTCTCGCCATGGCCCTGGCCGCTGGCTGCCTGGTCACCACCGCTTTTGCGGCAGATTTGAACAAGAACGCAGAATCCGTCAAATCCTCCACTGTCACTGTTCAGGCTGCCAGCGACAGCATCAAGCTAGAGTCAGAGCCCGGCGCCCTCAACCAGGGGGCAGAAGTTTCCTACACGGTAACCACCGCCGACAACAGTACGGCTGCCCTCTCCCTGGAAGACATGACGGATTTGGGCGACGGAAACTATCAGGTCACCACCAATATAGACGGGGAGGATGTAACCCTCACCATTCATGTAGACGACGAGGACTGACCCTCGAAAAAAGTCTCTCATAAACGCCAGATAGAAACCAGCGGCGGCATTGCCTTGTGCAGTGCCGCCGCTGGTTTCTATCAGTCCGGTAGGACGTTCCGTTTCAAGCTGGTGTAAGCCAGCAGAACATAGATGGCATAAATCAGGAAGAACAGCGCCAAGGCAATGGCTACAATGGCGCCGGGGCTGCTGGCGCCTACCATAACCCCTGGCTCTGTGGCATTGGCCAGGTTCAGGATAAAGGGGATGCCGATGAACAGCGGGGGTATGGCAGGCAGGGCGTAGTAAATCCCAAGCTGCCTCCCCAAGGCCCTGGACATCTCCTCCCGGTCCATACCCAGCTTTTGCAACAAGCCAAACTGCCGCCGGTAGCGCTCTGACTCGCTGAGCTGTTGGATGGTGAGAATGGTAGCAGCGGTCATGCTCAGGGCCAAGGCCAGGAAATAAAAGGGGAACACCGTCGTAGCCGTCCAGGCCGCCGCCTCTGCCTCCTCCTGGGCTTTGGTATGGATTTCGTCATAGCTCCGCACCAAGTTCTCTTCCTCCAACTTGTAGTGGATGTCAAACAAGTCGTAGAACTGCGCCTCTGTCACCGGTTGCACCGTCTTGGCCGCATAGGCGTAGTGGAACACTGGGCGCCCCGCCACCGCCTCGTCAGGGACCACCAGGATATACCGCTGTCCGTTGCCGCTGTCGTAGTTTTGCAACAGATGTTCCGTATGGACCCCACCAGGGGACAAGGTGGTATTCCCCAGGGTAATGGATTGGGTGTAGCGGCTTAAGTGTTCCTCCAAGTAGGCCCGGCCGTGGATGAGATACTCCCCCGGTTTCAGCTCCACCGGCGGGTAGCCCGCAAGGGAGCGCAGGGTGGCGTAGTCGCTAAAGCGCAGCACAGGGTCCCGGTCAAAGTAGCGGTAGTAATCTCCGCCGGCTTCCACATACTCCATGAGCTGGTCGTCCTCCCCCTGGTAGATGCTGTAACACAACGCCTGCTCCACGGGGATGTTCTCCTGAATGTAGTCCAGATAGTCCTGGCTGAGAGGCTGGGCATCCGCGGTGCCGATATACAGGTCAAAGCAGGCATTTTCCGCCGCCCGACCCAAAAAAAGCCCACGAAATACCATCCCAGTCCCCTCGGAAATCAGGGTGGCAGTGAAAATCAGGGAGAGGATGGCCATCACCACCCCCATGGTGGCCAGCTTGGCGGTGAGGGTACGGAAAATCAAAAGATTCTGCCCCCGATACTTCCGCTCCGGCCGTCTGTCGAAAAAGGCCGGGACCCCAGAGGCAAAGCTGAGGAAAAAGGCAAAGAGGAACACAATGATGCACCCTGCCCCCAGGATTCCGCAGGGCAGGCTCCCCACCATAATCAAACAGGTCCCCACGACGCCAAGCACCAGGGAAAGGCCAAAGAGACCCCGGCGCTTCCCTCTGCTCTGAACCACCACACCCTCATTTTGCCGGTCGAAATAAATGAGGTCGTGTATCTTTAGCTTGCGGATCCGCCGCCGGCTTCTGCCCAGGGCGTAGAAATAGATGAGGGCGAAGTACAACACTGTCAACCCCAGGGCCTTCGGCGCCAGGGACAGGGAGAGCTGGTAGGGCAAGCCGAACAAGGCCAGTGCGATGGCCCGCAGGGCCTGGTAGAGCAGGCTCCCCAGGAGGATACCCAGCACCAGGGCACAGCCCCCCACAGCCAGGTTTTCCAAAAAGAACAACCGGGCCACTTGTTTGTGTTCCAGGCCGATGAGGAGATAGGTGCCCAGCTCCCGGCTGCGGCGGGTGAGCATAAAGCGGGTGGCATAGGTCACCAGCCAGCCGAAAATACACACCACCACTAGGCTGGACAGGGCAATGACCGTCGGCAACTGGGACATGGCCCGGGACAAGGTCTTGAGCTCTTGGGACACCGCCAGGCCGTTGAAGGCATAGAGCAGGGCGGCGGCCAGGACGATGGTGACGAAGTAAACCAAATAGTCCTTGGCCTGGCGCTGGGCGTTGCGCAGGGACAGCTTAGATAACGTCACTGACGTCACCCCCCAGCAGCGCCAATACGTCCAAAATCTCATGGTAGAACACCGGGCGTCCCCGCTCCCCCCGGAGCAGCTCATTGAACAGTCGTCCGTCCTTGAGGAACAGCACCCGCTTGGCGTAGCTGGCGCTGTAGGCGTCGTGGGTGA
>CAJUCB010000083.1:0-6541 GCA_910584805.1 uncultured Oscillospiraceae bacterium
GAGAGGGAACCCATGGCCCAGCACACCAGCTTTAAGGTGGGGGGCCCGGTGGCCCTGATGGCCCTGCCCAAGGAGGCGGAAAGCCTGCCCATTCTCCTACACTGTGCCTGGGAGGCGGGGGTGGTGCCCTTCTTCCTGGGGAAAGGGTCCAATCTCCTGGTCAGTGACCAGGGGGCGGAGGCTTTCGTGGTGAAAACGGCGGGAGGGCTGGACCAGCTGGAACGGACCGGGGAGACCTCCCTCTATGTGGGGGCCGGGGTGACCCTGGCCCAGGCGGCGGTGTTTGCCGCCAACCAGAGCTTGACAGGGTTGGAGTTTGCCCACGGCATCCCCGGCACCTTGGGGGGCGGGGTGTTCATGAACGCCGGGGCCTACGATGGGGAGCTGTCCCAGGTGCTGCGCTGGGTGGACTGTGTGGACCCGCAGGGGCAGCCCCACCGGCTGGAACTGCCGGAGCTGGAATTGGGCTACCGCAGCAGTGTCTTTGCCCGGCTGCCCTGGCTGATCTTGGGGGCGGGATTGGAATTGGCGCCAGGGGAGACGGAGGCCATCCGTGCCCGTATGGCGGAGCTGGCCCAGCGGCGGCGGAGCAAGCAGCCCCTGGAATACCCCAGCGCCGGCAGTACCTTTAAGCGTCCGCCGGGCCAGTTTGCCGGGGGCCTCATTGAGCAGTGCGGCTTGAAGGGGGCCCGGGTGGGAGGCGCCCAGGTGTCGGAAAAGCATGCGGGCTTCGTGGTGAACACCGGCGGCGCCACCTGCCAGGATATCTTGGCCCTCATCCGCCAGGTGCGGGAGACGGTGCAGCGGGAGACCGGGGTGCTTTTGGAGCCGGAGGTCCGCCTTTTGGGCTGTAGCTTATAAGAGAAACAAAGGAGAATGCTATGAAGGATCGTTTTTATATGCTGATGCTGGCCACCAGCGGCAACGAGAGAAATGAGACGAAATTTGAGCACTACCAGGACGTGAAAGAGGCGGAGGCTGTGGTCCAGGATTGGCTTGTACGCTACTGCGGCATGGAGGTCATCCCCTACGGACAGGAGGAGGCCGTCCGGGGGGCCAACGACGGGCGGCTCCCAGAGGACGCGTTTCTCTGCCCCCTGGTGGAGAAGCCCCAGGATTTGGTGAAGTATAACGGCTTTTACGACTACGGGAGCCTGGGGGTGTTCAACCTCTTCCTCACTCCGGTGTGCGACAAGGAGGACGCCCAGCGCTTTTGCAACGGCATGAACAAGGAATATGAGATCGACAAAGAGTTCAGCCAGCGGGCGGACCAGATGATGGAGCAGCTCCATACTTTCGTGCGCTCCTTTGAGGACGAGACCGTGGACCCCGGTGAGGCGGAGGCGGCCATCCGTACCTTCCTCCTCCAAGGGGGCTTCAGCCTGTTCGACTTCGGGGAGGCCACCCCCAATATGGTCTTTCTGCCCAGCGATGGAAGCCCCTGGCAGAGCCTATAAGCACAGCGGAACAACCAGGATCCAAGGAAACCATAGACAGGAGAAGCGCGGACCGGAAGCTCTTACCGGCCCGCGCTTTTTTCACCCTTTCCCGCCCCCCAGAATAGAATGACCAGGAGGGAAGGAGGTATTGCTATGGAGGCAATGGATCGGGAGCGGAACATTTGGGTGGTGGGCGGAGACCAACGCCAGCGGGCCCTGGTGCGCCTGCTCCGGGAGGATGGCCACACCGTCCGCCTGGCGGGCCTAGAGGACCAGGACCTGGGCACGGAACCCCTGGGGCCAGGGCTGGCCTTGGCCCACTGTGTGATTCTGCCCCTGCCGGTGACCCGGCCGGATGGGATGCTCAACGCCCCCCTGAGCCGGGAGGCGTTGTCCCTGGAATCGCTGTTGGAGTACATGGAGCCGGGGCAAGTCCTCTGCGGGGGCATGGTGTCCCCGGCGGTGCGGGCGCTGGCGGAAGGCCGGGGCCTGCGGGTCTTTGACTATTATGCCAGGGAGGAGTGTATGGTCACCAACGCCGTGCCCACCGCAGAGGGGGCCGTCCAGGTGGCCATGGAGGAATTGCCCACCACCCTGCACAATGCCCGGGTGCTCATCCTGGGCTTTGGACGGGTGGGGAAGCTCACCGCCCACCGGATGGGGGCCCTGGGGGCCCGGGTGACGGTATGCGCCAAGCGCTATGAGGACTTGGCCTGGGCGGCGGCCTATGGCTGCGACACCCTGCGCCTGGAAACCCTCTCCTATGAGCTGGGGGGCTTTGACCTCATCGTCAACACCATCCCTGCCCGGGTGCTGTCCCCCCACCGGCTGTCCCAGGTGAACCCGGAGGCGTTCATCCTGGACTTGGCCTCCGCCCCCGGCGGGGTGGACCAGGGGGCAGCCCAGGAGCTGGGCCTGCGGGTGCTCCAAGCCCCCGGCCTTCCCGGACGGACGGCCCCGGTGACCGCAGCGGCGGCCATCCGGGACGCAGTCTACCACATACTCTGGGAACTGGAGGAAGCACCATGAGTGAAGAACGGGTGGGATTCGCCCTGACTGGATCCTTTTGCACGTTAGAGACCACCCTGGCGGCCATGGAGGCGCTGGCAGAGGACTACCCTGATATCCTCCCCATCGTCTCCCCGGCGGTGGCAGACACCGACACCCGCTTCGGCCGGGCGGAGGATTTCCATGCCCGGATCACCCAGCTCTGCGGCCGGGGGGTCATCGACAGCGTCCGGGAGGCGGAGCCCATTGGGCCCAGGAAGCTCCTGGACGTGTTGGTGATCGCCCCCTGTACAGGGAACACCTTGGCCAAGCTGGCGGCGGGCATCGCGGACACCGCCGTGACCATGGCCGCCAAGGCCCACCTGCGCAACGGCCGGCCGGTGGTCCTGGCAGTCTCTACCAACGACGGCCTGGCAGGGGCGGCCCGGAACATCGGGGAGCTCCTGTGCCGGAAACACTACTACTTCGTCCCCTTCCGCCAGGACGACCCCGAGGGGAAACCGACCTCTCTGGTGGCGGACTTGGGAAAGCTCACCGACACGGTGGCCGCGGCCCTAGAGGGGCGGCAGTTCCAACCCTTGCTGTTGGGGCCGGCCTGAGCTGGGACATAGCAGGGCAGGGCCAAGGGGGTATCCCGTGGCCCTGCCCCCGGCGGGGCTTATAGGCTGACCACCTTGGTGGCTATCGTCTCCCGAAAGGCCCCGTCGTGCTCTACAAAGAGCATGGTGGGGGCGAAGTGCCGGAGCAAGTCCTCAATCTGCATCCGGGAGTAGATGTCGATATAGTTCAGGGGTTCGTCCCATACATATAGGTGGGCCTGCTCACATAGGCTCTTGGCCAACAGCACTTTCTTTTTTTGCCCGGCGGAGTAGTCCTCCAAATTCTTTTCAAACTGCACCCGGGCAAAGCCCATCTTTCGTAAAATTGCCAGGAACAGGCTGCCGTCCAGCTTGGCCCCTTGGATGAACGCGGAGAGTGGGCCGTGCAGGTGGTCGGTGCCCTGGGGCACATAGGAGATCACCAGGCCAGAGCCCAGGGTGACGGTGCCGCTGTGGGGGACCGGCTCCCCCAGGAGCAGCTTGAGAATGCTGCTTTTCCCGCTGCCGTTGCGGCCCTCTAAGGCGATCCGTTCCCCACGTTCCACAGAAAAGGAGAGGGGCGGGCAAATCTGGCGCGCGCCATATTGGATGGACACCTCTGAGAAAGCGGCCAGCACCCGGGCGTGGTAGGGCTGGGGAAAGAGCTTCAAGGCCTCGGCGGTCTCCACATTTTTCAACAGGCTGGATGTTTCCTCCAACGCCTGCTGCTGCCGGGCCTCCAGGGCCTTAGAGCGTTTCATCATCTTGGCGGCTTTGTGGCCGATATAGCCTTTGTCGTAGGCGCCGGCCTTGGAGGCCTCCACCCGGTCCGACCACACCCCAGAGCGCTTGGAGGCCTGCTGCAAGCGCCGGATATCCTTTTGCAGCTTCTGGTTCTGCGCGGCTTCAAAGTCCTGCTGCCGCTGGAAGTTGTCCAGCCAGGAGGAGAAATTGCCGCTCTGGACGTCGATGGTGGCCCGGTTCAGGGAGAGGATGTGGTCCACGCAGCCGTCTAGGAAACGGCGGTCGTGGGAGACCAGGATGAAGCCGGACTTCTTGTTCAGATAAGCGGCCACCAGGGCCCGGGCACGGCTGTCCAGGTGGTTGGTGGGTTCGTCGATGAGGAGGAAATGCCCCGGGTTGAGGAAGAGGGCGGCCAGGAGCAGCTTGGTCTGCTCCCCTTGTGAGAGAGTTAGGAAGGGCCGCTGCAACACCTCCCACTCCACTTCTAGGTCAGCCAGCTCCCGGAGGAGCTCCCACGCTTCGGCCTGGGGGCATACCTCTTCCAACACCGCCTGGGCGGGGCGCTCTGGCTGGCGGACGGGGTAGGGGAAGTAGTCAAAGGGCACGGAGCCGTGGATGTGCCCGCTGTAGTCATAGGCCCCCAGAAGGAGTTGGAGAAAGGTGGTTTTCCCCCGGCCGTTCCGCCCCACAAAACCCAGCTTCCAGGCGGTGTCAATCTGGAAATTGACCTGTTCAAAAATGGGGTCATAGCTGCCGGGATAGGTGAAGCTCAGGTTTTCGACTTTGATCATAGACATGATACCATGCCTCCCTTCAAAACATAAAAATAAGAGCTGCAAGAAAGCAAGTTCTTGCAGCTCGTCACAGCACACCCCCGCCCCTGGCACAGGCCAGTGACGGCGGGATCGGACGGGGAAGAGATGGTTCACTTTCTTGCAAATGGGCGCAGCTATACCAGGGTACAGCCGCTGAATCCAGTTTTACTTGCAAGAAATATGACGCATCTTCCCGCCCCTCTCTTCATTCAGTTGCGCTCAGGATACCACAGCTTGGGGGAAAAAGCAAGCCCTGATTTTTTATTGTAAAAGTTTGGTTACCCCTTGACAGAAGGGGCATAATAGAGCATAATAAAACTTCAAGTAGGCCTGCACTGGCTGGCAGGAAGGGAGGTGCCCACCTTGGGAAAAGAGAGCGTCAAGCAGATCGCCAAGAACAAAAAGGCTTTTCACGATTATTTCGTGGAGGAGCGCTATGAGGCGGGCATCGAGCTGGCCGGAACAGAGGTCAAGTCCATCCGTATGGGCAACGTGAATCTGAAGGACTCCTTCTGCACCATCAAGGATGGGCAGATGTCCCTTAACGGGATGCACGTGAGCCCCTATGAAAAGGGGAATATCTTCAACCGGGAGCCCCGCCGTCCCCGCCGCCTGCTGATGCACCGGCGGGAGATCGCGAAACTCTTCGCCAAGATCAAGCAGGATGGCTACACCCTCATCCCCCTGAGCCTGTACTTTAAGGGCCCCAGGGTGAAGGTGGAGGTAGGCCTGTGTAAAGGCAAAAAGCTTTACGACAAGCGAGAGGCCGCGGCCCAGCGAGACGCCAAGCGGGAGATGGACCGGGCCCTGAAACAGCGATAGACTACTTAAAATAGCGCACCATAGCGCGGCAGCGCTTTTTTCGGATGAAAAGGAGAATCGAAACTATGGCAGACAATCCTATCGTTACCATCGAGATGGAGGATGGCGGCAAGATCGTGGCCGAGCTCTATCCCGACGTGGCGCCCATCAGCGTCAACAACTTTGTGAGTCTCATCAATAAGGGCTTCTATGACGGCATCATCTTCCACCGGGTTATCTCTGGCTTCATGATCCAGGGGGGCGACCCCCAGGGTGTGGGCATCGGTGGCCCTGGCTATTCCATCAAGGGCGAGTTCGCCTCCAACGGCGTGCCCAACGACTTGAGCCATACCAGGGGTGTCCTCTCTATGGCCCGTGCCCAGGACCCCAACTCCGCCGGCAGCCAGTTCTTCATCATGCATGCTGACGGGGACTTCCTGGATGGCCAGTACGCCGCTTTCGGTAAGGTTACCGAGGGCATGGACGTGGTGGACCGCATCGCCGGGGTTAAGACCAACTCCAGCGACAAGCCCAAGGAGGACCAGCGCATGAAGAAGGTGACTGTGGAGACCTTCGGTGTGGAGTATCCGGAACCGGAGAAGCTGTAACCACGGAAAACCGTTGATTTTTTGCACACGAATTTGCACACGATGCCTTGGCGGCTGCCCGTTGGAGGGCAGGCGTCAAGGCAACACCGCGCCTTTACTGAACCGTTGTCAGGATATATCCTAATGTTTTTTCAAATATGGGGGCGTACTGGTTTCGACGGGGACATGGGGGCAGGAGTAGCGGGCGGATGCGCCTAACATCCTTAAAATGGGCAACTTATAAATTAAAGAACGACGATAACGTAGTTCTCGCCGCGGCTTAAAGCGGCCGTCTGACCCGGAAGGACCACGAGCCGGACTCAGGCGTGATCTAAGTGGTGCACGTGACCGGGGTAAGCTTTGCCCCCGGCATGACAAATGAAGCTACTAAGCCATGAAGCATGACGGTTTGCGTCATGGTGAGGGAATGCAAAGAATCGTCTGCGCCCGGAGAGGTTCCTGAGGAAGTGTTTTCGGACGGGGGTTCGACTCCCCCCGCCTCCACCAACTGGACATTGGACGAACACCTATTATTTCAAAGGCGGCTTTGCCGTGATGGTGTGGCTCTG
>CAJUCB010000083.1:6551-7620 GCA_910584805.1 uncultured Oscillospiraceae bacterium
GATGAAAAAGATGCAGGAGAAAAAGCCACACTTAAGTGTGGCTTTTTCTCATATTCTGCAACAAAACAAGCTAAAATCGAAGAAAAGAGTCAAGTTTTCCAAAAACAGGGAGCGTGATTCGAAAATAACGTTTCCAGAGATGCAAAAACGCCTTTCTGGAGACTTGGGGGACTCGAACTCTTTCACACTGATAAAAAAGAACAAACAACCGTCAGACGCCGTCTGTGACCTGCCGGGAAACCGGTAGGCCATGGGCGGCGTTTTTGCGTTCCTAGGACTGGTATGCTTGTTGCTTATGCCTGCATTGTGCTGGATTCTTCAGTGGTCTTGGTCATAGCTATTTCTCAGACTTGCAGCTATACTTACCTCACGATCAACGGAAAGGAGAAGCACGATGCCAGAAACGAAAAACCTCTGCGCACAGATTCCCGCGGACCTCCATGCTCAAGTGACCGAGGTCAGGGAGGCCCTGGGCCAGACCACCAGCGAGTACATCACCGCAGCACTAACCGAATATTTCAAAATAAAACAAAATGGAGGAAAGACGATCATGGCAAACAACAGGACAATGGCATTCCAGATCTCGAAAGAACTTTTCCAACGCATCAAAGCCCACCTGGAGCGGGAGACCGCCTGTATTGGGAAAAAGCTCACTCAGAGGGAATTCGTCCTGGGCCTCATCGAAGCCGCCCTGGATGAAGCAGAACAAACCCTCGCGACAGAAGCCCCGCCTGGCCTCTGTGAGACCCCGGATGCCCAGGACAGCACCCAGTCCTAGGAGGAGACGAACGAGGCCCCGTTGGCCAGCGTACAGGCCGTGTGAGGGGAATCCCCCAGAAACAGAGAAACAACAGAATAAACCGAGAAAACAGCCCGGCAGAGTATCCCAACCATGGGATGCCCTGCCGGGCTGTTTTGCATTTCCAGGAAAAGAGGTGAAGATTTTTGCAAGTAAGCACAGCCCATCGCGTTACAAAAGCGGAGATCGCCATCGCCAAGGAAACGGACCTGCCAGACTTGCTGTCCTCCCTGGGATACCAGGTCAAGCGTATCGGTAGCTACCATACCT
>CAJUCB010000084.1 GCA_910584805.1 uncultured Oscillospiraceae bacterium
CCATCGGTGTGGGTGCCGGCCAGCAGAGCCGGATCCACTGTACCCGTCTGGCGGGGAATAAGGCGGACAACTGGTATCTGCGCCAGCATCCCAAGACCTTGGCCCTGGACTTTGTGGATGGCATCCGCCGTCCGGACCGGGACAACGCCATTGACATCTATCTCTCCGACGAGTATGAGGACATTCTTCGCCCCGGTGTGTGGGAGCAGACCTTCAAGACCCGTCCGGAGCCCCTCACCGCCCAGGAGAAAAAGGCGTGGATCGCCACCCAGACCGGCGTGACCGTGGGCAGCGACGCCTTCTTCCCCTTTGGCGACAACGTGGAACGGGCTAGGAAGTCCGGCACATCCTACATCGTGGAGCCCGGCGGTTCCATCCGGGACGACCACGTGATCGACACTGCCAACCGGTACAATATGGTCATGGCCTTTACGGGTATGCGCCTGTTCCACCACTGACAAAAGGAGGACGTTTCTGTGAAAATACTTGTCGTAGGCGGCGGTGGGCGGGAGCACGCCATCATTAAGAGCCTAAAGAAGAGCCCCCGTGCCACGGAGATTTACGCCGCCCCCGGCAACGGCGGCATCGCCGCCGACGCCCACTGCACTGGCATCGGGGCCAAGGACCTAGAGGCCATCCGGGACTTTGCGCAAAAGGAGGCCATCGACTTTGCCGTGGTGGCCCCCGATGACCCCCTGGTTTTGGGCTGTGTGGACCTGCTGGAAGGGGTGGGTATCCCCTGCTTCGGCCCCAATCGGGCCGCCGCCATTTTGGAGGGCAGCAAGGTCTTTTCCAAGAATTTGATGCGGAAGTATAACATCCCCACCGCGGCCTATGAGACCTTTGACGACCTGACGGCAGCGTTGGAATATCTGAAAACCGCTCCCATCCCCACGGTGGTGAAGGCCGACGGCCTGGCTCTGGGCAAGGGCGTCACCATTGCGGAAAGCCGGGAGGCGGCCGAGGCGGCCGTCCGGGCCTGTATGGAGGATAAGGTCTTTGGGGACAGCGGCAGCCACGTGGTCATTGAGGAATTCCTCACCGGCCCGGAGGTCTCCGTGCTCTCCTTTACCGATGGGAAAGTGCTGGTGCCCATGGTGTCCTCCATGGACCACAAGCGCATCGGGGATGGGGACACTGGCCCCAACACCGGCGGCATGGGCACTGTGGCCCCCAATCCCTACTACACCGAGGAGATGGCAGCGCGGTGCATGAAGGAGATTTTCCTCCCCACCATGGAGGCCATGAACGCTGAGGGCCGTCCCTTCAAGGGCTGCCTGTACTTCGGCCTGATGCTCACGGAGCAGGGGCCCAAGGTCATTGAATACAACTGCCGTTTTGGCGACCCGGAGACCCAGGTGGTTCTGCCTCTGCTGGAAAGCGACTTGCTCACTGTAATGGAGGCCACTGCCAAAGGGACTTTGGCGGAGACCCAGGTGAAGTTCAGCGGCAAGCATGCCTGCTGTGTGGTGCTGGCCAGCCAAGGCTATCCCAAGAAGTACGAGACGGGTTTCCCCATCACCATCCCAGAGGATTTGGATGCCCAGGTCTATGTGGCCGGGGCCAAGCTGGAGGACGGGGTGCTGAAAACCTCTGGGGGCCGCGTCCTGGGGGTCACTGCCCTGGGGGACAGCCTCCAGGAGGCCATTGATCAGGCCTACGCCCAGGCGGCCCAGGTGACCTTTGCCAACGCCTATTGCCGCAAGGACATCGGTGCCCGGGCCCTGCGGGCGGAAACGTGAAATAAAGAGGTTGAGTAATCATGGTATATCGGGTTTATGTAGAAAAGCGCCCAGGGCTCGCCGCAGAGGCGGAAGCCCTGCTGGGCGACCTGCGCACCCTCCTGCGGATCGAAACGCTGGAAGGCCTGCGCCTTTATAACCGCTATGACGTGGAAAATATCACACCAGAGCTCTTTGACTACAGCGTCAAAACCATCCTCTCTGAACCCCAGCTGGACCAGGTAAGTACACAGCTTCCAGAGGGCGGCGTGGTCTTTGCTGTGGAGTATCTCCCCGGCCAGTTTGACCAGCGGGCGGACTCCGCTGCCCAGTGTATCCAAATCCTCTCCCAGGGGGAGCGGCCCTTGGTCCGTTCCGCACGGGTCTATCAGCTTCTGGGCAAGCTCAGCGGGGAGGAGATCGCGGCCATTAAGAAGTACCTCATCAACCCTGTGGAGTCCAGGGAAGCAGCCTTGGAGCCCTTTGACACCTTGGCGATGGTCTACGAGATTCCAGAGACCGTGGCCACCTTGGAGGGCTTCCGGGAGCTGGACGAAGCGGCCTTGGAGAAGATGGTGGCAGAGCAGGGCCTTGCCATGGACGTGGACGACCTGCGCTTTTGCCGGGACTATTTCCGGGATGAGGGCAGGGACCCCACCATCACTGAGCTGCGGGTCATCGACACCTATTGGTCCGACCACTGCCGCCACACCACCTTCCTCACCACCATCGACGAGGTTAAGTTTGAGAGCCCCATCCTCCAACAGACCTATGAGGACTATTTGGGGGTGCGCAAGCGCCTAAACCGCACCAAGCCCATCAATCTCATGGACATCGGCACCATCGCTGCCAAGTATCTAAAAAAGCAGGGGAAGATGCCAAGGCTGGACGAGTCTGAGGAGGTCAACGCCTGTACCGTCAAGATCAAGGTGGACACCCCCCAGGGGAAGGAGGACTGGCTCCTCCTCTTTAAGAACGAGACCCACAACCACCCCACAGAGATCGAGCCCTTTGGCGGCGCGGCCACCTGTGTAGGTGGGGCCATCCGTGACCCCCTGTCCGGGCGCTCCTACGTCTATGCCGCTATGCGCCTCACCGGCGCGGCAGACCCCCTCACCCCCCTGGACCAGACCATGGCGGGGAAGCTGCCCCAGCGCACCATTGTCACCAAGGCCGCCGCAGGCTACAGCTCCTACGGCAACCAGATCGGTCTGGCCACCGGGCAGGTGGACGAGCTCTACCACCCCGGCTATGCCGCCAAGCGTATGGAAATCGGCGCGGTGATCGCGGCTGCCCCGGCAGAGAATGTCCGCCGGGAGAGGCCGGAGCCGGGGGACGTGGTGATCCTTCTGGGTGGCCGCACCGGCCGGGACGGCTGCGGCGGAGCCACCGGTTCCTCTAAGTCCCACACCACGGATTCCTTGGAGTCCTGCGGGGCGGAGGTCCAGAAGGGCAACGCCCCGGAGGAGCGCAAGCTCCAACGGCTGTTCCGCAACCCAGAGGCCTCCCGGCTTATCAAGCGCTGCAACGACTTCGGCGCCGGCGGCGTATCCGTGGCCATTGGGGAGCTGGCGGAAGGCCTGGAAATTGATTTGAATAAGGTCCCCAAGAAGTACGAGGGCTTGGACGGCACGGAGCTGGCCATCAGCGAATCCCAGGAGCGTATGGCTGTGGTGGTGGAGGCCAAGGATGCCCCCCGCTTCCAGGAGCTGGCGGACCAGGAGAACTTGGAGTCCACTGTGGTGGCCACCGTCACCGGCAAGGGCCGCCTGACCATGCAGTGGAATGGGAAGAATATCGTGGACATCTCCCGGGCTTTCCTGGATACCAACGGGGTGGAAAAGCACGTCACCGCCGTCACCGCCCAGCCGGAGTCCATCCTAAAGGAGCAGGTGCGGGACTTCAAAAAAGGCTATTTGGAATTGGCGGAGGATTTGAATGTCTGCTCCAAACGGGGCCTCAGTGAGCGCTTTGACTCCACCATTGGCAGCGGCACCGTGCTCATGCCCTTTGGCGGAAAGCATCAGCTCACCCCCGCCCAGGCTATGGTGCATAAAATCTCCATGGAGGAGAAGGATACCGATACCTGCTCCCTGATGGCCTGGGGATACAACCCCTACATTACGGAAAAGAGCCCCTACCACGGGGCTTACCTGGCGGTGGTGGAATCTGTGTCCAAGCTGGTGGCCACCGGTGCCTCTCTGAAAGACAGCTATTTGAGCTTCCAGGAATATTTTGAACGCTTGGGGAAGGACCCCCAGCGCTGGGGCAAGCCCTTGGCGGCCCTGCTGGGTGCCTTCCGGGCCCAGCGGGAGTTGGAGATTGCCGCCATCGGCGGGAAGGACTCCATGAGCGGCAGCTTTGAGGAGCTCCACGTGCCGCCCACGTTGGTGTCTTTCGCTGTGACCACGGACAGCATCGGCAGTGTGGTTTCCCCGGAGTTCAAGGGCGCGGACCATCCAGTGGTCTGGCTCTGCCCGGAGTATGGTCCGGACGGGCTGCCGGTGGCGGAGTCCCTGAAGAAGGTCTACCAGACCGTGGCGAAGCTGAACAAGAAGGGCAAGCTGCTCTCTGCCTATACCCCAACCTACGGCGGCGTGGCAGAAGCGGTGCTGAAAATGTCTCTGGGGAATGGCATCGGCCTGCGCTTTGACGAGGGCTGCACCATGGACGAGCTCTTTGGCTATGCCTATGGCTCCTTTGTTTTGGAGCTCAGCGAGGCAGAGGATGTGGGCCTGCCCCTGGGGGTTACCACCCAGGACGGTATGCTCTCCTGGCGGGGACAGACTATTGCCATTCAGGAATTGTTGGAGCGCTATGAAAGCAAGCTGGAACCCATCTATGCCTGCAACATTTCCCAGGGGAAGGAGAACATCCCTGCCTTTGAAAAGACGGTGGAGAGCTGGCCGAAGCCCCGCATCCAGGCAGCGAAACCACGGGTGCTCATCCCTGTGTTCCCCGGCACCAACTGTGAGTACGACGCTGCCAAGGCCATGCGTTCCGCAGGAGCGGAACCGGAGATTGTTGTCATCCGTAACCGCAGCGCGGAGGCCATCGCCCAGTCTGTGGACTACGTGGCCCAGCGGTTGTCCCAGGCTCAGATTGTATTCATCCCCGGCGGCTTTTCCGGGGGCGACGAGCCCGATGGCTCCGCCAAGTTCATTACCTCCTTCTTCCGTGCCGAGAAGATCAAGGACCAGGTCCATGACCTGTTGAAAAACCGGGACGGCCTGATGCTGGGGGTGTGCAACGGCTTCCAGGCCCTGATTAAGCTGGGGCTGGTGCCCTATGGGGAGATCATCGACACCGACGAGAACTGCCCCACCCTGAGCTTTAACACCATTGGCCGCCACCAGTCCCGGCTGGTACGCACCCGGGTGGCTTCCAACTTGTCCCCCTGGCTGATGAATACCACCCCCGGGGAAATCTACACTGTTCCCATCTCCCACGGGGAGGGCCGCTTCTTGGCCTCTGACGCCTTGCTCCAAGAGCTGGCTGCCAAGGGGCAGATTGCCACCCAGTATGTGGACTTGGCGGGCAAGCCCACAGCCGATATCCGCTGCAACCCCAACGATTCCGCCTTTGCCGTGGAGGGTATCACCTCCCCCGATGGACGGGTCTTTGGCAAGATGGGTCACAGTGAGCGCTGGGGTGCTGGGCTGTACCGCAACGTCCCCGGTGAATATGACATGAAGCTCTTCCGCTCTGCGGTGGAATATTTCAAGTAAAAAGAGAGAAAACGAAAGGAGCAACGCTATGGCTTTTTACTATTCCGAACCTTCCCATACCTTTAGCGAATATCTGCTGGTGCCAGGCTTTACCGCAGAGAACTGCGTCCCAGACAACGTCTCCCTAGAAACCCCTCTGGTGCGCTACCGGAAGGGGGAGGAGGAATGCCCCATCCGTTTGAATATCCCCCTGGTTTCCGCCATCATGCAGTCTGTGTCCGACGATACCCTGGCCATCGCCCTGGCAAAAGAGGGCGGGTTGGCGTTTATCTACGGCTCCCAGAGCATTGAGAGCGAGGCGGAGATGGTCCGCCGGGTGAAGAGCAGCAAGGCAGGCTTTGTGGTCAGCGCTTCCAACCTCACCCCCGACGCCACCCTGGGGGACGTGCTGGCCCTGAAGGCCCGCAACGGCTTCTCTACCATCGCCATCACCGAGGACGCTACCCCCAACGGGAAGCTCTTAGGCCTGGTGACCAGCCGGGACTACCGCGTTACCCGTATGACTGAGGACGTTCCAGTTCGGGAATTTATGACGCCCAGGGAAAAGCTCATCACCGCTCCGGCATCCACAACCTTGAAAGAGGCCAATGATATCATTTGGGACAATAAGCTCAACGCTCTGCCTGTGGTGGACGAGGAAGATCACCTGCTCTACTTCGTCTTCCGGAAAGACTATGCTGAGCACAAGGAGCACCCCCTGGCCCTTCAGGATGCCGATAAGCGTTATCTGGTAGGGGCGGGCATCAACTCTAGGGATTATGCCCAGCGGGTTCCCGCCCTGGTGGAGGCCGGTGCCGACGTGCTGTGCATCGACTCTTCCGAGGGATATTCCGTCTGGCAGAAGAAAACCATTGACTTTATCCGGGAAAACTACGGGGACCGCGTTAAGATCGGCGCGGGCAACGTGGTGGACCGGGAGGGCTTCCGCTACCTGGCCAACGCCGGGGCGGACTTCGTCAAGGTGGGCATCGGCGGCGGCTCCATCTGCATCACCCGGGAGACCAAGGGCATTGGCCGGGGCCAGGCCACTGCTCTCATTGAGGTGGCAGCGGCACGGGATGAGTATTTCAAGGAGACAGGCATCTATGTGCCCATCTGCTCCGATGGCGGCATCGTCTTTGACTTCCACATGACCCTGGCCCTGGCCATGGGGGCGGATTTCCTGATGCTGGGCCGTTACTTCGCCCGCTTCGACGAGAGCCCCACCCCCAAGCTCATGGTCAACGGGGTGTATGTGAAGGAGTATTGGGGCGAGGGTTCCAACCGGGCCCGGAACTGGCAGCGCTATGACCTAGGGGGCAAAAGCGACCTGGCCTTTGAGGAGGGCGTGGATTCCTATGTGGTCTACGCCGGGTCCCTCCACGACAACGTGGAGAAGAGCCTCTACAAGGTGAAGTCCACCATGTGCAACTGCGGTGTCATCACCATCCCCGACTTGCAGCGGGATGCCAAGCTGACCTTGGTGTCTGCCACGAGCATCGTGGAGGGCGGCTACCATGACGTGACCCTCCGCGCCACCAGCGGAAACCAATAAGGAGAACTTTCCATGAAAACTGACATTGAGATTGCCCAGGCCTGTGAAATGAAGGATATCCGGGAGGTTGCCAAGACCGCCGGAGTGGACGAAGCGTATTTGGAGCTCTATGGAAACCATAAGGCAAAGATTGACTACAATATGTTCCGGGAGGCCAACCAGCCTGACGGCAAGTTGATCCTGGTCACCGCCATCACCCCCACCCCCGCCGGGGAGGGTAAGACCACCACCACCGTGGGCCTGGCCGATGGCCTGCGGAAGATCGGGAAAAAGTCCGTGGTGGCCCTGCGGGAGCCCTCCCTGGGTCCTGTGTTTGGCCTCAAGGGTGGTGCCGCCGGGGGCGGTTATGCCCAGGTGGTGCCTATGGAGGACATCAACCTCCACTTCACCGGGGACTTCCACGCCATCGGCGCGGCC
>CAJUCB010000085.1 GCA_910584805.1 uncultured Oscillospiraceae bacterium
TCCACCTCTCGCTTGGCGGACTCCACCATCTCCTCGATGCGGGCAGGGTGAATCCGGCCGTCCAGGATCAGCTTTTCCAGGGCCAGCCGGGCAATCTCCCGGCGCACCGGGTCGAAGCAGGAGACAGTAATTGCCTCCGGGGTGTCGTCGATGATCAGGTCCACGCCGGTGAGGGTCTCCAAAGTGCGGATATTCCTCCCCTCCCGGCCGATGATACGGCCTTTCATCTCGTCGTTGGGCAGGGGCACCACCGAGACGGTGGCCTCCGCCACGTGGTCCGCGGCGCAGCGCTGGATGGCCAAGCCCACGATTTCCTTGGCCTTGTTGTCGGCCTCCTCTTTGTAGTGGGCCTCGAGTTCCTTGAGCTTCATGGCGGCCTCATGGGTCACCTCGGTCTCTAGCTTGTTGATGAGGTAGGCCTTGGCCTCCTCGGCGGTGAAGCCGGAAATCCGTTCCAAGGTCTCCATCTGCTCGGCTTGGAGCCGGGCGGTCTCCGCCCGGGCCTCTTCCAGGTTGGCGAGGCGGGCGTTGTAGGATTCCTCCTTGCGCTCCACGTTTTCCAGCTTGCGTTCTAGGGTCTCTTCCTTTTGCTGGAGCCGCCGCTCCTGTTCTTGGAACTGGTTGCGGTGCTCTTTCACCTCTCGCTCGTGATTGGTGCGCTCCGCCAGGATTTCTTCCTTGGCTTCCAGCAGGGCTTCCCGCTTTTTGTTCTCGGCACTTTTGATGGCCTCGTTGATGATACGCCGGGCTTCTTCCTCCGCGCTGATGATCTCCTTTTCCGCAACCTTCTTGCGGTAGAGGATCCCCACGGGGATGCCTATCACAAGCGCGACCAGGAAAGCGATCACGCCAATTAAAATGTACTGCGGCATAACAGTCGGGACACACCTCCATTTCTCTAAAATTTCGCATAAACATAAACTCACGACGGCGGGGGCAGCGAGGACCAGCCCGCCGGAGGAAACGAACAAATGACCCGGAACCAGGCTGGGGGCCTGGCCCACTGTTCGTATATTTATACTGAATTTATTTTACGTCCCAAAGCGCTCCCTGTCAAGAGAATTTGCGCACAAATGCAGGGGAAATCCGGCGGGAAAAGGCGGAAAGGGCCCCCGGACCAAAACTCGTCGTTTTTCGGCTTGAAATACTGGCGAAAAGGGGCTATAATCAAGGCGCGCTTGAAAAGGTTGTTTTCAAGTGTTTTGATATATCATCGCCCCTGATGAGCAAAGGAGGCTGACGCCATGACACAACGCCCCTATCCTGTCCTCCGGGTCAACGCCAAGGGGGAGCGCGCCCTGCGCAGCGGCCACCCCTGGGTGTACGGCGCGGAGACCAGCGGACCCGGGACGCCCTATGAGAACGGGGACCTGGTGGATGTGGTCTCCCCCAAGGGCCGCTGGCTGGGGACGGGGTTTCTCAACGACCATTCCAAAATCCGGGTGCGCATCCTCTCCCGGAACACCAACGACCGTTTCGACCAGGCCTTTTGGCGGCGGCGGGTCCAGTATGCCCTGGACTACCGGAAAGCGGTCATGGGGCCGGACTTCCCTGCCTGCCGCCTGATCTTCGGGGAGGCGGACGCCTTCCCTGGGCTGACGGTGGACCTCTTCCAGGACATCCTGGTGACGGAGGTGCTCTCCCTGGGGATGGAACAGCGCCGGGACCTGCTCTATCCCCTGCTGGTGGAGTGCCTAGCGGCCATGGGCCAGCCCATCCGGGCCATTTATGAGCGCAGCGACGCCCCCCTGCGGGAGAAGGAGGGCCTCCCCCGCCAGGTGGGCTTCTACCCACTTCCGGGCCTTGCCACGGACCTGGACGGCCATGTGACCATCCGGGAGAACGGCATTGCCTATGACGTGGACTACATCAACGGCCAAAAGACCGGCTTCTTCCTGGACCAGAAATACAACCGCCGGGCAGCGGCGGCCCTGGCCCCTGGGCGGCGGGTGCTGGACTGCTTCACCCACACCGGGGCGTTCGCCCTGAACTGCGCCCAAGGGGGGGCGGCAGAGGTGACGGCAGTGGATGTGTCCCAAACCGCCGTGGAACAGACCCGGCGCAACGCCGCCCTCAACGGCTTGGAGGGCAAGGTGACGGTGCAGCAGGCAGACGTGTTCCAACTCCTCACCCAGCTGGGGGAGGGCAAGCGGCGGCCCTTTGACTATATCATCCTGGACCCCCCGGCCTTTACCAAAAGCGGCACTACGGTAAAGAATGCCTTCCGGGGGTATAAGGAGATCAACCGCCGGGCCATGCAGATTTTGCCCCGGGGCGGCTACCTGGCCACCTGCTCCTGCTCCCACTTCATGACGGCGGCGCTGTTCCGCCAAATGCTCCAGGAGGCGGCGGCGGACGCGGCGGTGCAGCTGCGGCAGATTGAGGAGCGCCGCCAGGCCCCAGATCACCCCATCCTGTGGGGCGTGCCGGAGACGGAGTATTTGAAGTTCTGGCTGTTCCAGGTAATTTAATGAAATTTTAAGATTTCTTTCAGATTTTTTAAGAGTTCTTAAAGAAAGCTTAATCTTACCCCTGTTTCATTTTAATAATTGTACTGGTATAATGCCTATAATGTAAAATAGTCCATATAGAAAAATAAGGGCCCTCCGGCCCTGCCAAGCAAAAGAAGGTGTTAAAAATGGAAATTGTACAACTTGTCAATATTGTCCTATCCATTATCTTTTTCATGTGTTACGCCTACCAGTTTGTCTACCTGGCCGTCCCCTTCCTAAAGAAGGACCAGCCCCACAAGCCAGAGACCCTGCACCGCTATGGCGTCCTCATCGCGGCACGAAACGAGGAGGCGGTGATTGGGAACCTGGTGGACAGCATCAAGGCCCAGGACTACCCCACGGAGCTGGTGACAGTATTCGTGGTGGCAGACAACTGCACAGACACCACCGCCGCCACGGCACGGCACGCCGGGGCAGTGGTGTATGAGCGCCAGAACAAGGAACAGGTGGGCAAGGGCTACGCCCTGAACTTCCTCCTGGACCACATCGACCAGGACTATAGCTTGGACAGCTTCGACGGCTTTTTCGTCTTTGACGCTGACAACCTCCTGAAGAAGGACTACATCAGCCAGATGAACCGGACCTTCTCCGACGGCTATGACGTCCTCACCAGCTATCGCAACTCCAAGAACTATGGCGACAACTGGATCACCGCCGGGTACTCCCTGTGGTTCCTCCGGGAGGCGGAGTACCTGAACCACGCCCGGATGCTCCTGGGCACCAGCTGTGCCATCTCCGGCACCGGCTTCCTCTTCAGCCGGGAGATTTTGCGGCGCTACGGCGGCTGGAACTTCTACCTGCTCACCGAGGACATCGAGTTCACCATCCACAGCGTCACCTCCGGGGTGCGCATTGGCTATTGCAGCGGGGCCATGCTCTTTGACGAGCAGCCCATCACCTTCCGCCAGTCCTGGCGGCAGCGGATGCGCTGGGCCAAGGGCTACCTGCAGGTCTTTGCCCACTACGGCACCAAGCTCCTGCGCAACATCTTCCGCAAGGGCGCGGGGAATTTCGCCTGCTTCGACATGCTCATGACCATCATGCCCGCCCTGCTGCTGGCGGTGGTGTGCATCGGGCTCAACACCGTGTTTGCCCTCACGGGGGTGTATGGCGGCAGCGAGGCCCTGGTGGCGTCCCTGCTGGGGCTGGGGCAGTCGTATCTGCTGCTGTTCTTCATCGGCGTGGTGACCACCATCACCCAGCGCGGCAACATCAATACCCCCACCTGGAAGAAGGTGGCCTACACCTTTACCTTCCCCCTGTTTATGCTCACCTATATCCCCATCGCCCTGTGTGCCCTGTTCCAGCGCCGGGTCCAGTGGCTGCCGGTGGAGCACAAGGTGAATGTGACCATCAACGACCTGGCCCCCAGCACCCCCGCCGCCCCTGTGGCCAGCGAGGAGCGGGTGGCCAGCAACAACTGGGCTGTCCCCCGCCGGGTGCTGCCGGCAGACCGGCAGGCAATCAGCAAGTAATCCAAGCCACAAAAGGGCCACCCTGGGTAGGGTGGCCCTTTGTCCTGTCCACTTTGGGGGTTGCTCCTTTCACTTCGTCTGCTGCTGGGCCCATAGCTCTGCCGCCCGCTCCACGCAGGCAATGGCGTTCAGGCTCCGGGGGTAGCCGATGTAGGGCAGGCACTGGGAGACCACCTTGAGGAGGAAGTCCTTGTCCTGCCCCAGGTTCATGTTTGCCCTGGCGTGGGTGGTGAGCTGGGGGTCACATCCCCCCTGGGCGGACAGGAGGCAGAAGGTAATCAGCTCCCGCTGTTTTAGCGTTAGCCCTGTGCGGGTGTAGTAGTCCCCAAAGCAGTTGGCCGCCAGCCAGCGGTTGATGTGGTTTTCCTTCCAGGCCTCCAGCATATGGGGGCCGAAAATGGCCGCCTGGGTCTCCGCCCCTCGTTGGAGGCGGTTCTCTAAGGTGGTGGTGGCCTGTCCCGGCAGGGGGAGCGCTGCGCCGAGAGCCGCCAAAACCTCGTTGGTGGCCAGGAGGAAGGGCTTGACCCGTCCCCAGCCCAGGTAGTCCACCGCCTGGTACACCAGCTCTTTTACCATCACCGGGGTGAGGCCTGCCGCTAAGGCCTGGGGGAGCTGGTCCCGGTATACCTCTTGCCCCTGGCAGCCCAGGAGGGTGGCCAGGATGGCCAACTGGCGGGTATCCTCTGGAAGCTGCTGGCTGGGCTCCTGGGGGACTTCCTCTAAGCGGAAGTGATCCAAGCGAGTCATAAATTCGGGGTCAGTTTTGTAAAGGTCCATAGGTTGTCTCCTTTTCTGTTTTGTTGTAGCCAGTATACCGAAGGTGGGGGGAAATATCTAATGCTTATTTTTCATGGGTTCTTATAGATAAAACGCATGGGTAAACGTATTAGACTTTTACTGAAGGCACAAGCAAACGGGCTTGCTGTCTGTTTTTACAGATAGCAAGCCCGTTTGAAAAGGGGAGCAAAGCTTATTGGGATTTTAATGGCATTACAATGTAGCTTGCTCTTGAAAATGCTGCTAAGATAGAATAAGTAGCGGAGCGTTTCAGTTTAGTGTCTCCGCTGTGCAGCGCGATCAATCTGATCAAACACTTCTAAAAGGCGCTGATAGGAATCAGCAAGAGAATTACCAACATTCCTTCCATCACTCTCGCCTTCCTGTTGAGAGGCAAAGTCTGTACAATATCTCGCACAGGCACGAAGAAGTTTTGTAAAATCAGCTTTCTCATTGCCAGAAGGCCAAGGTTCAAGACCAGTCCCGTCTGTTGCACCCATGGTCATTTGTACGCCGTCAGGTTCCACATACGGAACCTCTCCTCCATACCCTACACCAAAATCCTTTGATGAGATTACACCGGAATCTCGCAGTTCCTGAAGTAGGCTGCCGTACTCATTTCGGGTCATATTTTTGACATCATACTTTTCTGCGAGAGACGCTACCAAATCAGGGGGTAACGGCTTTTTTACGCATTCACTTTTGTAAATGCTATTTCCAGGAGTATAAATGTCTTTACGTGAAGAAGATCCTGTTTCCTTTGTATCCTTTTCAGAACCATGGTTGATCCCGTTTGCTTGCAAAGTAGCTTGCGGCCTCACATTATAAATAGTATCTATCATTTTTTCACACCATAATTAGGCCAATATGTCATCATCGCGGTCAAACGACCTGTTACGTCGGTAATTTTGCCATTTGATCCATCAATATAGGTAACTTTCCAATTAAATACAGATTTAAGGGAGTTATAATCCGTCAAATCACCTTCTATTGCAGCAAACCAATAATATGTGGCAGTTCTGTTCGTTGAATACTGGATATCAACTTTTTTATGTTCACCATCTCCAACCCAATATTCAAAGAAACGCAACTTATCGGCAGTGATAACAGAATTTTGGTTTGCTGCGGTATATGTCCCAGTAACACTGACATCCCATCCAACGAATTGATAATTATTATCGTAGACATATTGATTAAATCCGTTTACATTAAAGGAATCCCAATATGCACTTTGGGCAAAGCTGTTATTAAGACTTGTGGTTCTTGCATACTGTTTAAGGGCCAATTTGGTTGTAGAACCGGGTCTTACTACAACAGGGGTAATGACAGCACTTTGCATCGTAAAACCTGTCGAGGGGTCACCTAATGCTAATGGGGAGGATTTTGTACTTTCATCCAAACCTTGGGTGTCTGCGGCGAAAGCCACAGAGGATACTGAGCATGATACCATAAGCATCGCGAGGAAGAGAGAGACAATTCGTTTTTTCATAATAAAAACTCCTTTCAAAATATTTTGCTCAAACATTCATTGAACTATTTAAATTATCGACATATAATCATAAAAATTAATAGTCATTTAAGGAAATTTTTAAAACGCGGCCGCCCTTCCTGTTGGAAAGGCAGCCGCGTTGCAGTTACATGGATAGATTTCTTACAGAGGAGAGCTTAGCACTTCTCAAAGATGGCAGCCACGCCCAGGCCGCCGCCGATGCACAGGGTAGCCAGGCCCTTCTTGGCGTCGGGACGCTTCATCATCTCGTGGAGCAGGGTGACGATGATACGGGCGCCGGAGCAGCCAACGGGGTGGCCGATGGCGATGGCGCCGCCGTTGACGTTGACCTTGGACATGTCGAATTCCAGCTCACGGGCAACCGCGATGGACTGGGCGGCAAAGGCCTCGTTGGCCTCGATGAGGTCCATATCCTTGATGGTCAGGCCGGCCTTCTCCATAGCCTGGCGGGAAGCGGGGATGGGGCCGGTGCCCATGATCTTGGGGTCCACGCCGCCCTGGCCCCAGGAGATGACCTTGAACAGGGGCTTCAGGCCGTACTTGTCCACAGCTTCCTTGGAAGCCAGGATGATGGCGGCAGCGCCGTCGTTGATGCCGGAGGCATTGCCGGCGGTGACGCGCTTGACGCCGATGTTGTCAGCGGAGGGGGTCATGTGGGTGGCCTCGAAGGTCATGTCCACCTTATCCTTGGTGTTGTCGTCGGAGTTGGCAAACGCGCCCTTCAGGGAAGCCAGCTTTTCCAGGGTGGTGTCACGGGGGTCCTCGTCGGTGTCAAAGACGAATTCCTTCTTCTTCTGCTTCACGGTGACGGGGACGATCTCGTCCTTGAAGCGGCCGGACTGGACAGCGGCCACGGCCTTCTGCTGGGAGTTCAGGCCGAAAGCGTCCAGCTCCTCCCGGGTGATGCCCCAGATGTCGCAGATGTTCTCGGCGGTGGT
>CAJUCB010000086.1 GCA_910584805.1 uncultured Oscillospiraceae bacterium
TATCCACGAAAACTGCGAGATTTATCCGCCGCAAACAGGCAAGCGAAAAGAGTGCGGCGCCTAAAATGCCGCACTCTTTTCTGTACTGCAATCTACAAGAAATTCGAGCATCCTAATAGAAGAATCGCTCCATACTAGATACCACAGCGCATCTTGCAGATTATGCCACCTCCATTCCTGCCAGGACTCTTGCTGCATGGGCCATGTCTAGGATGTCCTCTACGGGGACGGTGAGCGTACACAACGCAAACAGTGAAACGCCCAATGCAGCGGCAATGCGCTCCAACACGGGGATGGTGACATTGGCAGACCAATGCTTGATATCCCGCAGGCGGGCTTGGCTTACCGCCGCGGCTTTGGCCAATTGCTTCTGGGTCATGTGTTGCTGTTTTCTCAACCACACGATGTTGCTCCCTGGATGTACCCCCGATGTAGCCTGCGGCGGTGTGCCAGGAGAGGCGGCAACCATGGCTCTGATCTCTTCATCGCTGAGATGGAAGATATCCAACACCAGCGGTTCCACATTTAGCGCATGTGCCACGCGCCGTATCGTGTCAATAGTGGTGGTGGTATTGCGGCGTTCATCCTCTAGGGTATGCCACCATTTCTCGCTTGTGTCTGCCCGGAATGCTGCTTCCTCCACACTGAACCCTTGTGACGTCCTCAAAAGCGCCATATTTCGTCCTCTTTTGATAAATTGTGTCATAAAAACACCTCCTGCTCCATAGGGTAGAAGGTATTTTCAGCAAAGTCCAGGTAGTATAGTAGCGTTTTTGTTTTTCTATAAAAAAGTATCCTAATATCAGGTGTTGAAATACAATGCCTGATATCATAGCGTTTTTTACGCACCGTTGTTGGTACGATACAGAATCTGCTTTCTATATATAAATTCTATCTTTAATAGGATGATATATAGTAATGGCAACAAAAAACCAGCACCCCCGGTGGTGGGGACTGCTGGTTTTTTCTATAGGACACTGCGGTCAGTGGCCCCTATGCTTTCTCTTTCGCTTTTGCTGTTTTAAGTCGAACCGTCGTTGCTTCTCGCTTTCCCGCTGTTCCTTGCTGCCTTGCTTTCTCTGGGTTTTCATTTCCTCCCGCTGCATCTGCAACGCTTGCTGGGCCTTGGTGCCGATACCGGACATCTGTAGCTGCTTTCTGGCATTGCGCTGCCGGCGCTTTGGGTTATCTGCCGTTTGCCTCCCCACGGTGTCCATCGCCGGACTGAACTTCAACCCATTGTAGTGTTTGAGGATGAAGTCCCAAAGGTCGGAATCCTTCGGTTCTGCCCCGAATGTGACCTTGCACACGGACAGCTTACCCCCTGATATTCGTTCAAAAACGCCTACCCAGAATGGTCCCTCAAAAAATACTGTCAACGTTCCGCGCTCTGCGTCCATAACATTCCCTCCTAACTTGTGTTATGGACAAAGAATGGACAACCCAGGAGGGGCAGGTTACTTACCTCATCAATAGGACGAGACGGCCGGGCTACCTACCGGCTCTGGCACAGCGTATCAGATGTGCGTTGCGTTTTTATCCTTGTCATTTATATCAATCCTTAACATATTACGATGGATCGGATTGAGATAAGCAAAGTATACCACCATCACTCGGTGCGTTCAAGCCTCACTGCCTCTGCACAAAATCATACAGGGCCTTTCTGGACAGTCCACAGGCCGCCGCGGCCTCCTTCACCGCGTCCCGGGTGGACGCGCCCCCCGCTTGGAGGCTGCGGACCAACTCCAAGCCCTCCTCTAAGGTACAGGCCTCCCTTTCCACCGCCGGGGCTCCCTCCACCACCAGGACAAATTCCCCCTTGGGGTTGTTCTCCTGGTAATAGGCCACCGCCTCCCCCAGGGTGGTCCGGCGGACCTCTTCGTGGAGCTTGGTGAGCTCCCGGCACAGGCTCACCCGACGGTCTGTGCCGAAGCAATCCGCCAGGTCACGGAGGGTGACGGCCAGCTTGTGGGGGGCTTCGTGAAAGACCATGGTGCGCTGTTCGGCCCGAAGGCTGTCCAGATGGGCCCGGCGGTTCTTCTTGTTCATGGGGAGGAAGCCCTCGAAGGTAAAGCGTACCGTGGGCAGGCCGGATACCGCCAGGGCGTTTACCAAGGCGCAAGGGCCGGGGATGGCAGTGACGGGGATATCCAGCCCTGCGTCGGTGACCAGGGCGCAATCCTCCCCGGCCAGGAGGCGCTGGGCCAGCTCCGCCCCACGGCTGCCGGCGTTGTGGCGGTGGTAGCTGACCATGGGCTTCTTCAAGCCCAGGTGGTTCAGGAGCTTCACGGTGACACGGGTGTCCTCAGCGGCGATGAAATCCACCGCCGCCAAGGTCGCCGCTGCCCGGGGGGAGAGGTCCCCCAGGTTGCCAATGGGGGTCGCGATCAAATACAAAGTGCCTGCCATGTTGTCCTCCTGTTCCTGCGGGCGGGGCCCGCGGTCTGTTCCTTTATTATATATTATGTATAGGAGCCTGCCTGCTGGTATTGGGTGGGCAGCACGTCCAGGCCGGGGCCGCCGCCCTTGACACTCTCCACCAGCACCGCGTAGGGGGGCTTTGCCTGGCTGTAAGCCAGAAGCTGTAGGCGTTTCGGTTCCAGCCGGGCCCCCTGCAGGGCGGCGAAGAGCTCCGCCAGCCGTTCCGGGCGGTACACCAGGGCAAAGCGTCCGCCGGTACGGGTCAGCCGTCCCGCTGCCTGGCACAGCTCCTGGACGGAAGCGTTCTCGTCCATCCGGGCGGGGCCGCCGGATTTCCCGGAACCGCTGCGGAAGTACGGCGGATTGGAGATCACCAGGTCAAAGGTGTCCCCCGGCAGCAGGGCCTTGTCCCGGAAATCCCCCAAAAGGATGGTGCCGTCCAGGCTGTTGTCCGCCAGGTTCCGCCGGGCCAAATCCGCAGCGCCAGGGGATAGCTCCACCCCGGTGCGGGCCAAGCGCGGCTCCCGTTGGGAGAGCAATAACAATAAAGTCCCCACCCCGCAGCCCAGGTCACACACCCGCCAGCGGGGTTTTAGCGTGGCGAAGCGGGCCAGCAGTACGCTGTCCCGCCCCAGTTTGAAATGCGCATCGGATTGGGTCAGACGATACTGGCCCAGATATTCCACAGATTCCACGGCTCACCCCTCCATTTTGTCCAACTCCCCCAGCAGCCAGCGGACGGTGCGGGCCGTGAGGCCCCAGATGAAGTGGCCCTGATATTCGTACAGGGGCACATCCATCCAACCGCTCCGCCAGGGATAGTCTGCCGGGAAGCCCATGCGCTGGAAGGGGAAGCTGCCATCCACCTGGGCGGCCACCTTGTAGCGATAGACCTCTTCCGGGTATTGGCGCAGGAAGTCCAGGGGGACGAAAAAGACGTCTTTTACCTCCGCCTCGCTGGGCCGGAGCTGTTCCAGCCCCTCGGGGGAGAGTTTTCCCAGGTAGGGATAGATCACCCGGTCGCTGATGTCTTGGATCACGTCCAGGGGAGCCAGGATTTCCACCTCCTCTGGGGGGATGCCCAGCTCTTCAAAGGTCTCCCGGAGGGCGGTTTCGTCGGGACGCTCCCCTGCCTCCCGGCGGCCACCGGGGAAGCAGACCTCCCCTGGCTGGTGGCCGATGAGGGTCTCGGCGCGGGTTTCAAAGAGCAGGCATAGCTCCCCCGCCACCTCTACCAGGGGCACCAAAATGGCCCACTCCCCCACGGCCCCCTGGATGGACAGCTCCCTCTGGGAAAAATGGCGTTTCATTTCATCTATGGTCATGACAACAGCGCTCCTCTCAGGATTCTGGTACAGTGAATTTGGCCAGGGGGTCGGTGCTCTCCCAGAGCACCACTTGGCCCCGCTGTAAGCTCTCCGCCACGCGGATAAGCCGCTGGTTCCGGCTGCCGCGAAAGGGGAGGCCGTAGGTCTTTTCCCCCAGGAGGAAGGGGCCGTCTACCAGCACGTCCGTCTCCCGAAGCAGGGCCTCCCAGGCTGGGTCCCCTTTGGCCTGGATGGCCTCGAAAAGGTAGCCGGTGTACGTCCACACATTCAGCCCCGCCTGGTGAGCCCGCCGGGCCACTTGGGCACAATCCGCCGCCTGGGCGAAAGGCTCCCCGCCGGAGAGGGTCACGCCGTCCAGGAGGGGGTTGGCTTGGAATTGGGCCGCTAAAGCTTCCACGGTGGCTTCTTCCCCTCCGGAGGGGTCGTGGGTGCCGGGGTTGTGGCAGCCAGGGCAGCGGTGGGGACAGCCCTGGGTGAAAATCGTAAAGCGGAGGCCGGGGCCGTCTACGATGGAGTCGTTGACTGTGTTGGCGATACGCATGGAGGGTCTCCTTTGATGAGTAGTTTTCCCTATCTTACCATAGTTTTTGCGGGAGGGCAATGTTGGGGCAGAAAGAACCCCCCAGGCTCCGGCCTGGGGGGCTGAATCAAGAAGATTACTTAATAAATACGCTATCCTCACCGGAGGTCTCAATGACAATGTGGCTAATCACACCATCGGTGTTAACCAAAATAATTGCATTGTACTTCCCGCTCTGAGAATCGAAGGAGGGGATACCGCTTCCCTCGCCAGCAGTATCTTTATCCACATCCACATAGATAATCGCGCAATCATCGTCCAGCGCCTTAGTGGTCACGCCAGTACCAGTATATACGCCATTACCATCCGGGCCAGTAACGCCGGTAAAGTAGGTCAGTAGACCTTCCTTGCTGTCATAGCTCTTGACAAGAACATCGCTCCGAGTGTAAGATGTTCCATCAATTGCGGTGGCAGTGTCTGTAGCCGCAGTGCTAGCATCGCTGGACAGTTTCACAAAATCGTTATCATTATCGTACAAACTGTCGCTAGAGGGAGCAAATGCCACAATCGTACCCTTAGCAAGTTTCCCTGTGTCATTGGCAGGATTGGAAACATCAATGTTTACGGTATAGGACTTGTCGTTAGAAAGTACGGTGTACTGATTGTAAACATCGTCGCCAATCTTCACAGTATCGTTCTTGGCGCTGACAATGCCAATCACCATATCAGAGGTAGCCGTAGCGGTTCCTGCATTTTTACCGACGAAAACAGCAACAACTTTCCCGTCAGAATCAGTAACATAAGTGTATGTTTCGCTATTGGCAAGTGTAAAGTCCTTCATATTACGGATGCTGTAAGCTTTATAGGTATCCGTACCAGCAACGCTCTCAACAGCAGCCTGGGTAGTGCACTTGAACAATACACAATCAGCCGCAGTGACCGTACCATCAAATGTCTTACTTGTCTTGTCATACGCAGCCAATGCACCTGTCGTGCTTGTATGGTAGCCATTCGGCGCAGTGGAAGCGTTATAAGGCGTGCCCGCGTCAGCCTTAACAGAAGCTTTCGCATTATCATTGCTGCCAGTATAAGTGATAATATCACCGATGGCAGGAGTGTCACCCTTGTCAGAGAGTGTCAGAGTCGTTTTGTTTCCATCAGCACCCAAGACAACAACCTTCATGGGATCCAAATTGCTGCCGATAGTGCCGGCGGCGTCAATGACGAGGCTGTAGTTGTTTGCAGACTCAGAAGTTTGAACCGCACCTGCTACATAACCATTGACCAGATACAGTGTCACGGTTTCACCGATATGCCCTGTTGTGAAGTAGCCGATGCCGGTTTCGTCACCGACATTAGACTGCATAGCAAGCTTGTTGTACACATTATAGGTCTGACCATCTACGGTCACACTCTTGCTGGTAGTAGCAGTATCTGCCTTGAAACCGTCAACCTTGCCAGAAACGGCCTGAGCTTTCTCAACGATCACATAAGCATCAGCCGCAGTCCCCTTATAGAGCTTTGTAAAGACGACCACGTCGTCCTTAGCAATACCGCTATACACATCATTCTTATCGAGCTCAATAGAACCGCCCATGCCACTGATGCTAACCTTAGTGCTGTTCACAGCAGTAACAGTACCGAGCTTGGACTCAGTTACATAAGCATTCGCTACCTTGCCGTTTACATCCAGGATGAACTTCACGGTATCGCCATTCTGGTTGGAAAGAGCAGAGAAAGCTTCCTTTGCAGCAGCAGCGGTGGCAGCGTTTGTCGTTGTATCAGCAGGAGTCACAACATTACTGTTGTCAAAATTCTTTGTAACCAAAACAGTAGTTGTTGCTGCAGGTGTTGCAACTTCGTACTCGGTGCCATTTACTTTGATTTTCCCAGGAACAGTATAGTCGGTTGCATTCTCGATATCATTGGAGGTAGCATTCACCACGCGAGTTTCGCCAGTGACATAGACGCCATAAATGATATCCTTCTGATCGGGGGTGTATCTTGTGCCTTCGGTCTTGTTGTCTCTGTAGAGAACTTTGACTTTTTCACCGAAATACTGGATGTCCAGATCATAGGGGAAGTCAGCAGTTGCACTTGCAGATCCAATGCTGTTGCTCCCGTTGGTAAGCTGGATGTGGCCATCCCGCAGACCAGAAGCGGTCTTGGCATTAGCGGTAAAATCACCCACATAAGTGTAGGCTTCGTACTTGTCCTCCAACAGGGTGATCTTGGTGTTCAGCCCACTGCTGATCTTATCCTGCACAGTAACCTTAGAGGTCAGGGTGCCGTCAGGGCCAGCAACCAGAGTGGTCTTGTACTCCACCTCGTAAGCGTTCAGAGCATTCCAGATCATCTGGGCAGCCTGGTCACGGGTGAGGGGAGCGCTGGCGTCGAGATTGGTCAGGCCAGCGTACAGGCCCTTCTGGGCGGCGTCGACATTGATGTTGGTCTCCCAATAATCGCTGCCCACATAGCCCTGGATGCTTGCGTTGTAGCCCAGGATGCACAGGAGCATCTTGGCTGCCTGGGTGCCGGTGATGTTGC
>CAJUCB010000087.1 GCA_910584805.1 uncultured Oscillospiraceae bacterium
GCCAATTCCTTGTGTATCATTAGGAAGAGAGAGAAAAGAAAAGAGAGGATTTTTTATGATTGGCTTTTGACTACGCTATTAGGATACCATAGTGCCCCAAAGGAGAAGTGGATAATTTACTAACTTTGGGTGAACAAATTGTGAACGTTATTGCAGTTCAATGAACTCCTCTGCGGCATAGCCCACCTGGTCCCCAAATCGAATCAAATACCAGCCGTTGTATTCGTTGAGAACGACCACTTCAGCGCCGTCGTAGAGCTGGGCCACGATGTTGGTTCCAGTGCCCGGCTGGGCGTAAACGTTCAAGGAACCCCCTTCCAGTTGCACCACCCCTGGTACAGGGTTGGTGGAGGTGAAGAAGGGGATGGAGAAGAACTCCGTGAGAGCCAGGACGATGGTGCGGGCCATCTGGTCGATGTGGTTGATGATCCAATCCGCGTCCTCCTCGTTGTCATGGAAGCCCAGTTCCAGAAGCACCGAGGGGGCCCGGGTCAGGCGGACCTCTCCCAAGGTGGTGGTGCCCTGGGTGCGCACCAGATTGGGCAGGGGGTAAATGACCTTTAAGCCCTCCTCCAAAAATTCCGCCGCAGCCATGCCCCGGTTGCTGCCGGGAAAGTAAAAGATGATGATACCCCGGTTCTGCCCCGCCTGCTCTGCCCCGGAGGCGTTGCTGTGGAGGGCTAGGTGCAGGTCATAGTTGCCCTGGTTGGAGGCCTTGATGGAGGAGCCTGCGGTCATGTCTGGGGTGTTCCGGCTGAAAAGGATGCCCGAGGCGGTGAGGTAGGGCTCCATGGCATCCGCCAGACGGTTCATCCACAGCTCTTCGGTGCCCACGTTGACGTAGGCATTATATTCCTGTGTGGAGGGAGATAAGTAAATTCTAGGCATGATGATCACACTCCTTTTCCTACAGTCTATGCACTGCCCTTCTCTCTTGCGCTTGCCCCTGCCCTGTGATAAGATAAGGATACAAGATGAGCGGCAGGGGTGGCCTGCCAGAGAGGATCAAGACCATGGAACTATGTGACCGGAAGGAGATCAAGGCGCTGCTGGACCGCCACGGCTTCCGTTTTTCCAAAAGTATGGGCCAGAATTTTTTGATTGCCCCCTGGGTGCCCCAGGAGACAGCGGCAGAGAGCGGCGCGGCCCCAGGAGTGGGGGTGTTGGAGATCGGCCCCGGTATCGGCCCCCTTACCCAGCAGTTGGCCCGGCGGGGGGAGAAGGTGGTGGCGGTGGAACTGGACCGCAGCCTCCTGCCGGTGTTGGAGGAGACCTTGGCGGGGTTGGGCAATGTGACCGTAGTGCCAGGGGACATTTTGAAGTTGGACCTGCATGCCCTCTGCCAGGAGCACTTTCCCAATATGCCGGTGGTGGTTTGCGCCAACCTGCCCTATAATATCACCACCCCCGTGCTCACCGCTCTATTGGAGAGCCGCTGCTTCCAGGCGGTAACGGTGATGATTCAACGGGAGGTGGCCCAGCGGATTTGTGCCCAACCGGGGACAGCGGAGTTTGGGGCCTTTACCCTCCTGTGCCAGTTTTACGCGGAGAGCACAATGCTCTACGATGTGCCCCCGGATTGCTTCTATCCTGCCCCTAAAGTGACCTCCTCGGTGATCCGTATGGAGGTACGACCCGCGCCGCCGGTGGAAGTGGCAAATCCAGCCTTGTTTTTCCGGGTAGTCCGGGCCGCTTTCGGCCAGCGGCGCAAGACCCTTCTCAACGCCCTCTATGCCAATTTCGGCCAGCAGTTGGAAAAGGAAGCCCTGCGCGAGGCGCTCCTCGCCTGCGATTTGACGGAAAACATTCGTGGGGAACGCCTGAGCTTTGAGGGTTTCGCGGAATTATCCGGAAAAATCGACCAAATCCTTGAATCGGGACAGAAGCCGCTTGCATAAAAAGTTGCATGGGCTTATAATGGGAGAAAGACTTCGGAACTGCTCGAAGGAGGGCGTTTGAATGGAACTGACAAAGAATCGGACTGTGCTGGATTGGATCGACGCACAAGTGCAGCTTACCAAGCCCAGCCAGGTGGTTTGGATCGACGGCAGCGAGGCCCAGTTGGAGGCCCTGCGCCAAGAGGCCTGCGCCAGCGGCGAGCTTTACAAGCTCAACGAGGAGAAGCTCCCCGGCTGCTACCTCCACCGCTCCGACCCCACCGACGTGGCCCGGGTGGAGAGCCGCACCTTTATCTGCTGTGAGCGGCAGGAGGACGCCGGCCCCACCAACAACTGGATGGCCCCGGCGGAGATGTACGCCAAGCTGGAAAAGCTGTACGATGGCGCCATGAAGGGCCGGACCATGTATGTGATCCCCTACTGCATGGGTGTGGTGGGGTCCCCCTTTGCCAAGTATGGCATCGAGCTCACCGACTCTATTTATGTAGTGCTGAACATGGCCATCATGACCCGGGTGGGGGAGCAGGTTATGGGGCACCTGGATGAACAGTTCATCAAGGGCCTCCACTCCAAGGGGACCCTGGACCCGGAGGAGCGGTACATCGTGCAGTTCCCGGAGGACAACGCCATTATGTCCATCAACTCCGGCTATGGCGGCAACGTGCTCCAAGGGAAAAAATGCTTTGCCCTGCGCATCGCCTCCAACCTGGGCCGGCAAGAGGGTTGGCTGGCAGAGCACATGCTCATCCTGGGGGTGGAGAATCCCCAGGGAGAGGTGCGTTACATCACCGGTGCGTTCCCCTCTGCCTGCGGCAAGACTAACCTGGCTATGCTGATTCCCCCGGAGGGCTATCGCAAGAACGGTTGGAAATGCTGGTGCGTGGGAGACGACATCGCCTGGCTGCGTCCCGGTCCTGACGGCCGCCTGTGGGCGGTGAACCCGGAGAAGGGCTTCTTCGGCGTGGCTCCGGGCACCAACGCCCAGTCCAACCCCAACGCCTTGGCCACCACCCAGAGGGGGACCATCTTCACCAACGTAGCCCTGAACCGGGACGACGACACCGTGTGGTGGGAGAAGTTGGACAAGAATCCTCCCCACAATGCCTTAGACTGGATGGGCAACCCTTGGAGTCCAGAGACCGCCCAGGGTCCCGCTGCCCACCCCAACTCCCGCTTCACTGCCCCGGCAGAGAACTGCCCCTGTATTTCCCGGGAATTCAACAACCCCCAGGGAGTGCCCATCTCCGCCATGATCTTTGGCGGCCGCCGGGCCAAGACGGTGCCTCTGGTGTACCAGTCCCGGAGCTGGCAGCACGGGGTGTTTATGGGCTCCATCATGGGCTCGGAAAAGACCGCCGCGGCGGAGGGCACTGTGGGTGAGACCCGCCGGGACCCCATGGCCATGCTGCCCTTCTGCGGCTACCACATGGCCGACTATTGGCAGCACTGGCTGGACATGGAAAAGACCGTGCCCAACCCGCCAAAGATTTTCAACGTGAACTGGTTCCAGACCGACGACCAGGGCAACTTCATCTGGCCCGGCTTTGGGGAAAACCTGCGGGTATTGGAGTGGATTTTGAAGCGCTGCTTTGATGAAGTGGACGCCCAGGAGACCGAGATCGGCTATCTGCCCAAGCCCGAGGATGTGAACCTAGAGGGCGTGGACGTAGACCGGGAGACCTTGCAAAAGCTGCTCACCGTGGACCGGGCACGCTGGCAGGAGGAAGCTGCCGGCATTCACAGCTTCTACGAACAGTTTGGCGGTAAGCTGCCCCAGGCCCTGATCCAGGAGCTGGAAGGGCTGGAAGCGCGGCTGAAGGGCTGATGCGCATTTTGGGCATTGACCCCGGCTACGCCATTGTGGGCTTTGGCATCCTGGACGCGGTCCAGGGGCAGGCCCGTCTGCTGCGCTGTGGAGCCATCAACACCCCGGCGGGGGTCCCCATGCCCCAGCGCCTGGTTCAGATCCAGGAGGACATGGAGACCTTAATCCGGGAGTTCTCCCCAGATGTCATGGCCATAGAAGAACTATTTTTTAATACCAATGTCACCACCGGCATCGGCGTGGCCCAGGCCCGTGGTGTGATCCTGGCCGCCGCCGCCCGGCTGGGGGTGGGGATCTATGAATACACCCCCTCCCAGGTGAAGCAGGCGGTGGTGGGCTACGGCAAGGCGGAAAAACGGCAGGTGATGGACATGACCAAGCGTCTGCTCCATCTCCCTGCCGTCCCCAAGCCCGACGACGCGGCGGACGCGGTGGCCATTGCCCTGTGCCATGCCCGTTCAAATACCTCCCGCTTGGCGGGACTACACTAGAGGAGAAGGAGGCCGGCTCACCTGTGTTTTACTACCTGAAAGGGACCGTGGGGCATTTGGCACCCAACCTGGCAGTTTTGGACTGCGGCGGGGTGGGCTTTGCCTGTCATACCACCAGCTATACCCTCTCCTACCTGAAGGTGGGGGAGGAGGCCAAGCTCTATACCTACCTAAATGTCCGGGAGGACGCCATGGAGCTGTTCGGCTTTGCCACGGACAATGAGCGAAGCTGCTTTCAAATGCTCATCGGCATCTCTGGGGTAGGCCCCAAGGCGGCCCTGTCCATCCTCTCGTCCACCACGCCGGAGGGCCTAGCCACCGCCATCATCACCGGCAACGAGAAGGCCCTCACCGTGGCCCAGGGCATCGGAAAGAAAATTGCCCAGCGGATCATTTTGGAGCTGAAAGACAAGCTGGCCAAGGGCCAACTGCCCACAGAAGGGGAGCAGGGGGGCGTTGCCGTTACGGTGATCCCCCAGGACAAGGCCTCGGAGGCCTCCGCCGCCCTGGCTGTGCTGGGCTATGGGCCCGGGGAAATCAGTGTGGCCTTGAAGGGTATGGATTTGGAGGCCCTCTCCCTGGAAGAGATCGTCCGCCAGGCCCTGCGCCGGATGATGAAGTGAGGGGGCAGGCCTGATGAGTATCGACTTTTCCCAGGAAGAGAGCCAGACCCCTCTGGTGACCACTGCTCTCCTGCAAGAGGACGGGGCGGAGGGAAGCTTGCGCCCTAAGAGCTTGCAGGAATACATTGGACAAACGAAGGCCAAGGAGAATTTGTCCATTTTCATCGACGCGGCCAAGCTCCGCCAGGAGCCCTTGGATCATGTGCTCCTCCACGGTCCCCCAGGCCTGGGGAAAACCACCCTCTCGGGTATCATTGCAAACGAGATGGCCGTCAATATCCGCATCACCTCCGGCCCTGCCATTGAGAAGCCGGGGGATTTGGCCGCGCTGTTGACCAATTTGAATGAAAACGATATCCTCTTTGTGGACGAGATTCACCGGCTCAACCGGGCTGTGGAGGAGATCTTATATCCAGCCATGGAGGACTATGCCATTGACATTATCATTGGCAAGGGCCCCTCGGCCAATTCCATCCGGCTGGATTTGCCTAAATTCACCCTCATTGGGGCCACCACCCGGGCGGGGCAGCTCTCGGCCCCCCTGCGGGACCGTTTCGGTGTGATCCTGCGCTTGGAGCTGTACAGCCCTGAGGAGTTGACCCAGATCATCACCCGAAGCGCCGGAATTCTGAATGTCCCCATTGAGGAGGCCGGGGCGGCGGAGATCGCCCGCCGGGCCAGGGGTACCCCCCGCATCGCCAACCGCCTGCTGCGCCGGGTGCGGGATTTTGCCCAGGTCCGGGCTGGGGGTGTCATCACCCAGGGGGTGGCGGACCAAGCCCTCACTGCCCTAGAGGTGGACCACCTGGGATTGGACGGATGAGGTGGACCGGCGGATGCTGCGTAGCATCATCACCCACTACGGGGGCGGCCCTGTGGGTTTGGAGACCCTAGCGGCTACGGTAGGGGAGGAGTCTGTGACACTAGAGGATGTCTATGAGCCCTACTTGATGCAGATGGGCTTCCTCACCCGGACCCCCAGGGGCCGCTGTGTGACGCCCCAGGCGTATGCCCACCTGGGCCTACCCTTTCAAGGGCAGGAGCAGTTACAATTGTAGTTGAAAACAAGGCGATATGAGGATTTCGGATGGAAGAAAATGTGAGGTTGGCGGAAAAAGTTACACAAAAGGCAAGTTTTTTTCAGAAAATTTCGTATAAACTTGATAATTCCCTTGACTTCTACAGAGAATTCCTCTATAATCAGAGTTGAAAAAATATGGATACTGCGTATGTTACCAACAACAGTATGACAGATGAGCAGCTCTGTGCCCAAGCCGCAAAGGGCGACCGGAGCGCGGAAGAGACCTTAGTACTCCGGCACGTCCGCTTGGTTCGTGCCTGCGCCCGCCCCTTCTTTTTGGCAGGGGGGGACAGCGAGGACTTGCTCCAAGAGGGCATGGTGGGCTTGCTCACAGCAATCCGGGAATTTCAGGTGGATCGGGGCGCCGGCTTTCGTACCTTTGCCGCGCTGTGCATCCGCCGCCGGATCATCTCCGCAGTGCGCACTGCCGCAGGCGGCAGGCACTGGCCGCTCAACAGCGGAGTATCCTTGGAACCAGCCCTCTTTTTGGCGAACCAGGATTTGGCTCCCCTTGGCATGGCATACCGCAGACAGGAAAACCCAGAGGATGTTGTGATCCATCAAGAGGATCTCAGTGCGTTAGAGGCAGCCATCCAAAGCCGCCTGACAGACCTGGAAGCTCAGGTCCTTGCGCTGTATCTCAG
>CAJUCB010000088.1 GCA_910584805.1 uncultured Oscillospiraceae bacterium
TTCGTAGCCAGTCACTCTATCCAACTGAGCTACTACCGCATGTCGTTCTTGACGACTTTCTTATAATACCACATCTCAAAAGAAAATGCAAGCATTATTTTCCCTTTTCCTGCCCTGATTTTGGATTTTTTTGCAAAACCAGGGCAGGTATTGGGGAAAGGGTCCGTTTTCAGCGGTTCCCTTTTATCCGAAGAAAGAGGTGATCTGGGTGTACAGCACCAGGATCATGACGGCGGGCACTACAACGCAGAAGCAGAACCTAAAGTACTTCGCTCCCTTGAACTTGTGGCCGCTCTCCTCGCACTCGTTCTTTACCAGGTTAGGCAGGGCCCAGCCCAGGATCAAGCTCATGATCAGTGCGCCCAGGGGCATGAGGATACCCTCGGTGATCATGTCGTAGAAGTCCAGCCAGCAGTCGTTCCACATGGCATAGCCCTCACTCTTTGGCGTCAGGCCCATGAGCTCATAGGGGGCCTTGATGGCAGCACCGCCGCCGCCCAGGGCATCCAGAGCCACAGGAATGGCAATGATGAAAATCAGTACCACGAAGATGGCAGTCACCGACCGGCGCTTGGGCTCCTTCCCCTTGTCCAGCTGCTTGTCCACGATAAACGCAGTACAAACCTCCAACAGGGCGATGGAAGAGGTGATGGCAGCGATGAACACCAGGAAATAGAACAGGAAGCCGATGACGTTACCGGCCATACCGCCCATGCCGTCTAAGAACACCTTCTGCATGGAGGCAAAGAGCAGGCCAGGGCCCTGGGCGTAATCCACGCCGAAAGCCGCGCAGGCCGGGAGGATCATCATACCTGCCAGCAGGGCGAACACAGTGTCCGCCACGGGGACGATCACGGCGTTGCGCTGAAGGCTGCGGTCCTTGCTCAGGTAGGAGCCAAAGGTGATGTTGATGCCCATGCCCACAGACAGGGAGAAGAACATCTGCCCCGAAGCGGTCTTGAGCACCTCAAAGAAGTCGCTGCGGGAAGAGAATACCTCCGCATTGGGCTTGAACATGAAAGCGTAGCCTTCCTTTGCCCCGGGCTGGATCGCCACAAAGACGATGATGACCACCAGGATCACCGCCAAGGCTGGCATAACGGCCTTGCTGAAGCGCTCAATGCCGCCCTTGATGCCCCCCATGACAATGAACATGGTGATGGCCAGGAAAATGGCCAGGAACAGCAGCATGCTGGAACTATCATAGAGCAGCCAGCCAAAGAACGAGCTGCCCTGTCCGGCGAAACCATCCATCCCGACAATCTGCACCAGGAAGCCCAGGCAATACCGCAGGACCATACCGCCCAGCAGGCAGTAAAAGGCCAGGATCAGGAAGGGGGAAATGACGGCCATCCACCCCACAAAGCTATACTTTTTCGCCAGAGCGGCATACGCGCCGCCGGCCCCGTGGCCGGTGTGACGGCCCAAGGCGAACTCGCCCAGTATCAGGACGATGCCCACCAGCACCACCAGCACCAGATAAATGGCAAGGAAGGCGAAGCCGCCGCTCTTGCCCATTTTGTAAGGGAACGCCCAGAGGTTCCCCAAGCCGATGGCTGAGCCCACTGAGGCCAGGAGAAAGCCGAGGTTGCTCCCCCACTGTCCACGCTTGTTAACTTCCATTGTTTCTCTCACTCTCCTAAATCAGTGTAGTGCCTCTTACTTTACAGGAAAATCAGAGAGAAAACAAGAGAAAAGACAAAAATGCTCGTAAATGAAAGAAAATGTCCACTTTTTTGTCGGTACTCAGCAGAAGCCAACAAAAAGTCAAGGGATTTTTCCCTGTTTTTGGCGTTCCCTCGGAGGATAAGCCACCGCTTCTTCCAAAACCGGCGGAGCTTCCTTCTCCTTCTTTATTTCCGCTTGCACTGCGGCTTTTATTGTGTCTCCTTCAACCATTTTCTTGTATCTGTTCTATGTTCATACTTGTCCTTCCCATCGCCTGGACCGCTGTGCAAGCGCGGGCCATTATAGCATGATTCCAGTGCCGGGGCAAGGAGGCAAAACCAGTGTACATTGCGGCAAGACTATGCTATAATGTGGACAAATGATTGAAGCGCTTGCCCTTGCCAGGCAACGGGAAAGGAGCGGTCTATATGATGAATGGCAATCTAGCCTATCAGGCACAACAGCGGGAGGAGCTAATCGGCGGAAAGTTTATCGCCATGTCACCAGCCACCCCACGGCACAACCGCTTGGCATTTCGGATCGCGGTCCTTTTTGAAAACCATTTGAAGGGAAAACCCTGTATCCCCTTCAGCGACGGGACTGCGGTTTTCCTGACAGAGGAGGATCATTTCATCCCGGACGGTATGGTCATCTGTGACCGGGATAAGATCAAGCCCAAATGGGTGGAGGGGGCACCAGACCTCGTCTGGGAAGTCCTCTCCCCCAGCACCGCGAAAAATGACAGATGGTACAAGAAAAATGCCTACGAGGCCAACGGCGTACCGGAGTATTGGTTGGTAGACCCCGCCGGAAAGTCCATTGAAGTCTATCTCCTGGCAGACGGCCAGTATCGCTTGGAAAATATCTATTACTTCTACACAGAAGAGGAAATCGCAGAGATGGACGAAGAGGAAAAAGCCGCGCTGGTCACGTCTTTCCACTGCCACCTCTACGACGACCTAGACATTTCCCTGGCAGATATTTTTGAAGATTTGTTCTGACTGTAAAGAAAAGAGGACACAGCTATGCCCATCATCTATTTGGACCACGCCGCCACCACCCCCGTCCTCCCCGCCGCGGCCCAGGCCGCCCTGGCAGCTATGACCCAGGACTTTGGCAACCCCTCCTCCCTCCACTCCCTGGGCACCGCTGCCGCCAAAGCTGTGGCGGCGCAGCGGGAAGCGGTGGCCTCCGCCCTGGGATGCCGGGGGGAGGAATTGTATTTTACCTCCTGCGGCACCGAGGGGGACAACTGGGCGGTGGCCCTGGCGGTCCATTTGGGACGGCACAAGGGGAAACACATCATCACCACTGCCATCGAACACGCCGCTGTTCTAGAGCCCTGCCGGGCCTTAGAGCGGGAGGGCTACCAGGTGACCTATCTGCGGCCCGATGCCCAAGGGCGCATCCCCCTGGCGGACTTGGAAGCCGCTCTGCGGCCGGACACGGTGCTGGTATCCATGATGCTGGTGAACAACGAGACCGGAGCCATCCAGCCTGTGGCAGAGGCCGCGGCGCTGCTCCGGCAGAAGAAGTCCCCCGCCCTGCTCCACACCGACGCGGTCCAGGGCTTCTTAAAAATCCCCTTTACCCCCAAGGACCTGGGGGCAGATCTGCTCACCGTCAGCGGCCACAAGGTGGGGGCCCCAAAAGGCATCGGGGCCCTGTACATCCGCGCCGGGCTGCAAGTCCAACCCCTGCTTCGGGGAGGCGGACAGGAGCGGGGGCTGCGCTCCGGCACAGAGGCCACCGCTCAGATCGCCGCGTTTGCCCGGGCTGCCCAGGAGGGGTCGGAGAAGCTGTCAGACCACCAGGCCTACGTCCAAAGCCTGAAGGACTACGCTTTGGAGACTCTACCCCAGGCCGTGCCAGGGCTGGTGGTGGTAGCCCCAGGGGACGCCCCCCACATCTGCGCCGTCTCCCTCCCCGGCTATCCCAGCCAGGTGGTAGTACGCTATCTCAGCGACAAGGGCATCTGCCTCTCCTCCGGCTCCGCCTGCCACAAGGGGAAAGCCAGCCACGTCTATGCCGCTATGAAGCTCTCCAAAGCTGTCCGGGACGGCATGCTCCGCCTCTCCTTCGCCCCCTCCAACACCAAGGCCGAGGTGGACACCCTGGCTCAAGCCCTGGGACAGGCCACCCGGGAATTGATATCTATGGGGCGGTAATAAAAAACAACACAAAAGCGGTGGGCAGAACCAAGCTGCCCACCGCTTCTGTCATTGTAACAGGGAATCACAGGGCTGTCCCCTGTTTCGGCACAAACAGGCGACCTAAGTCTGCCCCCTCATGGGCCAGCAGCTGCCTCTTCTTCTCAATCCCACCGGCGTAGCCCGTTAAGCTCCCATTGCTCCCCACCACCCGGTGGCAGGGGATGATGATAGAAATGGGGTTATGCCCCACGGCACCACCGACGGCCTGGCTGGACATAGGCCCGCCCTGCTGCTCCGCCAGCTGGTTCGCAAGGCCACCATAGCTTCGCACCTGGCCGTAAGGGACCTCACACAGGAGAGTCCAAACCGCCTGGCGGAAGGGCGTGCCCACCGGGGCCAAGGGCAGTTCATGGGGTGTGGGCCGTTCCCCCGCAAAGTAGCGGTCCAACCAGGCGTTTGTCTGGGCAAAGATCGCCAAGTCCCCTCTTGGGTACAGCTCCCCCAGGGCACCGCCAAAATACTTTTGCCCCTCCATCCACAGCCCAAGCAGGTTTTCTCCATCGCTGGCCAGGGTGAGTTCCCCCACCGGGGCGCGATAGGTCGTTGCATAATACACGGCACTCCCTCCTCTGGCCTTTCATCCACCGGCCACACTTCGACATTCCTTTCTCCCGTCATTATAGAGCCATCACTCTGGAATGTCAAAAGCATTCTTGGGCTTTGCCCCATCCACCGGCCTCAAAAAGCGGCAGTTTTCCCTTCGACGCAGCTTTACTTTTCCCGGTAAATCATGTATAATAATTTGCATTTGCGCGAAGAACAAAAAAATACTTTGGGCAGCGAGGGAACATGACATGGAAAAACCTGTGATCATATCAATTCGTGGGGTACAAAGCCCCTTCCCCGGCCATGAGGACGTGATGGAACTGGTCACCCAGGGAACCCTCAGCAGCACCGAGGACGAGGGCATCGCCTTGACCTATGAGGAAAGCGAGCTCACCGGCCTAGAGGGCACCACCACCACATTCCGCATCCTAAAGGACCGCATCACCCTCCTGCGGGAGGGCACCTTAAACTCCGAGATGATCTTCCAGGAGGGGCGGCGGCACATCTCCCTATACCAAACCCCCTTCGGGGGCTTCTCCCTGGGAGTGCGGACCCACTCGGCCAAGGCGGAGATGAGCCCCGCCGGGGGCGACCTGGAAATCCACTACGCCCTGGACATAGAGAACGAACACGTAGGCGAGAACGCCTTTCTGATCCACGTGGCGGAGCCCAACGCCGCCCTGGACCAGCCAACGACATAAGAAAACGAGGAAGGACACCATGGCGAATTTGATTCAATACGCGAAAGACCAGATCAAGGCCCTCACCGAGGGGGCCTGGGCCGCGGCAGCTGCGGCGGGGGCCCTGCCGGAGGGCGTAAGCCTGAAAGGTGCGGTGGAAATCCCCAAGGACCCGCAAAACGGCGATTACGCCTCCTCCTATGCCATGGCCACCGCCAAGGCGGCCAAGCGCAACCCCCGGGAGCTGGCCCAGGCCCTGGCGGACCACATGGATTTAACAGGCACCATCTTTTCCAGCGTGGAGCTGGCAGGCCCCGGCTTTATGAACTTCCGCCTGGGCCCCAAGTGGTATGGGGACGTGCTGGCAGAAATTGAGGCCGAGGGTCCCAGCTACGGTCAGAACCAGGAAGGGCAGGGGCGGAAGGTCATGGTGGAGTTTGTCTCCGCCAACCCCACCGGCCCCATGCACATGGGCAACGCCCGGGG
>CAJUCB010000089.1 GCA_910584805.1 uncultured Oscillospiraceae bacterium
ACCCGCTGGCCTCCCGCATAGCGGAGAGGACAGCCAGGGGCATTGCCAGCTTCAGGGCACAGGAGAAGTCCACCATAAGAACGGACAGTGCGCGGGAGATATTCCGGGTCAGCAGCCAGGTGAGCAGACTGCCCGCCAGGGTGTAGGGCACCAGCCGGTCTGCCAGATTTGCCGCACGGCTCTCCGCCGTGGATTTCAGCGATTCCGACTGTTCGATCATGGCGACAATCTTGTCATACCGGCTGCTGCCTGACTGACCGGAGACTTGGAGAACGCACTCACCCTCCTCCACCACCGTCCCGGCGTAGACTGTCATACCTGTGCGCTTGGGAACCGGAATGGATTCCCCGGTAAGGGACGCCTGATTGACCATGACCTCGCCCTCTGTGATCAAACCGTCCAGAGGGATCAGGCCGCCCAGCCGGACACATACCTGGTCGCCGGTCTGGATTTGGGGCAGCGGCGTAAGGACTTCGCCCTGGGGCGTTTTCAGCCACACCCGGTCGATGTTCAGCGACATACACTGTGCCAAATCGCTGACAGACTTTTTGTGTGTCCATTCCTCCAACAGTTCGCCCAACCCCAGGAGGAAGCGCACCGAGGACGCGGTGGCGAAATCGCCGCGGAGCAGAGAGATACCAATGGAGAGGGCATCCAGCACCTCTACATACATCTGTCCCCGCAGGAGGCACCGCAAACCACGAAGCAAATGGGGGAGCGCTTTCCAAACGGTATAAGCGATCTGGAGGGGCGGCGGGAAAAAGAGGACGGAGACGGCTTTCGCCACTGCCATGCCCACCAGCTTTTCCTCATACATCCGATTCATTGCCCGGCTGCCGCTGATTGGTGGATGCAGGCCGTCCATCTGGTAGGAGAAGCGGCTGAACGCTTGAAGAATATCCGCCTGGGAACCTTGGTATTCCACAATGGCGCATCGAGTCCGTTCATGGACACAGGCGCGGATGACTTGGGGAAGTCTTTGGAGATAGCACGCCAGCAGATCGGCCTGCTCCAAAGACATTCGGGGCTGGGCCATTTGGACCCGGATACGGCCCTGGCTTCGGTGTTTGATGATTACTTTCATTTCAACCTCCATAGGCAAAAGACAGGGGGCCGCAGCCCCCTGTCCTGTGTACGGGTCAGGCTTCCTCCTCTTGTCCAAAGGTATCCACAGTTTCCTGCTCCGCCCGCTGAACGTTGAGGGCCTTAGCTGAGGCCAGTATGTCGGCAGCGTTCTCCTGCATAGTAGTCACAGCTTCCATGACCGATTCCTTCATCCGAAGCGCGGCAGCTGTGGTATGGGTATAGGCTTTTTTCGCATCCCGGCTGGACAGCAGTTTTAGTCCGGCAGAACCGAACAGAACCCCGCCTGCAAAGAACGCTAGGTTTTTGATGCACTTATCACAATCCATAGGGTTTCCTCCTAATTTTTCTTTCTCATTTACTTATGCTTGTACCCTGTGAGCATCACCATGACCATGCAAAGGACGGTGCCCCAAGCCCAAAAGCGGTGTTTTGCGTAAATCTTCTTTGCCGTTTCCTGGCCAGTCTCAGTTAAGTGCAAGTAGCCATCCACATCCCTAGTAAGGAACCCGCCCTGGCGCAACAGCCGCAGTCCGTGGCTGACACTGGTCTTGGCGTAGCCCAGGTATTGGGCAACATCAATGGCCCTCACTTGGTTCATCCGCTGGCCCAAGATCAAAACCGCCTCCAGATAATCCTCCCCGGAAGCTCGTAATTCCATTACAATCATCACCTCGCCGAACACTCCTTTGCGGAATTTTGGGGCAAAAGTTAGCCAACGCTAACTTTTGCAATCAGAGAAGCCCCAAGGAGTGAAGGCCTTGGGGAAGCGTAAGTAGGAAGTCGTCCTGCCGCCGCGGTTAGATATCGCTAACTACAAGACAAACGTTAGCACAGACAGCCGTTTTTGTCAAGTAGTAAAGAGGAGATTGCCATCTCAGGATAGAGCAGCGATAAGATCGGAACGATGTCCCATAACGGTGCCGGGGCACAGGAGCCCACCGCGATCGTATGGCGGCTGCGGTCAAAGGCCCGGATATGTTCTGCCATATCATGCGTTTCACGAATGATTTTTTCCGCGTACTCTACCGCTAATTTCCCATTTGGATTCAATGCGACCTTGTTTTTTTGCCGTTCAAACAGCGTGACGCCCAGTGCTCTTTCGAGCTTCTGGATGGAGCGGCTAAGCGCCGGCTGAGACAGGTTCAATTCCTCTGCGGCCTTTGATATGGTCCTGTTTTTTGCAATCGCAATCAACTGTTCCAGCTGCATGATTTCGAGCATAGCGGACACCCCTTACTTGTCATAATTGTACCACATCCCCTCCTGAGACGCAAGTTTACTATGCGTTTAGAGCATAGTAGTCTCCGTTATTGGCATTGTACAAACAAAAACCCCCACGGTATACCGGTATCATCTGCCGGGAAGTCCTACCATCAGGACGCGAAATATATGATCCAGTATGCCAAGGACGCCCAGGACCGGGCAAAAAACGCACAACAGGACAATGAGATATCCGCATCGGCACCTCCCTGATGACGCCGAACCAGTTCCTGCTAGAGCTATGGCCAAAAATCCACGAGATCCACCCGGAGCTGAAATTCCAGATGGTGCATTTCGACACTGGCTGTACGGCCTTGGCGCTGATGCGGGTGCCCATCTGCTGCGCTCGCCCTCGCCGGTGGTGGAGCGCCTGATCGCTACCGTCTCCCAGGTGATGGAGGCAGAGCATAAAGTCTAGGCTTGACGCCCGGAAACCAAACAATACTTCTCCTCCTGTCTGATATGAGGTATCCTTACCATACAAGGATACCTCATAGACCTCCAAGGGGGCTTTCCCCCCGGAAAATCAATGGGAGGAAACCGGCGCGGTATACAGACCACATCGCCGCCACCCTGGATGCCCCCGCCTATGAGATCATCCCCGCGCAGCCTTATACTCAGACAGATTTGAGCTGGACCGACGATGGCAGCCGGGTGAACGCGGAGCATGAGAACCCGCTGTTCAAACAGAAGATCCAACGCTCCTTGCAAAATATTTTTCAAAAAATGTGAAATTTAGCCTTGACGCAGCGGGGGAAGAGTGCTATAATACATCTTGCTCAACAGGAGTGAGCAACAATACAGCGGGTTTGTGTAAGGGTAGCACAGCAGACTCTGACTCTGTATGTGAGGGTTCGAATCCTTCACCCGCTGCCAAGGTAAAAGTCCCAGAAAGCTTAGTTTTAAGGCTTTCTGGGACTTTTCCTCTTGTTGAGGGGTGATCCTCAGCTATCCCTTGCGTCAACCCTCAGCCCCACAGCCAAAAGCTGGTATGCGAAATCGCTCGCATACCAGCTTTTTTATTCCTGCTTTTTCCGGGCGAAAATGCCCAGTATGTATTTCAAGGATGTTTTTGCGTCCTCCTCGGTCATGTCGTCCACCATGGCGTTGCGCCGGTATGGGTTGGGCTCAAACATGGCCTGCTTGAGGGGCTCGGTCATGGTGGTGGGGGTCTCTAGGGAGCGCTCCTCCGGTTCGTCGGCAGGGCCAGGGCGGCTGTCCTGGCCGAAAGCCACAGAGAACAGGGACGCAAACATGCACACCAGGCACCACAGTGCCCAAATGATCAAGTCCGTATAGCTCCCCGCAAAGAAAAAGCCGATCAGTGCCCCCAGAAAGAACAGGATAGACAGCACCACGTCCCCCACCTTGCTGCCGTTGCAGGTGGCGATGGAGACGATCCCGCCGGTGAGGAGCAGGATAGCCACCAGGAGCCCCGCTGAACCGGAGAGCTCCCCGGTCTGCATCAGGGTGTTGCCGATCTCCGCAAAAATGGACTGCACGCTGACCACGCAGCACAAGAGGATCGAGAGGATCCCCGAGATGATTTTCCATGCCTTCAGAAAAGACCCCTCCTGCCCAGGGTACGGACTCCCCCACCCTTTTCTCTCATTCCATATATACTATACCATGGGGACAGGATGAATGCAAGAAAGCTTGTGATTCCCTCAGAACATTGTCCGTCTCATTTCCCTCAATCCCAGCGCAGGAGGATGGCCATGTGGGCTAGGGAGGAGCTTTCGTTTTGGAATAGCTCGTCCTGGAAGCCGTTGAAGCGTTCCCTGCTGTGAAGGGTAGCACGGCTGGACATGACAATGTAGTGAAATAATTGCTCCTTGGTGGCCTCCTCCCCACACCCCAGTACAGAGACAAAGTGGTAAAAACTATACAGGTTGCATAGCGCAACATAGCTCTTCCACAAATCCTCTTTACCAGTTAGTTGCGGAAAATCCAGATACAACGCCAATGCCACCATTAGGTTTTCAAAGAAATATTCTCGGTCTACAAATGCCGCTTGGAAACGCTCTAACGCCTTTTCATAGGCTTCGGGAGAATATTGGGTGGTAAGCTTCGGGCTTTGTCCTGCAGCTTCGTCCTCCAACGTAGCAAAGGTAATTGACTGCCTCACACCCAATGCCTCCTGTACGGCAGCAGGCCAATTTTCAGCTGTTTTCCCGATGGCTTGCAGCGTCTTCAAGTTCTGCATCAGGTACATATTCCGATTTCCGGGAATCTGCATCATCTCCGCTCTGGCAGAACGCGCCGCCTGCCCCTGCCATGTGTCCGGGTCAAAACTCTTCCAGTCTTCCCTTTGTAGTTTTTGCAGCTCCATACCCAAATAAAGAAGCCGTTCGGTCAAGGGCAGGGTGCGGTCTTGCAAAATGTCGATGCAGCGGGCCCGGATTGGCTCAAAAAAGACATTCAAGCTCTTGCCGGGGACGGTATGCGTGTTACGATATTCTGCTTTGGAAAGCGGGTCTTCCACAAACTCCACCCCATCCGGCAAATCCCAGAGCTGTTGGAGAACCCCCTCACAGGAGAGGGAAAGGGTATATTCTTTGGCAACCGGGCTATAGTTGATTTTCCTTGGATAGCTGGTGCAGACGGTGGGAAGGGCCTCGTGGCCGCAGGCCATCTGGATGGCACACAGCCCGTTAGGTTCCAAAAAGGGACAGCGCCGGTTGTTGGCGTCCAGATCAAACTTACCGTAAAATGCACCCTTATGGTTGCCGCTTCGTTCCCGGCGTACACCTTGATCCAGCCGTGCCTTTAGTTCGTCTGGTGCGTCCAGACGACGCAGGCGCAGATAATCTTTTTTGTCAAAAGTGATCCGCCAGTTTATGCAGCAGGTATCCCGGCAGTCCTGGGCCAAGCAGTAGAAGTTTTGATAAAAGTTTGGGATCAGTTTAGAGTGGATGGGGAGCTTGATTCTTTCTTCATCCATATTGTTGTAACCTCTCATATAAAACGGGGGCGGGCCAAAGCCCGCCCCCTGTTGTTGGGTCTATGCGATTCGTTCCAAAAACAACGATGTGCAAAAATTACTGCAAGAGCTGCAGGACGCCCTGAGGCACCTGGTTGGCCTGGGCCAGCATGGCCTGGGCGGACTGCACCA
>CAJUCB010000090.1 GCA_910584805.1 uncultured Oscillospiraceae bacterium
GGTCCTGCAACTCATCCTCCAACTGCTGTAGGACGGGCCCTGGTTCTGCTCCTGCTGGCGCTGCTGCTCCTGGCCCCCATGGGACGGGCCCTGGATGAGGCGGCACTATCCCAGCAGCAGGCGGAGTCCTACGGTATGGACGAGCTGGAACGGGTGGGGGAGGACTTCACCGGTCAGGTGGAGATTGGCCAGGACTTGGATGTCCAGGGCATTTTGAAAACCATCGGCCAGCGGGGGCTGGATGCCCTGGGCGAGGTGGGCAAGAGCACTGTGCGAAGCTGTGTGCTGCTGCTGGTGGTCACCCTCCTGTGCGGCCTGGCAGAGGGCATGGCCACAGGCAGCGGTGGGGACCCCATGAGGCTCACCACCCTGGTGGCGATCCTCTCCATCACCACCATTGCCGTGGGGGATGTCCACTCCCTGCTGACCATGGGGGAGGAGGCCATCAGCAGCATGGAAGGCCTGGGGGACGTGCTGTTCCCGGCGGTGTCCATGGCCACGGCGGCCAGCGGGACCCCGGCGGCGGCTGGGGTGAAGTACGGCATTACCATCCTCTTCTCCGACTTCCTCATCCGGCTGATCCGGCGGCTGTTGATCCCCCTGTGTTACGCCTATGTGGCGGCAGGGGTGGCCTGGGCGGCCCTGGGCAACGAGGGCTTGAAGCGGGTGGGGGGCCTGTTGAAATGGCTGATCACCGTGATCCTCTCAGCGGTGCTGCTGGTGTTCATCGGCTATCTGAACCTCTCCGGGGTGATCTCCGGGGGGGCGGACGCGGCCACGGTGAAGGCGGCCAAGTTTACCATCTCCAACATGGTCCCCGTGGTGGGCGGGGTGATCTCCGACACGGCGGAAACCCTGCTGGCGGGGGCCTCCATCCTGCGCAACGCGGCGGGGGTGTTTGGGATGCTGGCGGTGCTGGGGATCTGCATGGCCCCCTTTTTGAACCTGGGTCTGCACTACTTACTTTATAAGTGTACCGCTGCCCTGGCGGCCACCGCCTCCGGGGACGGACGGGTGACGGGGCTCATCGACCAGCTCAGCACAGCCTTCGGCCTGATCTTGGCCATGACAGGCTCCTGTGCCGTGCTGCTCATTGTGGCGATGATCTCCGCCGTGTCCACGGTGGCGGGATAGGAGGGATACATCCATGACCATCATACGGACCTGGCTGCTCAGCGTCACGGTCTCCGCCATGGTCATTGCTGTGGCGGAAGCCCTGATGCCAGAGGGCAGCGTGAAAAAGGTGGGGCGGCTCACCGGGGGCCTGATCCTCATCCTGGGTCTGGTCCAGCCCCTGGTGCGGCTGGACTATGACGACCTCTATGACCTGGTGAACAGCCTGCCAGCGGGGAGCATCCGCCAGGAGGCCTTGGTGGAGGAGAGCAGTCAGGCCCTGAAAACGGGCATAGAACAGGAGCTTGCCTCATATATTGTGGACAAAGCGGCCCAGCTGGGGGCCACCTGCGGGGCCGCTGTGAAGTGCCGCCTGGGGGAGGACGGCATCCCGGTGCCAGAACGGGTGACGGTATCCGGGGCCCTCACAGGGGCCCAGAAGGAAGCACTGTCAGCCTATCTGGAAAAGGAGCTGGGCCTGCCACGGGAAGCGCAGCTTTACAGCAATGAGGGATCGCCATGAACGGGAGAGAACGTCTGAGCCAATGGGCCAAAGTCAAAGCATCCATGGGAAGGTACCGGCTGGTGTGGCTGGTGATCCTGGCGGGGGTGTTCCTCCTGCTCCTTCCCACTGGGGGAGAGGAGGGAGAGCGGCAGGAAAGCCAAGAGGAGAGCTGGGCCTTCGACCTGGCGGCCACGGAGGCGCGCCTATCCCAGGTCCTGTCCCGGATCGAAGGCGCGGGGGAGGTGAGCGTGATGCTTACCGTCCAAAACGGCCCCCAGAAGCGCCTGGCTGAGGACAAGGACGCGGGGGAGGACAGCACCCGCACCGAAACGGTGGTGCTCTCCAAGGGCAGCAGCCAGCAGGAGACCGTCACCGTCCAGGAGATGTTCCCCAAGTTCCAGGGCGCAGTTCTGGTCTGCCCTGGGGGGAACGACCCGGAGGTCCGCCTGAAGCTCACCGAAGCCACGGCGGCGCTCACCGGTCTGGGGAGCGATAAGATCTCGATCAGTAAAGGAAAGTGAGGAATTTTCTATGAAACTCTGGAAACGTAATGCCATCGCGGCAGCCATCGTCCTGTTCGTCTGCGGCGCCGTCTACCTGAATTGGAGCTATGCCCAGGACACCCAGGCAGGGAAGAATTTAGGGGAGGCCACCTTGGTGGGCAGCGATTCCCTTCTGGGCACCCAGGATGGCCAGGCGACCAAGGATAACGCTGGCGGGGAGGATGCCGCCACCCAGGACGGTTCCACGCCCTCCGGTACTTACTTCTCCACCGCCCGCCTCAACCGCCAGCAGGCCCGGGACAATGCCCTCTCCCTGCTCCAAGAGGCGGCCGGGGATGAGAAAGCGGACCAGTCCTCCATCGACGAGGCCAACGCTGCCATCCAGACCATGGCGGGCTATACCGTCACCGAGGCCCAGATTGAAAACCTCATCACCGCCAAGGGCTATGCCGACTGCGTGGCCTTCCTGGGGGAGGACAGCATCAGCGTGGTGGTCTCCGCCCTGGCCAACGGTATGACCGATGCCGACGCTGCCCGCATCGGGGAGATCGTCATGGAACAGACCGGCCTGAAAGCCGACCAGATCAAGATCATCGAGGCGGAGTAAGCCCAGCTGAAACAAACAATACAGCCCCTCCTTACAGAAGAAATGTGTAAGGAGGGGCTGTGCCCAATATTGGCACCCTGTGCCACGGCGGTGTTTCCCCTTCCATTTTTCGCCACCGTGGGGTATAATCAAAGAAAATTCCAGGGAGGCGAAGGACATGGGAAAGAAGGGAAGGGGGCTGCTGCTTCTGGGGAGTGGATTCCTCCTGGGGGCTGTGTGGGTCAGAGGACGGGGCCGCGCCCCCGATGGCCGCCCCTCCACGGCGGAGCGCTTGGGGGAATTGCGCATCCAGCGGGAGAAGGAGCGGCTGCGTCGGGCCTATGAGCATCAGGATAGGGTGCGCCGGGATTTCACCGCCAACGTGTCCCACGAGTTGAAAACACCCCTGACCTCCATCTCCGGCTATGCGGAGATCATCCGGGAGGGGTTGGTCAAGAGCGAGGACGTGGGCCCCTTTGCCGGGAAGATCTATGAGGAGGCCCAGCGGCTTATCACCCTGGTGGAGGATATTTTGAACCTCTCCCGCCTGGACGAGGGGGCCCCGCCCCGGGAGGAGATGGTGCGGGTGGACCTGTACCGCCTGTGCGAGGAGGCCATTGCCGCCCTGTCTGAGCCCGCCCGCCAGCGGGGGATTCACATGACCCTCTCCGGCCAGAGCCAGTTCGTGGAGGGCTCGGAGAAGATTTTGCGGGAAATCGTCTATAACCTCTGTGACAACGCGGTGAAGTATAATAAGGACCAGGGCAAGGTGGAGGTCACCGTGACCCAGGAGGGGAAGCGGGTAGCCCTCTACGTGGAGGACACCGGCATCGGCATTGCCCCGGAGGAGACCGAGCGGGTATTTGAACGCTTCTACCGGGTGGATAAGAGCCACTCCAAGGAAATCGGCGGCACGGGCCTGGGGCTGTCTATTGTCAAGCATGCCGCCGCCTGCCACAATGCCAAGGTGCTCCTGGACAGCCAGCTGGGCAAGGGGACCTGTGTAGGGGTCTTTTTCCATCCGGCCAGGGAGGTGCGGCCATGAAGCTGCCGCTGGCGCCCCAGGCGGAAACGGCCCTGGGCATCCTCCAAGGGGCGGGCTATGAGGCCTGGATTGTGGGGGGCTGTGTTCGGGACCTCCTTCTGGGCCGTACCCCCGAGGACTTCGACCTGTGTACCGCCGCCCGGCCGGAGGAGGTCAAGGACGTGTTTGCGGGCCATCGAATCGTGGAAACGGGCCTCCGGCATGGCACCGTGACGGTGCTGGTGGAGGGGATGCCCTTGGAGATCACCACCTACCGGGTGGAAAGCGGCTCCGCCGATGCCCGCCACCCGGACCAGCTCCGCTTTACCCACAGCCTGCGGGAGGATGCGGCCCGGCGGGACTTCACCGTCAACGCCATGGCCTATGCCCCTGGGCGGGGCTTGCAGGACTTTTACGGCGGCCAGGGGGACCTAAAAAAGGGGCTCCTGCGCTGCGTGGGGGAGCCAGACCGGCGCTTTCAAGAGGATGCCCTGCGCATCCTCCGGGCCCTGCGCTTCTCTGCCACCTTGGGCTTTGCCATAGAGGGGGAGACCCTGGCGGCGGCCCGGCGGCAAAAGGGGTTGCTTGTGGGGCTGTCCGCCGAGCGGGTGGCGGGAGAGCTGGGAAAACTGCTGGTGGGACAGGGAGCCAAAGGGGTCCTGCTGGACTACCCGGACCTGCTGGGGGTGGTGCTGCCGGAGCTGTTGCCCATGGTGGGCTTGGACCAGCGAAACGTCCACCACTGCTATGACCTGCTCACCCACACCGCTGTGGCGGTGGACCATACCCCGCCCCAGATTGCCCTGCGCCTGGCGGCGCTGTTCCACGACTGTGGGAAACCTGCCTGCTTTTCCCTGGGGGAGGATGGCCAGGGGCATTTTTACGGCCACGCCCGGGAGAGCGCTGCCCTGGCAGAGACGGCCCTAAGGCGGCTGCGCTGCCCCAACAAGCTCCGGGAACGGGTGGTGAAGCTGATCCGTTACCACGACAGCCCGGTGGAGGAGAAGTTTTTGCGCCGCTGGCTGAACCGGCTGGGGGAGGAGGACTTTTTCGCCCTCCTGGCCCTTCAACGGGCGGACAGCTTGGCTCTGGCTCCGGCCTACCGGGGCAGGGTGGAGGCATTGGACGGGATAGAGGCCCAGGCCCGGAAGCTGCTCCAAGAGACCCCCTGCCTGACGCTGCGGGACTTGGCGGTGAACGGCCGGGACTTGATGGCCTTAGGACTGGAAGGAAGGGCCATTGGCGCGGCGCTGGACCGGCTCTTGACGGCAGTGCTGGCGGGGAGTTTGTCCAATGAGAGAGCGGCGCTCTTGCAAAATTTGACAGATTTCGATGCAAAGAATCCAGACAAAAAAGAGAAAAAATGAAGGAAAAGGGCGCAAAAACTAGAGAAAAGAGCGTTCGTCTGATAATTTTGCTAAAAAATCAAATTTTCCCTTTATTTTTTCTATACAGTGTGATATACTGTAGCCACTCAAAACGTTCGCTTTGTTTACAAAACAACCAAAAGCGGATCGGGAGTGTTGGCTCAAACATGGTTTGGAAGGGAGAGATGCAGTGACCCCCAAGGGTAGAGAAAAACGTACATTGCGTGAAAAACGCAACCCGGTTTTCAGTGTATCGTCCGTGAAGGAAGACATGGAAGGGTGCGCTGGAAAGGAAAGAAGATTCCAGCTGGTTGGGAAGTGAGCCGTCCGCCAGTTTGGAAGCCGCGTGAT
>CAJUCB010000091.1:0-3054 GCA_910584805.1 uncultured Oscillospiraceae bacterium
ATATCAAGGCCATCATGGCTGACGTGGGGACTCTGTTGGCCCCAGACGGGGTGGTGCTATATTTAGATGAGATCCAGTATTTTAACAAGAAGCAGCAGCAATCCCTGTTGGAGTTCATGGAGAACGGGAAGCTTACGTTGATTGCCTCTACCACAGAGAACCCCTATTTTTACGTATACAACGCAGTCCTCAGCCGTTCCACGGTCTTTGAGTTCAAGCCAGTGACAGCGGAGGAAGTCTTGCCGGTGGTGCGGCGAGGCATCCAACGGCTGGGGGAAAAAAGGGGCGCAGAGGTGCAGGTAGAGGAAGGCGTGGAACAGCATATCGCCCGAAGCTGTGGGGGAGATGTGCGCAAGGCATTGAACGCGGTGGAGGCCCTCTTTTCCGCCCACGCCATGGACCAATCCTTTACCCTCACCTTGGAGGAAGTCCAGATGGTGGCCCAGCGCTCCGCCATGCGCTATGACCGGGCAGGAGACGATCACTTTGACATCCTTTCTGCCCTCCATAAATCCATCCGGGGCTCAGACCCGGATGCTGCCATCCACTACCTAGCCCGGCTCTTGGAGGCGGGGGATCTGCTCTCTGCCTGCCGCCGTATCCTCTGTGCCTGCTGCGAGGACATCGGCCTAGCATATCCCCAGGCCATCCCCATTGTGAAAGCCTGCATTGACAGCGCGGTACAGTTGGGGCTTCCAGAGGGACGGTTGCCCTTGGCAGATGCGGTAATCCTGCTGTGTACTGCCCCCAAATCCAACTCCGGCTATTTGGCCATTGATACTGCCCTGGCCGATGTGCGAGCTGGGCGGACAGGGGACTATCCCCGGCATCTGCAAAACGTCCACGCGGATTCCTATGGGCTGGAACGGGAACAGGGATATCTTTATCCCCACGATTATCCCAACCACTATGTCTCCCAGCAGTATCTTCCCGATGCCCTCTTGGGGAAAGTCTATTATCAATATGGGGAGAATAAGAACGAACAGGCGGCCAAGCGCTATTGGGATGAGATCAAGGGGAAGAAGTAAAGCGCTTCACCATAGGTTCCCGAAGGAATTCTGGCGGGGAATAGGTCCATTGCTCCAAACGTCCGCTGGTGATAAAATAGGTAAACGGTTCTGGTTGGGGAACAGGGGGCAGTGTTTCAATGACTGTCAGCTTGACTTTCATCTTGTCGGGATAGATACCTCTGATGCAGACGCAGACGCGATCTCCCTCCTGCAAGCCTTCCGTGCGGTCGGTAAGACCGGTAAAGTTGGGGGTGAGCTCTATAAAGGACCCATAGGGCTTTATCCCGCGGACATAGCCAGGTACCGTCATGCCCGGGGAGAAGCGCCGGGCATTTTCTCCCCAGGTGCCTAGGAGCTCCTTGTGGGAGAGCGTGAGACGTTGCCGCGCCCGGTCCCCGCCAGTGAGGACAACGAAGATTTCCTGTCCTACAGCAAAGCGGCAGGCGGAGTGGGCGATGCGGGAGACGGAACAGTTTTCAATAGGAATCATGGAAACCAGCCCACAGCCCACGTCCACAAAGGCTCCAAACCCATCCAAATGGGTGACGGTGGCAGGGAGGACGGTGCCAGGGGGAGTAGCCAAGAGGCGTTCCAGCACCAGCTCTTGAGCCCGACGGCGGGAGAGGCGCAGAATGGGGCCTGCCTCAGCTTGAGCGATATCTGTGACTGCAAAGGCGACAGGTTTTCCCACCCGTGACAGGATGGCGATCTCTTTGGCCGTCCCTTCACGAATCCCCAGGGCAGCTTCTTCCCGGGGAATCGTTCCCTGGAAAGGCCCCAGGGAGACAGAGAGATCATGCTCTGGCGTACACCAAACGGCCTGCCCCTCCAAAATCATCCCCTGTTCCATGGCTGTGTGTAAAAGGGGAAGGGAGGCACAAGTGCGCTGGTTCTCTGGCGTGTGCAGGAGACGGCCCTCAGGGAGATATGGGTTGGACATAGCTTGCCATCCTTTCGTCATAGTGGGTTCTATGGTTCTGCTGTTCATATATATTCAACCCAAGGGGGAAACTTTCCCCTGAGGATGGAGGAAGGTGTGACAACGATGGATATTCTCCCAGGTGATGTGTTGGAGATGAAGAAAGAACACCCCTGCGGCAGCCGCCGCTGGAAGGTCCTCCGGGTAGGAATGGACTTCCGGCTGCACTGCGAGGGCTGCGGCAGGGAAGTGATGCTGCCCCGCAGGAAAGCGGAAAAAGCATTGAAGAAAATCATTCGTCCGGCGGAGAGCGCCGAAGGGAAAGGAGAGACACCCCATGCGTTATGAAGGGAAAATTTACCGTCCACCGGGGGAGTGGCGCAGCTATCTGCTCCAATGTACGGTGGGCTGCTCCCACAACAAGTGTACCTTTTGTGGGATGTACAAGGAGAAGAAATTCCATATCCGCCCCATGAAGGAGATCATGGAGGACATTGCCATGGCACGGGAGTACTATGGCCCCAATGTGGATAAGGTTTTTCTCTGCGATGGAGATGCCATTGTCATGCGTCAGGAACAGTTGTTGAAAATCCTAGAGGCATTGTACGCGGCATTCCCCCATTTGCGCCAGGTGACGGTTTACGCCGGCACCCGCAGTACCATGACCAAGAGTCAGGAGCAGCTGATAGAACTGCGCAAGGCCGGACTGACCCGGGCCTATCTGGGGGTAGAAAGCGGCTGGGATGAGCTGTTGGTCAAGGTAAACAAGGGGGTTCCCCCGGAAAAGATGCTGCAAGCGGCGGCTTTGCTGAAAGGGGCGGGCATCGACCTGTGGGTGACAGTGATCTTAGGGCTCGGGGGGCCCGGGGAGGGCTCCAAGAAACATGTGGAAGAAACCATCAAGCTGCTGAACAAGATGCAGGCCAACCACGTTTCCTGCCTGTCCTACATGCCGGAACCCAATTCCCCCATGTACAAAGACGTACAGGAGGGGAAGTTCCAGTTGATCAGCGCACGGGAATCCTTGGAGGAGACCCGCGCCTTGGTGGCAGGGCTGAACTATGGGCCGTTCCACTTCACCAGCAACCACGCCTCCAACTACCTGCCCCTAAAGGGGACCTTGCC
>CAJUCB010000091.1:3069-5022 GCA_910584805.1 uncultured Oscillospiraceae bacterium
GCGGGAGAAATTCCTCAACATGATCGACAGCGCGTTGGGTGGCAAAAGCCGCATTCGCAGCGAGCATTCCAGAGCACTATAAAATATAAAACGACGAGACTGCCCTACAAACGGGACCGTCTCGTCGTTTTCTTTAGCCTTGATAAGTGAGCACTGCAACTTGGGATGGGGTTCCTGGGTTTATGATGAGGGTGTTGGTGGGATAATAGGTATAATTCCCGATCAAATCCAAGAATTCCTGCAAGTCTGCTACAGAGGGGAGCCCCATGTCACCCAGGCGGTAATGCATGGGCACCATAATCTTGGGTTCCAGTTCCCCCATGAGGGCTTTGGCCTCTTCGGGGCCGATGGTGTAATAGCCTCCCACGGGAACCAGGGCCACATCCAAGCCAGTGAGCGTTTCCCGTTGCTTCTGCGTCAGGGCACAGCCCAGGTCCCCAAAGTGAGCCAGGCGCAAGCCGCCGGCCTCCAATATATGGATGGTGTTCATTCCTCGCAGGGCACCACTTTCTGGGTCATGGAAGGTCTCCAAGGTGGTGATGTGGAAGGGATTTTCCTGCCCGCTGCGGAGACGGACCAGATGGGCGGCGTTGTGGTCGTCGTGCTGGTGGGAGCACAGGACTAGGTCAGCCTCCAAGTCCAGGGGCGAAAAGCCAGGGATATGGTTGTCCTTGTAAGGGTCAAAGACAACAGTGAATCCCCGGCAGGTGAGGGAGAAGCAGGCGTGACCGTGCCATACAAGTTCAAACTGCTGCATAAGAAAGCCTCCTTTTATCCTTTGTTTCCTACCCCTCTATTAAACCACAGCAGGACGAAAAAAACGAGCCTCTTTTTGTAAAATGTTAAATTTCTTAGAAACATGGAAAAAGAGAGGGAAACATAGTATAATGAAAGAAAACTGCCAAGGCAGGAAAGGGGAAGGATATGAAAGCAACTTTGGTTATCATGGCCGCCGGTATGGGCTCCCGCTACGGCGGCGAGAAACAGACCGACGGCATCGGCCCCAACGGTGAGGCCATTATGGAGTATTCTGTTTACGATGCGGTGCAGGCTGGCTTCCATCGAATCGTGTTCATCATCAAGCCGGGGATGGAGCCCACCTTGCGTACCCTGTGTGGCGACCGCGTCCAAACCATGACTACCCCCCAGGGGGAGCCGGTGGAGGTGGCCTACGCCGTCCAGGATTTTTCCAGCGTCCCTCGCTTTTACCAGGTGCCAGACGAGCGGAAAAAGCCGTTCGGTACCGTCCACGCGGCCCTGTGTGCCAGGGAAGCGGTGACAGAGCCCTTTGCCATCATCAATGCCGACGACTACTACGGTGCCGCTGCTTTTGGCACCATACTGAAACGCTTAATGCAGCTCCCTCAGCAGGGCAAGGGGGCTATGGTGGGCTACCGCCTAAAAAATACTGTCAGCGACAACGGCACCGTTTCCCGTGGCGTATGTGAGACAGAAGGGGAGAGCTTGCGCAACGTCACCGAGACTCTAAAGATCAAAAAATACCCCGACGGCCGGATCACCGACGTGGCCGACGAATCGCGGGAAGTGGAGCTGAATCCGGAGAGCTTAGTTTCCATGAACTTCTGGGGCTTTACCCCCTGGATTTTTGAGGAGATGGAAGCGTATTTCACCGATTTCCTCAAAAACCTCAAGGAAGGGGAGCTGAAAGCGGAATGTCTGCTGCCTGTGCTGGTGGACAAACTGATCCATGCTGGAACTTTGGATGTGGCCGTGCTGGACACCGACGCTGTGTGGTTCGGGGTGACGTATCAGGAGGATCGGCCCATCGTGGCTGGTGCGCTACAAAAGCTACACGACAGCGGGGCATATCCTAAATCGTTGAAAGCTTGACGGAAGCAAAAAGGCCGGGGGATTCCCCGGCCTTTCTCGTGTGCAATTTTTCTCGCAGAGCGCAATTTACCTTCTTCTAAGGGAAAAACAAAAGGAAGCGTT
>CAJUCB010000091.1:5032-5339 GCA_910584805.1 uncultured Oscillospiraceae bacterium
ATATGCAACGCTTCCTTTTGTGGTGCGGATGACGGGACTTGAACCCGTACGTCAGAGACACACGCCCCTCAAACGTGCCTGTCTACCAGTTCCAGCACATCCGCAAATCTTGAATGCTAGAATATTATACTCATTTTAGCACATGTTGTCAAGGCTTTTTCAAGAATTTATGAAGAAATCATGGGGGAGGGCAGGACAGCCGGGGATTCCCGGCTGTCCTGCCTTTGCGGTGTTGGGTGTTTGCTTTACTTTGTGATGAGCTTAACGAAGTTCATCAGCATCTGGGAGACCTCACCGCGGGTAGCAG
>CAJUCB010000092.1 GCA_910584805.1 uncultured Oscillospiraceae bacterium
CATCTCTCCCAGGCGGGCGGAGACCATCCACCGCTCCCTGTGTATGCAGCTTTCCATGCGCCGCCTGCTGGACTTCCTCTCCACCCACGGCCTGCCCCTACAACTGGCCATGCCCCTGTACCGGCAGTACGGGGACCTCGCCCTCAGCGCCCTGCGTGCCAACCCCTACCTGCTCACCGAGGAACCCCTACTGGTGCCCTTCCCCCTGGCGGACAAGCTGGCTCTAGGCCTGGGTATCGAGCCAGAGGACCCCTTGCGGCTGGAAGCAGGGCTGCTCTACAGCCTCACCCACAACCTAGACAACGGCCACGTCTTTCTCCCCTATGGCAAGCTCCTCACCGCCGCCGGCAACCTGTTGAGGACGGACCCGGAGCGTTTGACAGGCAGTCTGGATGAACTTCTCCAACAGGGGCGGATTGTTCGGGAGGAAATCGCCGGGCAGGACGCCTGCTACCTGGCCCGGCTCTATCACTGTGAGTGCTATGTGGCCCGGCAGCTCCTACAGATGGACGGAGAGTCCCTCTGTCCCGCCGGGGACCTGGAAAAGCTCTTGGCACGCATCCAGCGGGAGCAGGGCATCACCTACGCCCCCCTGCAAATCGAGGCGGTGGCCACCGCTGCCCAGCAGCAGGTATTGTTGCTCACCGGAGGCCCCGGTACCGGCAAGACCACCTCCCTCCGGGGTATCCTGGCCCTTTTCGACCACTTAGGGCTGCGCACCGCCCTCACCGCCCCCACAGGGCGGGCGGCCAAGCGCCTCTCTGATGCCTGCGGGGCGGAGGCCAGCACCATCCACCGCCTGTTGGAAACCCGCTACGACAGCGCCAGCGGCGGCCTCAGCTTCGCCCACAACGAGCGGGAACCTCTGGACACCGACGCGGTGATTTTGGACGAGGCCTCCATGGTGGACCTGGTGCTGATGCAGGCCCTTTTGGCAGCCCTCCCCAACGGCTGCCGGCTGGTGCTGGTGGGGGACCCCCATCAGCTCCCCTCAGTGGGGGCAGGGAACCTGCTCTCGGACCTGCTCCGGGCCCAGCGGCTCCCCACCCTGCGGCTCACGGAAATCTTCCGCCAGGCCGCCGCCTCTGCCATCATCCGGGGGGCCAGGGCGGTAGACCGGGGCGATTGTCCTGTACTGGTCAACGACCCCGCCGGGGACTTCTTCTTTCTTCGCCGGGTTCGGGCGGAGGACGCAGTGGACACCATCGTCTCCCTGTGCCGGGAGCGCCTTCCCAAAAACATGGGCATCCCCCCAGAACAGATTCAAGTCCTCTCCCCCACCCGGAAGGGCATCGCCGGGACTGCCGCCCTGAACCAGGCCCTACAGGCAGCGGTGAATCCCCCGTCCCCGGACAAACGGGAAAAGCAGTTTGGCTCCATCCTCTACCGGGAGGGGGACCGGGTGATGCAGGTGAAGAACAACTACGATGTCCTCTGGGAGGAACGGGACGGCAAGGGCGTGGGCATGGGTATCTTCAACGGGGACATCGGCCGCATCGAGGCCATCGACCCTGCCAGCGGCATTGTCACCGTGGATTTTGACGGCCACCGGGCGGAGTACACCCCAGACATGATGAACCAGTTGGAGAGCGCCTACGCCATCACCGTACACAAGGCCCAGGGCAGCGAGTACCGGGCGGTGATCCTCTCCGCCGTGGATGCCGCCCCTATGCTCCTCACCCGGGGGGTGCTCTACACCGCCATGACCCGGGCCAAGGAGCTGTTGATCCTGGTGGGAGACGACCAAGTGGTGGCCCGGATGGCCGCCAACGACCGCCAGCAGCGGCGCTACAGCGGCCTGCGGGCGCGACTGGCCCGGGGCCTGGAAGGGATGTGATACCATGGCGCTCAAGCAAGCGCTCTTAAACCTGTTCTTCCCCCAAAAATGCCCCCTGTGCGGGGCCCTGCTGGACAAGGGGACCCTGGGGCTCTGTCCCGCTTGCGCCGGGGCGGAATTTTGGTTCTCTGGTGCCCAAGCCCTCTTCCCTGGCAAGCAGTACGCCCGCTGCGCCTGCGCCGGGGCTTACACCGGGAAGCTCCGGGACTCTGTACTGCGGTTCAAGTTCTCCGACCACCCCGAGTATGCCAAAACCTTTGGGCCCATCTTGGCCCAGACCATCCGAACCTACTTACCTGGGACCTACGACTGCATCAGTTGGATGCCGGTCTCCCAGGAAACCCTGCAAAAGCGTGGCTATGACCAGGCCCAGCTGTTGGCCCAGGAGGCCGCCAAAACCCTGGGACGGCAGGCCGTTCCCCTGCTGGTGAAAATGAAAAGCAATGTTCCCCAGTCCTCCTTGCGAGAGCGGCGGCAGCGTTTGGAAAATGTGGCGGGGGTGTATTCCGTCCCCCACCCAAAGCGGGTGGCCGGACAGCGGGTGCTGCTCATTGACGACATTCTCACCACCGGGGCCACCCTGGGCGAGGGGGCACGGGTCCTGCGGGAGGCGGGGGCCTTCCAAGTGGTGGCGGCCACCCTGTGCCGGACCCAGGCAAAGGGCCACGAATCTTCCTAATATTTCCATACTCTAGGAGGCTTTCCCCAGGTTTCGCGGGAAAGCCTCCCTTCTTTTGTTCTATACTTCCTTTGATCTATCGAATCCATTACACACTGCAAAAGAAAGGGCGAGTTCTATGCGCAAACGAAGCCAGGCAGCGGGGCCCTTTGCCCGCGATATCGCCGTGGACCTGGGCACCTCCTCGGTGGTGATGGTCATGCGGGGGCGGGGCATCCTCCTCCATGAGCCCTCGGTGGTGGCGGCAGACCGGCAGACCGGAAAGGTCCTGCAAGCGGGGTCCGCCGCCCGGGACACCCTGGGCCGGACCCCCGGGGAGCTCATCGCCATCCGCCCCCTGCGGGAGGGGGTTATCTCCGACTACACCACCGCCCAGGCCATGCTGGAGTGTTTTTTGAAACAGGCAATCCCCGGCCGGATGACCAAGCCCCGGCTGCTGATCTGCGTGCCCTCAGGAATCTCTGAGGTGGAGGAACGGGCCGTGGTGGACGCGGGCCTCCAAGCCGGGGCCCGGCGGGTGTACCTCATGGAGGAACCCCTAGCCGCCGCCCTGGGGGCAGGGGTGGACATCTCCCAGCCGGAGGGCCGCATGGTGGTGGACATCGGTGGGGGGACCACCGACGTGGCCGTCATTGCCCTGGACGGAGTGGTCACCTCCGCCTGCCTCACCGCGGCGGGGGATCAGTTCGATGAGGCCCTCATCCGCCACATCCGCCAGGAGCATGGGCTGCTCATTGGCCTGCGCACGGCGGAGGAGGTAAAAAAGGCCATCGGCCGGGTGGCGGGGCCCGAGGAGGACAACCCCACCCTGGCAGTGAAGGGCCGCTGTTTGGAGACGGGTTTGCCCCGGCAAATCACCCTCAGCGCCCAGGAGACCGCCATCGCCTTTGCCCCTGTGGCGGAGCAGCTATGCGCCGGGGTGGAGGCGGTGTTGGAGCGCACCCCGCCGGAGCTGGCGGCGGATGTCAGCGCCTCCGGGCTCCTGCTCACCGGCGGGGGGAGCCTGCTCCCGGGGCTGGACCAGTTATTGGAAACGCGCACCGGCATCCGCACCATGGTGGCGGAGGACCCCCTAGCCTGCGTGGCCCTGGGGCTGGAACTGTGCCTGCCCTACCTGGCCCGGCGGCAGGACGGAGTCCTGGGCCTGGCCCGGCGGCGGCAGCTGCGGCCCTAGTGCCGGGCCTGCAAAAACCCAAGCATCCACGCGGGCCAAGGCAGCGTTGCCAGGGCCCGCGTCCCCCTTTCCAGGCCCTGGCGGGATTTCCGCCTATGGGGCCCTTTTGAAGCTAATCAAACCAAGGTTTTCGATGGGTTTATATTGCAATGCCTTTTTGTTCTTATCATAGTAAAAATAGCTTGACTTCTGTCGATTTTTCAGTTAAGCTAAGGCCAATTGATCGGTTTCTACCTATTTTTTATTCAAAGGAGGACTTTATGCTCCCAGTAAACCCCGAAGCAATTGGCCTGTTTGGCCTGTTCGCCACTGTGATCTGTTTTGGTCTGGAACAAGTTGGTATCGGCGTAAAGGGCGGTGAGCCGGAAAAGATCACCCGCTCTTTGGGCTTCATCGCCATCTTTTTCGGCGGCGTCACCCAAGTTTTTACCTCGGTGTGCATGTATTTGTTCCATGTTGGCGGCGACCACAGCGTGTATCTCGGCACCGTCTTTGGCTTTTTCGGCCTGTTCTGGCTCCTGGTTGGGACGTTTTTCCTAAAAGGCGGCGACAAGAAGGTGATGGCCCACTTCTTCCTCTGCGGCCTGATCCTGTGCCTGGGATTTACCGTGCGTGCATTTCAGGACGGCCTGGTCTGGCCCCTGGGTATCGACCTGGTGGTCATCGACGTCCTGCTCCTCACCCTCATCCCTGCCTGGTACGGCGGCAAGCCCTTCTGGGGCAAGCTGGCCGGTGTGTGCAACCTGGTGATTGGTGTGATCTCTCTCTTCCTGCTTTTCCCTGCCCTGTTCCTGTAAGCGAATAGGAAACCTTATGATCCTCTCTTAATTATCCCTATCCACCTACAGAAACCGGCTCAAGCACTCCGCCTGTCCGGCGGGGGCAGAAAAGGACCGCTGCACAACAAGCAGCGGTCCTTTTTGTATCACGCCCGTTTCGCCTCTTCTTCCAGGGCGATTTTTAGGGCTTTGGACAATTGGTCGGGGCAGGAGGTAGCCTTGTTGCCACAGCGGATGCCAGAGAGTTTTTCCATGGCCTCCTCCGCCCGCATCCCCTCCACCAGGCGGGCAATGCCTTGGAGGTTGCCGTGGCAGCCGCCCACCACCTCCACGGACTTCACCACGCCCGCTTCCAGCTTCACGTTCATCTGCCGGGAACACACGCCCCGGGTCTTATATTGAATGGTCACTGTACTGTGCCTCCTTGTTGGTGTTTTATTGGAGGTATCATAGCAAATTTCTGAGAAAGATGCAAGGCAGAGACATTTATACAAGAAAGTTGTACTTTTTTATAACTGTAATTCGAAAGAAAATATCCCAAGAAAGCGTTGTCATATGAATATTTTTATGCTATATTTAGTATAAGTTCACATATATGGTATGATTTTAATAAATTACACATTTTTGTAACTGTAGCAACGGGCAAATATTGACCGCCAGGCAATATACCTGGCCCCAGAGAAAGATTAACTATTAGAAGTCAAGCCCCAAAATGAAGGAAGGTGGAAAAAGAT
>CAJUCB010000093.1 GCA_910584805.1 uncultured Oscillospiraceae bacterium
GGATGACGGCGGAGCCGCAGCGCTCACAGACCCCCTCCACCACCTCCTCGTTGGCCAGGACACACTTGCAGGAGGTACACCAGTTCACAGGCATGGTGGCCTTATAGGCCAGGCCCTTTTGGAAGAGTTTTAGGAAAATCCATTGGGTCCAGTGGTAGTATTGGGGGTCGGTGGTGTCCACCACCCGGTCCCAGTCGAAGGAGTAGCCCAGCAGCTTCAGCTGTGCGGTGAAGTTGGCAATGTTGTCCTTGGTCACCTGGGCGGGGTGGATGTGGTTTTTGATGGCGTAGTTCTCTGTGGGCAGGCCAAAGGCGTCATAGCCCATGGGGAAGAGGACATTATAGCCGTCCATGCGCCGCTTCCGGGCCACCACGTCCATGGCGGTGTAGGGCCGGGCGTGGCCCACGTGGAGCTCCTGTCCAGAGGGGTAGGGGAACTCTACCAGGGCATAGTACTTGGGCTTGTCCCCGCCGGTCTCGGCGTGGTAGCAGTTCTCCTGGTCCCAGCGCTGCTGCCATTTGCGCTCAATGCGGTTAAACTCGTATTTCAATCCAATCACGCTTCCTCAATCGTTATTGTTGTGGTATCCACTGCTTACCCCCGGTAAGCACATCGCTGATATCCACCTTCTTGGCGTCCTGCCACAGGCGGTCCAGGTCATAAAACTCCCGGGCTTCTGGGGAGAAAAGGTGGAGCACCACGTCCCCATAGTCCTGTAGAATCCAGGTGCCGCCCCGGTGCCCCTCCACATGGTGGGGGAGGATGTCGTTCTCCTTCATGCTCCGCTCCGCCGCGTCTGCCAGGGCTTTCAACTGGGGGGCGGAGGTGCCGGTGCACAGGACGAAGTAGTCGCTCAGGGTGGTCAGGCCATCGGTCTCCAACAGGAGGATGTCCTGGCCCTTCTTGCTGTCCAGGGCCCGGACCAGCAGCAGTGCCATCTCTTTCGGTGTCATAGCTATCCTTCCTTTCTCATCGCGGTGTCTGCGATGGTGGCGGTCCTTCTCATGTCTCACTGCCACCCTCTGTTCCGCCGCCGCCGGAGGGCCCCGTCGGGGGCTGGGGGGCGGGGTCCGGGGACGGCTCAGAGGGCGGGTCCGGCGGGGTGGGGGGCTCTGGCGGGTCTGGGCTCTCAATGCCGCTGCCGCCGTTGCCTTCGTTGCCGCTGCCGTTGTTGTCCCCGCCGCCATTGTTGTTTCCACTGCCATTGTTGTTGCCGTTGTTCCCCTCGTTGCCGCTGCCCTGGCTGCCGCTGCTGCCCGGTTCATTTTCCGGGGGCTTCGGGCTGGGCTTGGTGGAATTGGAGGTATTGTTCCCCGCCGCGTCCCCGGTGCCCACCACGTCGGAGGTCCCCACATCGGACTCATCGTGGCTGCCGCCGCTGGACGATGCGTTGCCTCCGGTGCGGCCCACGTCGGAACCGGTGATCACGTGCTGCATTTCTGTGGTGATCTGGGTCAGGTAGGGGTTCATAAACTGGTTCACCAGCTCCAACAAGCCCACGGCGTCAGCGAACACGTAGGACTGGTAATTCTTATAGGTGTTGCTCCAAACGCTGCCGGTGTAATCCCCTGGCAGGCTGTGGAAGCGGATGCCGTCTGTGGCCATCCCCAGGGCCTTTTCCCCGAACCAGATCATCTCGCCATAGTTCAGGTTGCTGGTGAGGTTCTTGTCCACGATGCTGGCAATCTGCCGCAGCTTGGGCAGGTTCCCCAGGCGCACCATCTGGCTGGCTACGGCCTTCAAAAAGCTCTGCTGGACTTCCACCCGGCCGATATCCCCCACGGAGAGGGACTCGCCCATGTTGTTCTTGCGCCAGCGCAGCAGGCGCACCGCGTCCTCCCCGTCCAGGTGCTGCCGCCCCTTCTGGAAGTGGATATATAGGTCCTGGGTAAAGTCCTCATAGTCCATGTTGTAGGGCACGTCGTAGTCCACCCCGCCAATGGCATCCACCAGCTCCTCCACGGCGTCCAGCTCTACCACGAAGTAATAGTCGGGCTTGTAGCCGATGAGGTCTTTCACCTCGTCCAGAAGGCCTTCAATGCCGTTGCGGTTATACACGGAGTTGATCTTTTTGATCTCCCAGGGCACGTCCACCAGGGTGTCCCGGAAGATGCTCAGCACATCCAGGGTGCCCTGCTGGGTGTCGAAACAGCCCACCATGATGGTGTCGGTGTTCCCCCCGCCGCCGTCGTCCCGGCCTACCAGGAGGAAGGTGTACACCCCTTCCTTGCGTCCCGCCCCCAGCAAGCCGGGGTGGATGCCCTCGCTGTTGGCCTGGGTGGTGCCGGGCACCTCCGGGGGCCGGACCAGGACCTTGTGGGCCACCAGGGCCCCGGCTACGATCACCGCCAGCACCAGCAGGACAATCAGCCAGACCTTGCGCTTTTTGCCCCGTTTTTCTTTCCGGTCAGCATAGTCGGCGTAGTAGCCATACATATCATAATTATCCCCGGAACGGCGGCGCTGCCGGGGCGCCTCCCGGCTCCCCCGGTATCTCCCCTCGTCCCGCTGGCCGTGCTGGGCCTCCCGGTAGCCTTGGCGCTGGATGCGCTGGCGGGAGCGTTCCTCCCGTTCCCGCTGCCGGGATTCCTCTTCGGAAAAACGCTTCATGACAGCCGCCCCCTCAGTTCATCCCGGGTGCTCAGGGTATTGGGGTGGACAATGGCGCCCTTCTCCTTGAGCTCCTCCATGGTCATTTCCAGGCCCAGGACCATGGCCCGGTCCAGGTCGGTCCACACCAGCCGGCGCAGCTCCTCCACCCCCTCAAAGTCCCGGGAGGGCTCCATATAGTCCGCCAGGTAGAGGATTTTGTCAAAGGTGCTCATCCCCGGCTTCCCGGTGGTGTGGCAGTCGATGGCGTCACACACCTTCTCCGGTTCCCCGAACACATGCCGGGCCAGGGCGGCCCCGGTCTTGGAGTGGAGGAATTTGACCCCCTCCCGCTCCATGGGGTCTAAGTACACGTTGTATTTCTCACAGGCCGCCAGCTGCTCTTCCAGGGTCCAATACTTGGTGCAGTCGTGGAGGATGGCCGCCCGGCGTGCCTGGTCTGGGTCCTCGCCCCAGAACTTCGCCAGGGCCACGGCGGTCTCCTCGGTGCCCTTGATGTGGGGCAGGCGCTTGGCCTTCACCATGGAGTAGGACACCGCCCGGAGGTGCTTGTCGCTCAGCTGCTTCATGTCCGCCTGGGTGCCAAAGAGCCCTTGGCGCAGGATGTAGCCATACACCGGGGTCCAGAGGAATTGGCCGGGGTCCACATTGCCCCCGTTCCACTCCGCCGCCAGCATCCGCCGCAGGTCCCGGGAGGACAGCTCCATCACCTGGGGCAGGTCGATGATGGTGGTGCGGGCGTGGAAGCGCCGCTCCAAGTTTTCGCTCTGCTCCTGGAACATCTCCCCGGTGTCCTCGTGGTTCCGGGAAAAAGCGGCCACCCCGGCATACTGGAAAATCCGCTCGGGCTGGTACCAGTTCTCAATGGTCAAGAACATATCCGTGCCCATGAGCAGCCACAGCTCATCCCCGGGGAAGCTCTGGTGGAGCTGCTCCAAGGTGTCGGCGGTGTAGCTCTTGCCCTCCCGGTTCAGTTCCAGGTCTGATGCCTCCGCCTTGGGCCCCAGGCCGTCGGCCATGAGGTCGGCCATCTCCAAGCGCTGCTGGGGGCTGGCGGCGTCGGCGGGCAAGCCCTTGTGGGGGGGCTCCTGGTCGGGGATGATCAACAAGCGGTCCAGTTCTAGCTGGTCCATCGCCGCACGGGCTGCCGCCATGTGGGCCAGGTGGGGCGGGTCGAAGGTCCCGCCATAGATTCCAATTTTCACGTTCCGTCTCACCTGCTTTGTTTCTGTGATAGTTGTGTGTCTTGTCTCTTTATGGCTTTCTCGCCGCCTTCACCAGGACGATGGGGTCCTTGCGGTCCTTGCGGTGGCTGTGGCGGTAGAGGACAAATTTCGTGCCGATCACCTGCACCGGCTCGCTGCGGGTGCGGCGGGCCAGCTCCTGGCAGGCCTCCTTGGGGGTGAGCATGGCGTTTTCCAACACCCGGCACTTGATGAGCTCCCGGGCCTCCAAGGCCTCGTTGGCCTGCTTGACCAGGTTATCCCCCAGGCCGTCCTTGCCGATGTGGACGATGGTGTCCAGACCGTTGGCCAGCCCCCTGAGCTGGGCCCGCTGTTTACTTGTCAATTCCATAGGATGCCTTCTCCCATTCTTTCTGAAACTTGCGCAGGGCCTGTCCCCGGTGGGAGAGGCCGTTCTTCTCCTCAGGGGAGAGCTGCGCCATGGTCTTGCCCAGCTGGGGCAGGTAGAATACCGGGTCATAGCCGAAGCCCCCGGCCCCTTGGGCCTCCTGGGCCACCACGCCGGGGCACTCCCCCCGGGCCATCAGCTCCCCCCCGTCGGGGAAGGCGCAGCAGATGACGCAGACAAAGCGGCAGGCCCGGTCTGTCTGCCCCTCCATATTTTTCAGCAGGAGCTGCCAGCGGCCGCTGTCGTCCAGCCCCGCCCCCCCGTAGCGGGCGGAGTACACGCCGGGGGCGCCGTCCAGGGCGTCCACCATCAGGCCGGAGTCGTCGGCAATGGCGGGCAGGCCGGTGGCCTCCATCACAGCCCGGGCCTTGAGGCGGGCGTTCTCCTCAAAGGTGGTACCGGTCTCCTCCACCTCCAGGTCCACCCCCGCCTCCTGCTGGGAGAGGACTTCCACCCCCAGCTCCCCTAAGATGGCTTGGAGCTCCGCGATTTTTTTCTTGTTCTGGCTGGCGAGCACAGCGCGCATGGCTGTCGCCTCCTTCTCGTTCTCATTTGGTCAAATCAATGCCTGGACAAATTCCTGGGCGTCGAAAGGCTGCAAGTCCTCCACGCCCTCCCCCAGGCCTACGAACTTCACCGGCAGGCCCAGCTCCCGGGCAATGGCCAGGACGATGCCTCCCTTGGCGGTGCCGTCCAGCTTGGTGAGGACGATGCCGGTGATCCCGGCGCTCTCCCCAAACTGCTTGGCCTGGATGAGGCCGTTCTGCCCGGTGGTGGCGTCCAGCACCAGCAGGACTTCACAGCTCCCCTCCGGGCACTCCCGGTCCACCACCCGGCGGATTTTGTTCAGCTCGTTCATCAGGTTCTGCTTGTTGTGGAGCCGTCCGGCGGTGTCCACCAGCACCACGTC
>CAJUCB010000094.1 GCA_910584805.1 uncultured Oscillospiraceae bacterium
GGTGATATAGGGCAGGTTGATGGCGGAGGAGGTGACGCCGGAGAGCTCGATTTTGGCCTTTTCGGCGGCCTCCTTCAGGCGCTGCATGGCCACCTTGTCGCTGGTAAGGTCCACGCCCTCGCTCTTTTTGAACTCCGCAGCCATCCAATCCATGATGCACTTGTCAAAGTCGTCGCCGCCCAGACGGTTGTTGCCGGCGGTGGCCAGGACTTCGATGACCCCGTCGCCAATCTCCAGGATGGATACGTCGAAGGTGCCGCCGCCCAGGTCATAGACCATGATCTTCTGGTCGTTCTCCTTGTCCACCCCGTAGGCCAGGGCCGCGGCGGTGGGCTCGTTGATGATACGCTTGACCTCCAAGCCGGCGATTTTCCCGGCGTCCTTGGTGGCCTGGCGCTGGGCGTCGGTGAAGTAGGCGGGGACGGTAATCACCGCCTCGGTGACGGTGCTGCCCAGGTAGCTCTCTGCGTCTGCCTTGAGCTTTTGCAGGATCATGGCGGAGATTTCCTGGGGAGTGTAGCTCTTGCTGTCGATGTTCACTTTATGGTTGGAACCCATCTCCCGCTTGATAGAGATCACGGTGCGGTCGGGGTTGGTGATGGCCTGGCGCTTGGCCACCTGACCCACCAGGCGTTCGCCGTCCTTGGAGAAAGCCACGATGGACGGGGTGGTGCGGTTGCCCTCTGCGTTGGCGATGACGACGGCCTCGCCGCCCTCCATTACAGAAACGCAGGAATTGGTGGTACCCAGGTCGATGCCGATGATTTTAGACATAACTGTTTTCCTCCTTATTTTCAAACAGTAAACCGTATGTGTTACGTTTTATATACGTTGTTGTTTTATATGATAAACTTGAGTGTATGCTCAATTTGCTACCTTAACCATAGCGTGGCGGATGATTTTATCCCCCAGCTTGAACCCGGCCTGGAATACCTCGGCCACGGTCTTTTCCCCCAGGGCTTCGTCCTCGCAGTGCATCACCGCGTTGTGGACAGCAGGGTCGAAGGGCTCTCCCTGGGCGGGGATTTCCTCTAGCCCCAGCTTTTCCAGCACGGTTTTCAGCTGGGTCATGGTCATCTGGACTCCCTTGGCATAGGCCTCGTCGGTACACTCCTGTTTCAGGGCCCGGTCCAGGTTGTCATAGACGGGGAGGATCTCCTTCACGGTGTCCGCCTTGGCGTTGGTCCAAGCGGCGTCCTTTTCCTTCTGGCTGCGTTTGCGGTAGTTGTCATACTCCGCCAGCAGGCGCAGGTATTTGTCCTCCTGCTCCCGGAGCTGCTCCTGAAGGGCTTCCTCGGGGCTTTTTTCCTCCGGTGCGGGGGCCTCGGCCTCGGGGCCGTTCTCTTGGCTGGGGCTGTCGGGGGTCTCCACGTCCGCCTGCTCCTCCAAGTTCTCCATCTCTTGCTGACTCATTGACTCGGTCAACCTCCTTCGTTCTCGTTGCCCGTCCCCCCAGGGGGCGGGATCTCGCCCTTGCCAAACATCCTGGACAGCCCTTCGGCAAAGTAGGACAGCCGGGCCGCCAGGTCTGCATAATCCATTCTCGTGGGGCCTACCACCCCAATGACGCCTTGCATCCCGCCGCCGATGTCATAGCTGGCCATCACTACGCTGGAATCCTTCAGCTCGTCGGCTACGTTCTCGGGGCCGATGAGAATGCGTACATTCTCCCCCTGGATCACCGGCAGGCTGGCGCTGTCCCCCATCTCGGCCAAGTAGTTCATCAGGGGTTCCGCCTTTTCCAGGCTCCGGTACTCCGGGTGAGCCAGGAGGTTGGGGATGCCCGCGGTGTGGACCACATTGTTTTCCAGCTCCTCCAACACCTCTATGGCGAAGGATACCACCAGCTCAATGAGCCCGTAGGCCTCTTCCCCGGCATGGCTGGCCACCTTCATCAGGGCGGGGCTGAGCTGGTCCAGGGTCAGCCCGGTGAAGGAGGTGTTGAGCAGGGTGCTGAGCAGTTGCAGCTGGGTGTCGGACACGGGGTCGCTGGGACGGAAAAGCTTATTTTTCACCACTTGGGCGTCGGTCATGAGCACGGCGATGAAGGCCTTTTCCTCTACCATCAGCAGGTCATAGCGGACGATGGCGGCCTTTTTGGTCCCCTTGGTCAGGGCGAAGGTGGGGTATTTGGTCAGTTGGGAAACGATCTTCCCCGCCTCGCTCATCACCTGGTCCATCTGGCGCATTTTCAGGTGGAGGGCTTCGTTGATCCGCTCCGTCTCCTGGATGCTCAGCCGGTGCTGCTCCATGAGCTCGTTGACATAGAGCCGGTAGCCCTTGGGGGAGGGGATACGCCCGGCGGAGGTATGGGGCTGTTCCAGATAGCCCAGGTTTTCCAGCTCAGCCATCTCGTTGCGGATGGTGGCGGAGGAGACCTTCAACCCCGCGCTCTCCACGATGGCCTTGGAGCCCACAGGCTCGGCTGTTTGGATATAGTTTTCCACCACGGCCCGCAGGATTAACTTCTTCCGCTCCGACAGTTCCATGGGGGCTCACCCTCCTTTGCCCCGAAGTTTAGCACTCATCTTCCCTGAGTGCTAACGCTACTCTAGCACTTTGCCCCAGGAATGTCAAGGGCTCGGGGACAAATCCAGGTTTATTTTTTCCGCATTTCATACTTTTCATGATTTTCAACAGAGAGTTTGCCAAATCCGGGGCTGTTTTTTCACCTTGTTGCATAGAGTGCCAAAAGCGGCTGTCCCAAAAGAGACAGCCGCTTTCCAGCGCAGCAAAAGGGATATCACACCCCTACCACCATTTCCACTCCATTCTCTTGTAAAACCAGTGGGAAGGTTTCACCCCTCAGAAGTGCCGTTCACCCTCTAAGCTCCCCGACACATGGTTGATAAACTGCTGGGCCGTCCGCCCGGACACGCCCCCGTGGCGCAGCTCCCACTTGTTTGCCTCTGCCAACAACGTCTCCTGGGGAATGCCCACCCCCTGCCGCTGGGCCAAGGTGAGGACGATCTCCTGGAACTGGCTGCGGTTGGGTATGGAGTAGTTGATGCGCACCCCAAAGCGGGCGGAGAGGGAGAGCTTTTCCTCCAAGGTGTCGGAGCGGTGGACCTCGTTTTGCAGCTCCATATCCCCCCGGTCCTTCCAGGTCTCCCGGATGAGGTTGCGGCGGTTGGAGGTGGCGTAGAGGAGGACGTTGTCCGGCTTGGTCTCCACCCCGCCCTCGATAACAGCCTTCAGGAACTTATACTCCACCTCGTTCTCCTCGAAGGAGAGGTCGTCGATGAAGATGATGAAACGGTAGTTGCGGTTTTTCACCATGGCAATCACCGCCGACAGGTCTTGGAACTGGTGCTTGTATAGCTCAATCATCCGCAGTCCCTGGTCATAATATTCGTTGATGAGGGCCTTGACGCTAGAGGATTTCCCCGTCCCGGCATCGCCGTAAAGCAGGACGTTGTTGGCGCTGCGCCCCGCCAAGAACGCCTCGGTGTTGGCCCGGAGCTGTTGCTTCTGGCTCTCGTACCCCACCAGGTCCCGGAGCATCACCTTGTCCGTGTTGTAGATGGGGAGCAGCTCCACCCCACGGGGGCCGCTGCGGATTCGGAAGGCCTTATTCAGCCCCAGCAGCCCCACGCCATAGCGGCGGTAGTGGTCTGTAACCAAGGCGAAAAAGGCCTCCTCGTCCGGAGCCTCCGCCAGGGCGTGGCTGAGCTGGCGGACCTTTTCGCTGACATTCTTATTATACCGCCGCTCGTGCTTGGCGATGGCCTGATAGTGGCAGAGGGTGGAGAAGCAGTCGATGCCTAAGTCCTGTTCCAGGGGCGTAAAATCGTAGTGGAACAGGGCGCGGAACACAGCAAAGTCCTCCTTGGCAAAGTGGTGGACAGAGCCCACCTGCTCCCCCGCCCGCTCGGTGATAAGGCTGAAGGAGTTCTCATTGGTCATCAGTAGGAAGGTTAAGTAATTCTGCCACAGGTTTTCGTCAAAGCCGTAGTCGGTGGCCAGGTCCAACAGACGCTTCACCTGGCGGTACAGGCCCCGGATCAATTCCTGGCGGGGGTGTTCCCCCTCCTTCCAAGCTTGGAACAGCTCCGCCAAGCGGCGCAAGATGCTCTCCTCTTCCAACTCACCGTATAACAAGAGACGGGATACCAATTGATCCATGATTGAAACACTCCTTCTTTGTTCTTCAAGAATTGACAAATTCCGCAGTTGAATGCTATACTAGCCTTACCGGTTCGCAAGGACTGGTCAGAAGGGTATTGCCACTACGGTGGGCGGCTTAGCTATATCCTCCGAAAGGAGGTGATGCGTTTTGCCTATCTCTATCACGTTCCATATTTTTGGAGTTACCGTGAGTATACGGATAAAAGGCAGAAACCGCCACCCTGGCCGGTGACGGTTTCTATACAAACCTATAAGCACTCCTAAGGGGCTAAGCCGTAACACTGGCAGCCCTTCTGTTTTTTTATTATACACTGTTTCTTCGCAGCTTGTCAAGCCGCAAACATACAGTGGACTTCAATTCGTAAAGTAAAAAATCCCGTACCATTTTGGTCCGGGATTTTTATCATATTTTTACTGACCTTTGTAAAGCTCGTTTTGTTACTATTTTCCTTTACTATCTATTTCTTTTTTCTTTTTCTATTTCCACGTCCATGTCTTTTTCCAATAATATTACTAACTTTTATTCCTGATACAAAATCCATTACAGCATCCGATGGCATACGAAATGAAAACACAGTTTGACCTTGAAAATTACTGACACAAAAATCTCCTTTTGAAATGATATCCATTCCCACCAACATACCTATTCCTTGAGAACCTATTTTTGAATCGCATACTCTAAGGTCTTTAACTGGGACATTATTGGGGAGCAATACATCAACCAGATATGTATTTGCAATACTTCCCCCTGATGGTGTCAACACATCTATGTTTCCGGTTACAACCAACCCAAGGTTTTCTACAACATCCATTGAAATACAGCTATTTGTAGCC
>CAJUCB010000095.1 GCA_910584805.1 uncultured Oscillospiraceae bacterium
GAGCAGCTCATTGAACAGTCGCCCGTCCTTGAGGAACAGCACCCGCTTGGCATAGCTGGCGCTGTATGCGTCATGGGTCACCATGAGGATGGTAGCCCCCAGGTCCTGGTTCAGCCGGGTCATGATCTCCAAAAGGTTCTTGGATGCCTTGGAATCCAGGGCCCCGGTGGGTTCGTCGGCCAGCAGCAAGGACTGTCCCGCCACCATAGCCCGGGCACAGGCCGCCCGCTGTTTCTGGCCCCCAGAGACCTGGTACGGGAACTTGGGCAGGATATCCATAATATCCAGCTTCTTTGCCATCTCCCGCACTTGGGCCCCCACCTGGGCTGGGTCCATGTGGTTCAGGGCAAGGGCCAGGCCAATGTTCTCCTCAATGGTCAGAGTATCCAATAAGTTAAAATCCTGGAACACAAAGCCCAGTCGTTCCCGGCGGAAGCGGGCCAAGGCCTTGGCGGGGAGCTCGGAGATGTCCACCCCATCCAGCAGGATTTGTCCCGCGCTCACCGTGTCGATGGTGGAGATGCAGTTGAGCAAGGTGGTCTTGCCGCTGCCGGAGGCCCCCATAATGGCGATAAATTCCCCCGGTTCCACCTGGAAGCTCACACCGTCCAGAGCTTTGGTGACGTTGTTTTTGCTCCCGTAGTATTTTTCAACCTGTTTCACTTGCAGCATACGTCCTGCCTCCTTTCCCCTCTAGGATACAACAAAAGCAGGGGCGGTGGTATCGAAACGATATGGCCCTTCCTTACAGTTTTGTAAGAAATGCCATCACACCTCCGCCCCCGCCGTGGCAGGAAAGGTCAGCATCACCTGGGTCCCCTCCCCCTCCTGGGAGGTAATCTGAAAATCCAGCTCCAAAAACGCCGCCAGCTTACGGCAGAGATACAGGCCCATCCCCGTGGAACCGCCCCGGAGGCGGCCATTGCTGCCGGTAAACCCCCGCTCGCACACCCTGGGCAGCTCATGGGCGGGGATACCCATGCCATTGTCCGCCACCGTCAGCACCACCTTCTGCCCCAGGGGCTGGGCAGAGATGCAGATCACCGGGGCCTGCCCTCGATAGCGGGCGGCGTTTTGCAGAATCTGGCCTAAGAGGAAGGCCGTCCACTTCTCATCGGTGTATACGGTGCAGTCCAGCCCCTCCGTCTCCACCCGGATGCCGCTTTGGATCAGCAATGCCCGATGGGCCTGGATGGCCTGGGAGACGATGGCATCCAGGGACCCCTGCCGGATGACGCAGTCCCGCTCTGGGCTCTCCGCCCGGGCGTAAAAAAGGGCCCGCTCCACGTGGGCCTCCACCTGGGCCAGCTCCTGGGTGAGTTTTCGGCGTTTGTCCCCTTCCAGGTCCCGGCAGAGAAGCTGGGCGGCGGTAATGGGGGTCTTGATCTCATGGACCCACGCCTCAATGTAGTCCCGATAGGCCCGCTGGGCCGCCTGGGCCTGGGAGACCGCCTCCAACATAGATTTCCCGGAACGGCGGGTGAGATCAAAGAGCTTGCGCTGGTAGTGGTCCTTGGGGGTGGGGATACAGGCGGAAAACAGGTATTTTTTCTCCAAGCCCTCCAAGATGGCTTCCAGCTCCGCCAACTGGGCCCGGAGCCGGAGGAACTCCACGGTATAGGCCCCCACAAACACCAGCAGGAAGCCCAGGGCCAAGAGGGCCACCACCCCCGGCCGGGTCCCCGTGGCCATGAGGAACAGTGCCGCGACGGCGGCACCACACAGTGTCCCCACTCCACGCCCCAGGCGGTCGGACAAAAATTCCCACAAAGTCATAGCTGATACCCCATACCCCGGCGTGTCTTGATGCAGCCGGGACAGCCGATGCTGTCCAGCTTGGCCCGCAAGCGGGTCACGTTCACGCTGAGGGTGTTATCGTCGATATAGATTTGACTGTCCCAGAGGGCCTCAATGAGGTCGGCGCGGGAGACGATCTCCCCGGCGTGGCGGAGGAGATGGGCCAGGATTTGCAACTCATTCCGGGTGAGCTCCGCCTGGCGCTCCCCTGCCCACACCTGGCCCTTGGCCAAATCCAGGCGCAGGCCAGCGGCCTCCAAGCGCTCCGGCTCCGCCTGTCCGCCGCTGCGGCGGAGCACCGCCCGGACCCGGGCCAGAAGTACGGGGATATTGTAGGGCTTGGTAATATAGTCGTCGCTCCCCAGGCTCAAGGCCCGGAGCTCGTCGGTCGTGGAATCCCGGCTGGTGACGATGACGATGGGCAGCTTGCTGCGTTTGCGGATGGCAGCGCACAGGGCCAAGCCGTCCCGGCCTGGCAGCCCTAAGTCCAGCAGGAGCAGGTCGGCATTCTGGGCGCAGACCTGGCCGGGGACGTCTGTAAACGTCTCTAAGGCCAGAGCCCGGTAGCCCTCATTCTCCAACAAAAGCTGCAATTCCTCCCGGATCACCGGGTCGTCCTCTACAATTAGGATGGTCTGCATGGCCTGTCCTCCCGTCACAGTCTCAAAAGTTTTTCCAGCGCCCCCCTCCCCTGCTGGGTCAGCAGGGGGTGAACCACACACCAGGCGTGGCGGCGGTAGCCCATGTTTTCCTCTCCACCGGCCCTCTTTAACTCAGAAAAGGAGGCCCAATAGGCACTGGAAAAATACAGCAGCTCCGCTGTGTGGGCGTACTCCCCAGAGTAGTCCTCGTCCCGGACCAGCCCGGCGGCGTGGAGGGACACCAGCGCCTGCTCTAGGTTCTCCGTAATCTCCCGGCAGCGGGCCCGCTGTTTCCTGCCAATTTCCGGGGAAATCTGCCCCAGTTGGGCGTGGGAGAGAAAGAAGAAGCGGTTATCTTGGACAACCTGTTGGATGTCCAAAAACACCAGGTCCAATTCCCCTATGGTTTGGGGCGTTTTGAGGGGCAGGGGGTCTCCGCCCTCAGCAATGAGGGCCTCCGCAATGCCCTCCTTCTTTTGAAAGTGGTAGCTCAGGTTCCCTTTGCTGATGCCCACAGACCTGGCGATATCTTGGAGGGAGACCCCGTTGTAGCCCCGCTGGTTGAAGAGCCGCCGGGCGGCGTCTAAAATCTCCTGGCGGGTGTCTCTCATGGCGCTTCTCCGGTGGCCTGCGCCTGGGCGGCTTCCAGCTTGGAGAGGTTCTTCGCCTCCCGCAAGCCCACCCAGAGCACCACGATGGCGGTGAGCCCGTCGGAGATGGCCCCCGACAGGAGCACCCCGTCAATCCCCAAAAACCTGGGCAGCAGGAGCAGCAGGGGGATGAGCAAAATGCCTTGCCGGAGCACCGCCAGCCAGAAGGCCCGGTTGGCCTTGCCCATGGCGGTACAGAAGTTGGAGGTAATGGGTTGGAGGGCATTCAGGAAAAGGCAGGCAAAGAAAATATGGATATAATGGGCCCCAAAGCTGTAAAACAATTCATTATCTGAGCCGAACATCCGCAAGATTTGACGGGGAAAAATCTGCACCAGAAGGAACGCGGCTACGGAGATGATGGTGCCGTAGCGCAGGACGGTCAAGTAGGTCTCCCGCACCCGGCCGTATTGTTTCCGGCCCAGGTTGAAGCCGTAAATAGGCTGGCAGCCCAGGGCGATGCCAATGACGCTGGACAGGAGCACAATGGTGATTTTCCCCACCGCCCCGGCAGCGGCAATGGTCACCTCGCTGCCGTACACCGTCAGGGCCCCGTAGGTTTTCAGGCCGTTCATCTGGATGATCTGGGCGATCATAGCCAGGACATGGGTGGTAAAGACGGCAATGCCCAGGGAGAAAATGGTGCCGGTCTCCGCCATTCTGGGGCGCAGGTGCCGTGGGGACAGGGTAACGCTGTGGAAGCGTTTGAACATGTAATATAGTGCCAGAATGGTGGACAGAAGCTGGCCTAGAAGGGTCGCCAGGGCGATCCCCGTCATGCCCATGTCAAACACGAAGAGGAACAAGGGGTCGAACACCATATTAAATACTGCCCCTGCCACCAGCACATAGCTGGCGAACTGGGGGCTGCCATCCGCTCGGATGAAGTAAGACAGGCCTGAGGAGAGGATGCCAAAAAAGAGGCCGATGCAGATCAGCCGGGCGTAGGGGGCGGCGTAGGGCATGATGAGCTCCGTTGCCCCGAAGAGGTAGAGCATGGGTTCCATGAACACAGAGGTGATGATGGAAGCGGCCGCCCCCAGGAGCACCATCCAGCCGATGGAGGTGCCGATTACCTTGGCGGCCCCCTCCTGCTCCCCCTTCCCCAGGAGGATGCTGAACCGGGCAGCAGCCCCGATGCCCAAAAGGGTGGACAGGGCGATGATAACAGAGGTCAGCGGAAACACAATATTGGTGGCGGCAATACCGTTGTCACCGATGCCCCAGCCCACAAACACCTGGTCCACGATGTTATGGAGGGCGCTGACTAGCTGGGTAATGATGCCGGGGATGGCGTATTTCCAAATGAGGCTTTTGATGGGCGCGGTGCCCAGGGGGTTGGCGGGTGCTTGTGGTTGCATAGCGAAGCGCTCCTTTCGTTTTAGGCCGTTCGTCCTAAAATGGATTATAGGACGAACGGCCTAAAAAGTCAAGGTTTTTCGGCGTGATATCACGAAATAAGGTAAAATATCCCCATTCTATGTTGGGAGGTTTTTTTATCATGTCGTATAGCATATCAAAGTTAACTGCCTTCGCCGCCCATCTCCGCCAGGAGGAACGGGCCGTGGGGACGGTGGAAAAGTATTTGCGGGACGTGGGTGCCTTTGGGCGCTGGTTGGCAGGGCGGGTGCTCAGCAAGGAGGCGGTTGCACTGTGGAAGGGGACCCTGGTGGCGGAGGGCTACGCCCCAGTGACCGTCAATGCCATGGTGGCGGCAGTCCACGCCTACCTCCGCTTCATTGGGCGGGAGGACTGCCGGGTGAAGTTCTTAAAAGTGCAGCGCCGCCTGTTCCGGGACGCCAGGCGGGAGCTGAACCGGGCCGAGTACGCCCGCC
>CAJUCB010000096.1 GCA_910584805.1 uncultured Oscillospiraceae bacterium
GCCCCAGATGTCGCAGATGTTCTCGGCGGTGGTGCCCATGTGGTAGTTGTTGTAAGCGTCCCACAGGCCGTCCTTAATCATGGTGTCGATCAGGGTGGTGTTGTTCATGCGGGCGCCCCAGCGGGCGGAGGGGATGGCGTAGGGGGCAGCGGACATGTTCTCGGTGCCGCCGCACATGATGAGGTCAGCGTCGCCAGCCTGGATGGCGCGGGCGCCCTCGATGACGGTCTTGAGGCCGGAGCCGCAGACCATGCTCACGGTGTAGGCGGGGACCTTCAGGGGCACGCCGGCCTTGACCATGCACTGACGGGCCACGTTCTGGCCCTGGGCAGCGGAGAGGACGTTGCCGAACATGACTTCGTCTAACCACTCACCCTTGACGTTGCCGCGCTTGAGGGCCTCGGCGATCACGGTGGCGCCCAGGTCAGCGGCGGGGATATCCTTCAGGCTGCCGCCGAACTTACCCACTGCGGTACGGCAGGAGCTGATGACATATACTTCTCTCATGTGAATCGAACCTCCAAACAATATTTGCGGCCGCTGGGACCGCACAATGGACGATACATTTACCGAAATATTATACCGGGCAAGTCCACAAAAATCAACCGCTTTTTCTAAATTCCCGGAACTTTCTTCACGGCAGGTCTTGTAGCTGGTCAGGCACGCGGGATTTGTTCAATCTTGCAATTCAGCAAAACCTGGCCGCGCACATACTTCGTTGAATGTTCCACAAGATAGGTTGCAGGATAATAGGTATCTCCTAGGGGATCATAGCCAATAAACAGTGAATAATAGGTAACGCTCCCGCGCAAGGGATTCCCATTCCGATGATAGAGAAAAAACTTTGCCTCAATATCGGACCCCGCCTTGTTTTTATTAAAGGCAACGATGATTTTACAGTCGGAGGCAGAAAGGATTTTCTCAATCTCTCCAAAGGCTGTCATCCGTTCTGCAATGAGTGGGAACAACATGCTTTGCGTAATCTGTGCTTCAGGGAGTTTGTTGTTTTTCAGGTGCCGGTAAAATCTGGCTTTCCCGTAGGGAGGGGCGGCGATTCCGACGAGATCTGTCAGGTAGTGGTATCCGGCCAAATGGTGGTAATGCTTTTTATCGAAACGGAGGAGGAAGGAGCTGCCAGTTTCCAACGTGATTCGATAATCCTTTTCACATAGCCGCTCATAGATGGTGATTGTATCTTTGATTATTCCCATAACTAAGTCTCCGTCTGCATATAAGAAAAGTGCCCCGACCTACGCCGGGGCACTTTCTTCAGAAGATATCGTGTTTTTTTCTTCGGAAAACCTATCTGGGTCTCGGATCACACGAAACCGGCGAAGAGCCTCCACAAGCACTGCCCAGAACAGCCCTTGCTTCTCCGGCGGGGCATCCGCCCCTTACCCTTATTATATGCAGGGATTCCCTCCTTGTCAACTGGGGAATCTTAGCTTTTTCTCAATACCGCTCCTCCAAGTGCGCAATCAAACTGGCAATACAGTGCTCACTGCTGGGGGGCAGGATCACCGCCCCCCAGTCCTTCAGCTCCGCGTAGCAGTCCGCCGGGGCGAAGGGCACGGCGGCCACCTCTAGCATGGGCAGGTCGTTGAGGCCGTTGCCCACGCAGTAGAGGTTCTCCCCCTGGATGCCCAAATGCTGCGCCAGGCGCAGCACCGAGGTGCCCTTGTTGGCCCCCTTGGCGGTGACCTCTAGGAGCATGGGGTTGGAGAAGGTGACCTCATAGAGTTCCCCCCAGGTGGCCAACAGCTCTGCCTGGATGCGTTGCAGATAAGCGCTCTCCGGGTGTTGGAGGATCACCTTGATCCAGGGCAGGGGCATCTCTTGGAGTTCACAGGGTTGGGCCATGAGGCTGCACCGCTTTAGGTGCCGCCGGGTGACGTCATTGGCCCGGTAGGTGTAGATTCGCTCCCCGTGGTAGGCCTCCACCCCCACCTCAGGATAGGCCCGGCACAGGGCGGCCAGGTGTTCCGAGGCCTCTAGGGGCAGGGGCCGCTGCCAAAGGAGCTTTTCCGCCTGGAAGTCGTAGATGGTGGCCCCGTTGGCCAGCACCACCGGGGCGTTTACTGGCAGGTCCTCCTGCTCCATCTGGATGGCGAAGTTGCGGTAGGACCGCCCGGTGGAGATGGTAAACAGCCCCCCCTGCTCCACAAAGTGGCGGATGGCGGCGCGGTTTTCCCGGGAAATGCTTTGGTCGTATAGGGTGTCGTCGTAGTCGCTGGCCAGCAGCACGCCGGAAAATTTACACATGGGGGCTCCCTCCTCACCTGTCCGGGGCCGGCAGCCCCTTATATTTGCTCGTAAACGGGTAATATCTCCATAAAATAAAGGAGATATTACGTATTTTAACGGATATGGCGGCACCTTGTCAAGACCGCGGCAAAGTAGGGGGGCAGGGGACATTCCAGGGTGATCGCCTCCCCGCTGCGGGGGTGGCGGAAGCTGAGGGTCCGGGCGTGGAGGCATTGCCCCGCCAGCTCCGGGAAGCCCCGGCGCACCCCGCCATACACCGGGTCCCCCAGCACCGGGTGCCCCTGGGCGGAGAGGTGGACCCGGATTTGATGGGTGCGCCCGGTTTCCAGGCGGCAGGCCAGGTGGGTGTAGCCGGGGAAGCGCTCCAACACCTGCCAGTGGGTGACCGCCTCCCGGCCGTTGTAGTGGTTCACCGCCATCTTCTTTCGCTGCGTGGGGTGGCGGGCGATGGGCAGGGCAATGGTCCCCTGGTCCTCCCGGAAGCCCCCTACCACCACGGCCTCATACCCCCGGTAGAGGGAGTGGTCTTGGAGCTGGGCGGTGAGGCCCAGGTGGGCGGCATCGTGTTTGGCGGCGATGAGCAGGCCGCTGGTGTCCCGGTCGATGCGGTGGACAATCCCTGGCCGCAGGGCCCCGTTGATGCCGGAAAGGCTGTCCCCGCAGTGGTGGAGCAGGGCGTTTACCAGGGTGCCGTCAGGGTGGCCGGGGGCGGGGTGGACCACCAGCCCCACAGGCTTGTTCACCACAATCACGTCGTCGTCCTCATACACCACGTCTAAGGGGATGTCCTGGGGCCGCAGGTTGGCCACCGGCTCCGGGTCGGGGATGTGGACCTGGACCTGCTCCCCCGCTTGCAGCCGGTGGTTCTTTTTCAGGGCCTTTCCATCCAGAAAGACCCGCCCCTCCTCCAGCAGGCGCTGGGCGGCGGAGCGGGTGAGCTGGTCCAGGGCCTGGGACAGGAACTGGTCTGCCCGGAGGCCGGAGGTGGGGACGGTGAGGGTGACAGTCATCTCTTCGCCCCCTTCTTCGCCTTGGTGGAGGGCTCATCCTTCCAGAGGAAGATCAGGTGGATGCTCAGGAGGATGCCGCCTCCTACCACCCCGATGTCCGCCACGTTGAACACGGCAAAGTTGATAAAGCTGGTGGCAAACATGTCTGTGACGAAGCCCAGCAGAGCCCGGTCGATGAGGTTGCCTACAGCCCCCCCCAGCATCAGGGCCAGGGCCAGGCGGCCCCGCCAGTGGGGCAGGAAGTCCCGGGCCAGGGCCACCGCCAGCGCTGCCCCCACCACGGCAGAGAGCAGGGCCAGGAACCAGGTGTGGCTGCTGAGCATGGAGAAAGCCGCGCCGGTGTTGCGCACATAGGTCAAGTCCAGCCCTGGCAGGAAGGGGTGGAGGTCCCGGTATAAGATGGTGTGGCGCACCAGGAGTTTTACCAGCTGGTCCACCACCACCCAGGCGATGGCCAGGATCAGATAGCGCCTGGGGGCGCGGAATTTGGGCTGCTTCTGTTTGTCCATTGAACTCCTCCTCTCTATATGGCCATGCGGCCGGCGCAGGGCCGGCCGCATAGATGGGGTATGGTAGGGATATCAGCCGCGCCCAATCACACGGGCACAGCGGGGGCAGAGGTCGCCGCTGACAGAGGGCAGCACCTTCCAGCAGCGCTGGCACTTCTCCCCCTGGGCGTTCTCCACCTGGACTTCCAGCTCCCCCTGGCCCTTGGCCAGGGCCACCTGGGAGACGATGAGGATATCCGCCAAGGCATCCTCGTCCATCTCCGGCAGCAGGAAGCTGTCCGGGTCGGCCACGGTGAGGGTCACCTTGGCCTCTAGGCTCTTGCCCAGCTTCTTCTCCTTCCGGGCGGTTTCCAGCACACCGTTGACGGTGTCCCGCACCCGGATCACCTCCGCCCAGCGGCCCATGGCGGCGTCGTCCAGGGCGTAGGCGGTGAAGGGCTGGTTCATCTCGTTGAAGAGCACGTTGCGCCCGTCATCCTCGTTGCGGTGGGGCATGGCCAGCCAGATTTCGTCGCAGGTGAAGGCCAGGATGGGGGCGAAGAGCTTGGTCAGGCTGTCCAAAATCAGCCACAGGGCCGTCTGGGCACTGCGCCGGGCCAGGCCGTCCTTCTCCTCGCAGTAGAGCCGGTCCTTGATGATGTCCAGATAGAAGCTGGACAGCTCCACCACGCAGAAGTCGTTGATGGCGTGGGATACCACATGATATTCAAAGTTATCGTATGCGGTGAAGCAGCGTTGGATGAGCTGGTTTAGCTTGGTGATGGCCCAGCGGTCCAGCCCCACCATCTCCTCCGGCTGCACCAGCTTGTTGGGGTCGAAGCCGTCCAGGTTGCCCAGGCAGTACCGGGCGGTGTTGCGGAATTTCAGGTAGTTCTGGGACAGCTGCTTGAAGATGTTATCGGAACAGCGCACGTCCACATGGTAGTCGGCGGAGCCGGCCCACAGGCGGATCAGGTCCGCGCCGTACTTCTTAAAAATGTCGGCGGGGTCCACGCCGTTGCCCAGGGACTTGTGCATGGCCTTGCC
>CAJUCB010000097.1 GCA_910584805.1 uncultured Oscillospiraceae bacterium
TCGGTGAGGTTTCCGCCATCGCCCTGCTCATCGGCGGCATCTACCTGATCGCCCGGGGCGTGATTCGTATCCGTATCCCCGTGGCATACATCGCCACTGTGGCTGTGCTGACCCTGGTCTTCTCCCGCGGCGACGGCAACGCATTCCAGTGGATGCTCTTTGAAATCTTCGGCGGCGGCCTGTTCCTGGGTGCCTTCTTCATGGCCACCGACTATGTGACCAGCCCCAACACCCCCAAGGGCGAAGTGATCTTCGGCATTGGCGCGGGCCTGCTGGTGGTGTTCATCCGTTACTTCGGCGGTTATCCCGAGGGCGTGTGCTACTCCATCCTGGTCATGAACATCTGCGTGTGGCTCATTGATAAGGCCACCATGCCCGCCCGTTTCGGCGTCACCAAAGAGATGCGCCAGGCGGAGAAGGCAGCGGCCAAAGCGGCCAAACAGGCAGGAAAGGAGGGCGCTTGAGGCATGAGTGCTGAAAAGAAAACTGAAAGCTTAGCCAGCCTCGTCATCGTGCTGGCAGTGATCTGCCTGGTCATGGCCACCCTGCTGGGCCTGGTCAACAGTATCACAGAGGCCCCCATCCAGGCAAACACGGAAAAGACCGTGCAGGACTCCCTAAAAGTGGTTATGCCTGCGGACTCCTATGAGGAAGTGCCCTATGATGGCAGCGATGCCACCGTTAAGGCTGTGTACAAGGCTGGGGACGCCGGCTATGTGGTGGAGGTCAACTCCCCCAACGGCTTCGGCGGCGCCATCGACATGATGACCGGTGTGGATGCCGAGGGCAACGTCACCGGCATCGCCGTGATCTCCCACGCTGAGACTTCCGGCCTGGGCTCCAAGGCCACCGACCCTGAGTGGCAGGCCCAGTTCGTTGGGGCCAACGGCGAAGTGCTCGTGGAGAAGGATGGCGGCGCCATCGTGGCCATCACCGGCTCCACCATCACCTCCCGCGCGGTGTGTGACGGCGTGAACACTGCGTTCGCTGTCGTGGAATCGCTGGGTTAAGGAGGGAGGAAGACAATGAACGTTAAAAAGCAATTTTTTGAAGGTCTGATTACCCAAAACCCCGTTCTGGTGCAGCTGCTGGGCATGTGTCCCATCCTGGCTATCACCACCTCCATGTTCAACGGCTTGGGCATGGGTCTGTCGGTTATGATCATCCTGACCTGCTCCAACGTGGTTATCTCCGCCCTGCGGAAGATCATTCCCAACAAGGTCCGTATCGCCTGCTACATCGTTGTCATTGCCGGCTTCGTGACCATGGTTGACCTGCTGCTGAAGGCTTTCGTTCCGGCCCTGTCCAAGAGCTTGGGCCTGTTCATCCCCCTGATCGTGGTCAACTGTATCATCCTGGGCCGTGCCGAGGGCTTTGCCTCCAAGAACGGCATCGGCGCTGCTGCGCTGGATGGTATCTTCCAGGGCTTCGGCAACATGGTGGCCCTGACCATCATGTGTATCATCCGTGAGTTCCTGGGTGCCGGCACCTTCGGCGGCGGCATCCTCAACGGCGGCAAGGGCATCCAGGTCCTGCCCCCTGACTCTGCGGCTCTGGGTATGATCCTGCCTGTGGGCGGCTTCCTGACCCTGGGCATCTTCATTGCCGCAGTGCAGTATTTCATGAATAAGCCCAAGAAGAATAAGGAGGTGGCGAAGTAATGGAAAGTATCACAAGCCTGCTTTCGATCGCCTTGGGCGCGGTTTTGATCAATAACTTCGTCCTGTCCCAGTTCCTGGGCATCTGCCCCTTCATGGGCGTGTCCAAGAAGGTAGAGACCGCACTGGGCATGGGCATGGCGGTTATTTTCGTCATGGGCGTGGCCTCGGCGGTCAACTGGCCCATCAATGAGTTCGTTCTCAAGCGCTTTGGGCTGGACGGATTTTTGCAGACCGTGACCTTCATCCTGGTCATTGCCTCTCTGGTCCAGTTCGTGGAAATGTTCCTGCAAAAGGCTATGCCCTCCCTTTATGAGGCCCTGGGCGTGTACCTGCCCCTGATCACCACCAACTGCGCCGTGCTGGGCGTGGTGCTCCAGAACGCCCAGAAGGGCTACACCTTCCCGGAAGCTCTGACCTATGGTATCACAGGTGGCGTGGGCTTCCTGATCGCTATCGTTCTGTTTGCCAGCGTGCGTGAGCGCATGGAGTTTGCCAAGTGCCCCAAGAGCTTTGAGGGTTTCCCCATCGCCCTGGTGGCGGCCAGCTTGATCTCCTTGGCATTCATGGGCTTCTCTGGCCTGAAGGTTTGGTAAGGGAGGCGAGGAGAGAATATGAGTACTACAATTTTAGCCCCAATCGTACTGACAGTATTAGGTATCATCTTTGGTATCATTCTGGCCATCGCCTCCAAGGTCTTCGCAGTGGAGAAAGACCCCCGCGAAGAGGCCATCGGTGAGATCCTCCCCGGCGCCAACTGCGGCGGCTGCGGCTATCCTGGCTGCGGCGGCTATGCCAACGCTGTGGTGAAGGGGATCGCCCCGGTGAATGCCTGCGCCCCCGGCGGTGCGGAGCTGGCCAAGAACATCGGCGCCATCATGGGCGTCGAGGTGGAGGAAGGCGTCAAGAAGGTAGCCCAGGTCATGTGTACCGGTGGCGGCAAGGATAAGACCCGCTATGACTACGTGGGCCTGGAAAGCTGCCTGGCTGTCAGCCGTGTCTCCTCCGGCCCCCTCCAGTGTGCTTATGGCTGCCTGGGCGGCGGCGACTGCGTGGACGCCTGCGTGTTCGACGCCATTCACATCATCAACGGTGTGGCAGAAGTGGACCTGGATAAGTGCGTGGCCTGCGGCGCTTGCGTCACCGCTTGTCCCAGAAACATCATCCAGATTATCCCCCGCAATTCTAAGAAGTACACCGAGCTGCGCTGCTCCTCCCATGACAAGGGCCCCATCACCCGCAAGGCTTGCGACAACGGCTGTATTGGCTGTAAGCTCTGCGTGAAGGCCTGCCCCAAGGAGGGTGCCATCGAAGTGGACAACTTCCTGGCGAAGATCAATTACGATATCTGCATCGGCTGTGGCATGTGCTCCCGTGCTTGCCCCCGCCAGTTGATCACCGTGGACGGCAAGGTTTTGCCGCCTAAGCCCAAGAAGGATGCCCCGAAGAAGGACGCAGCAGCGCCCGCTGCTGGCGCGGAGAAGAAGGAAGCCGCCCCTGCGGCACCCACCGCTGAACCCGCAAAGGAGACTCCCGCACCGGAGACCGCCAAGGCAGAGGAGAAGGCCCCCGAGGCTGCACCTGCTGCTGAGGAGACCAAGGCGGAATAAGCATCCATCAGTCCATATCTACAAAGCAAAAGCCGGGATGGAAGGAATCCATCCCGGCTTTTTGCTGCCTTTGGCGAGGATAATTAGCCGCCGCAGTTGCAGCCCTTGGACAGCTCAAAGGAAGCGCACTCTGTGCAAGCGCAGTCCTTGGAGGTGGGGCCGCAGGTGCCTACCTGGATGGCAGAGAGGGAGCAGACGCTCTGGGCGCCGTTGTGATGGGCGCAGCTGGAAACGCTGCATTTGATGCTGTTGTTGGCTTTCAAGTTGCTCTGATTCATGAAAAAGAACCCTCCTTTCAGAGTCTGGCGGTAGTATGGACCGGTGAGGGGGACTTTATACAACAAAAAAGAATCATCCTCCATGGCTGCGCATAAACTGTATTGGAGGTGAGAACATGGACTTGCGCAACAACCAAATCACACTGGGCGAGCTGTTGGATTATCCCCCCGCCAAGAAAATCCTGGCCCGCCGCTTTCCCCTGGTGATCAACCGGCCCATCGTGGCCAATTCCCGCTCCATGTCCCTGGATCGGGTCATCAAGCTGGGCTCGGCGTACGTACCGAAAAAGGTGATCCAGGATACCATACAGGAGCTCAAAAGCCTGTGATCTGCCAGCAGACGAAACATATCTAGGCGCAGGGCCGGTTTTCCGGCCCTTACATAGCTGGTTTCTCTTTCGGGTGATACCAGACAAGGCAGTCCACAGAACCCGTCCTGTGGAGCAGCCAGAGGGACAACAGGCCATCCGCAGCCAAGCAGGGGAAGAGAAACAGGAGCAGCCCTTGGGGCAGGGCTTCCAGCAGAGGCAGCAGGGCAGGGTGGAGGCTGTGGTAGATCACCACCGTCAAGATGCCCCAGAGTAGGGTATAAAAGGGGCAGACCCGTCCCCGCAGGTTTCCAGGCTGCTGGGAGTAATCCCAAAAGCGTACCCCAACCCCAAGCTCGTAAAACAATGCCACGGCATATTCTACCAATGTGGCCAGCAGGGCACCAGCGGCAAAGAGCAGCAGCGGGTGGGCGCGAACCCCCTCTGGCAGGGCCAGGACCGCCGCTGCGCTGAGGCCGTACACCGGGCAGAGGGGGAAGAAGAGGAAGCACTTGCGGGCCCTCTGGGGATGCTGGCGCAGGGCGGCGTAGGCCACCTCTAAGAGGAACCCCAGGAAGCTGTAGGCCAGGATGATAGAAAAATAAAAGAGCATGACAACACCTCGCAGGATAGCATACCCACCTGGGCTGGTTCTATCCACGACATAGAAAAAAGCCCCACAAAACCACGGTGGCAGGAAACATAGAAAAAAGTGGCGGGAAGCCCGATTTTTCGCAAAAAAACATTGACAAGAGGTATAAACTGTGGTATCCTAACTAAGCTAACGATTCCGGGATAACGACTTATGCGGGTGTAGTTCAATGGTAGAATCCCAGCCTTCCAAGCTGGTCGCGTGGGT
>CAJUCB010000098.1 GCA_910584805.1 uncultured Oscillospiraceae bacterium
GCAACATCGCCCTGGACATCCTCTTTATGGGGCAGTTCCACTGGGGGGTGATGGGGGCGGCCCTGGCGACCACCTTGTCCCAGCTGCTGAGCTTCCTGGTGTGCCTGGTATATGTGCTCCGGCAGAAGGGGCTCTTCGGCCTGGCCCTGAGCAAGCTCTTTGTAAAGAAAGACAAGCTGGTGCAAATGCTCAAGCTGGGCCTGCCCTGTGCGGTGCAGATGACGGTGGTGGGCCTGTCCTGGCTGGCTATGACCTTCCTCATCAACGACTATGGGGTGGAGGCCTCCGCCGCCAGCGGCATCTGTGCCAAAATCAAGGACGTGGCACTGATGTTCACCGTGGCGGTGTACACTGCCGCCACCACTATGATTGCCCAGTGCTTGGGGGCGAAAAAATTTGACCGGGCCAGCCGGGTGGTCCACATTGCCATGCGCCTGTCCCTGGGGGTGACGGCGGTGATTATCCTCCTGGTGGAGCTCCTAGCCCCCCAGCTCCTGGCCATCTTCCACCCAGACGCCGTCACCATGGAAATCGGACTGCAAAACCTGCGCATTGAGATTTTGGGACAGATTTTCTATGCCAGCTTTATGGTCTACAACGCCCTGCCCCTGGGGGCGGGGAACACCATGTTCGCCTTGGGATCCAGCCTGCTCAACTGCATTGTGGTACGGGTGGTACTGGCCCTGATCCTCAACCATACCATGGGCCTGGTGGGCATCTTCATCGCCTGCGCCATCGCCCCCGCCTCCTCGGTGCCCCTGGGGTACATCTACGAGCGCTCCGGGGTGTGGCGGCGGTCCCTGGTGGCAGGGGAGTAGAACAAGAAAGAGAGGCGAATGCCCTTTGAAAATCATCATCGTCGGTGCTGGCAAGGTGGGGTCCACCCTGGCCGACTACCTCTCCATGGAGGAGCACGACATAACCATCGTAGACAACGATGAAAAAGCCATACAACGGGCCAGCAATACCCTGGACGTCATGTGTATCAAGGGCCCTGGCGCGGCGCCCTCTGTCCTCCGGGAGGCCGGGGCGGAGGAAGCGGACCTGCTCCTGGCCACCACCAACATGGACGAGGTCAACATGCTCTGTGCCCTGGCCGCCAAGCGCATGGGCACCGGCTACACCATCGCCCGGATTCGGGACGTGGCCTATACCGAGGACGTAGACTCCCTGCGCCAGGATTTGGACATCGACGCGGTGATCAATCCAGAACACTCCGCTGCCCTAGAGATTTCCCATCTGCTGCGTTTTCCCGCCGCCGCGGATGTGGACACCTTTTTCCGAGGAAAAGTAGAGATGATCGGGGTGATGGTCCAGAACAGTGACCATATTGTAGGGGTACCCCTGGCCAGCCTCTTTGAGGGGCGGCGTACAGTGCTGTTCAGCGCTGCCCAGCGGGGGGACAAGGTCATCATCCCTGACGGCGCCTTCGTCCCCAAGGCGGGGGACAAGCTCTATATCACCGGCACCCCCAAGGAGCTCTCCGCGTACCTGCGCAGCCTGGGCCGGGACCTGCCCCGGATCCATTCCGCGTTCCTGGTGGGCGGGGGGCGGGTTGCCCACTACCTGGCCAAGCTCCTGCTGTCTATGGGGGTGCGGGTGACCATTGTGGAGAGCAACGCGGATACCTGCCGCCGCCTCTCGGAACGCCTGCCGGAGGTGCTGGTACTCCACGGGGACGGCACCGACCAGGAGCTCTTGGCCTCGGAACACTTTACCAACAACGACGCCTTTGCCGCCCTCACTGGCCGGGACGAGGACAACCTGGTGTCTGCCCTCTATGCCCGCCAGCAGGGCTTACGGAAGGTGGTAGCCAAGTGCAGCCGGGAGAATTACGCCGCCATCGGCCGCTCCGCAGGCTTGGACAGCGTGGTGGCCCCTAAGCTCATCACCGTGGAGCGCATCCTCCGGCTGGTCCGGAGCCTCCAGGACAAGAGCGGCAATGTGATGACGGCCCTCTACCGCATCGCCGACGCCCGCGCCGAGGCGGCGGAGTTTATCCTCCAAGAGAATACCCCCAACCTGGGGGTGGCACTGAAGGATTTGCGCATCCGCAAGGGCTTCCTCATTGTTGCCCTGCTTCATGAGGAGGCGGTGGTGGTCCCCGACGGCAACACCGTCCTCTCCGCCGGGGACCGGGTGATCGTCATTTCCCACGGCCAGGGGATTCAGACCTTTCGGGACATCTTCGAGGGCGGCGGCCTATGAACTACCGTCTCATGCTGCGCACCCTGGGCAGGACCCTCCACGTGGAGGCTTTGTGCCTGCTGCTCCCCCTGGTGGTGTGCGTTCTCTATGGAGAGGACCCCCGGCCCTTCCTCTATACCATTGGCCTCCTGGCGGGTCTGGGGCTGGCTTTGGTGCGCCTGCGGTGCCGGGAGGATTTCTTCCAGCGGGAGGGCTTCGTGGTGGTGGGGCTGATCTGGATCACCCTGAGCCTCTTTGGGGCCCTGCCTTTCTGGTTTTCCGGGGAGTTTGGCAGCTTTGTGGACTGCCTTTTTGAAATCGTCTCCGCTGTGACCACCACCGGTGCATCCATCCTCACGGACATTGAGAGCCACAGCCGTGGCATCCTATTCTGGCGTTCCTTCTCCTCCTGGATTGGGGGGATGGGGGTGTTGATTTTCACCCTGGCGTTTCTCCCCAAAGTGGGGGGACGGGCCCAGGTGTTGGTTCAGGCGGAGTCCACAGGCCCTGTGTCCTCTAAGCTGGTGCCCAAGACGGCCCAGTCCTCCAAAATCCTCTATCTAATCTATATCGGTATGACCCTGGCGGAGCTGGGGGCCCTGCTCCTGGCGGGGATGCCCCTGTATGACGCGGCCACCACCACCTTTGCCACAGTGTGTACCGGGGGCTTTTCCGTGATGAATGCCAGCATGGCCGCCTACGGCCTGCCGGCCTGTGAGATCATCGTCATTGTGTTTATGCTCCTGTGCTCCCTGAACTTTGCTGTGTTCTTCCTGATTCTCACCGGCCGGGGACGGCAGGTGCTGGGCAGTGATGAGCTGCGCTGCTTCCTGGGCGTGGTGGCGGTGGCAACGCTCCTGGTGTTCCTGGCGGTGCTGCCCAGCTATGACAGCGCTGGGCGGGCCTTTCTGGACAGCCTCTTTCAGGTGAGCTCCATCATCTCCACCTCCGGCTTTGCCACGGCCAACTACGACCTCTGGCCCACCTTGGCCCGGATTGTACTGGTGTTGGTTATGTTCGTGGGGGGCTGCGCCGGGAGCACCGCCGGAGGGCTGAAATGCTCCCGGGTGCTGCTGCTGGTGCGCTGCGCCTGGCGGAGCCTGAGCCGGGTGCTCCATCCAAGGGCGGTGAAGGTGGTGAAGCTGGATGGCAAGGCGGTGGACGAGGATACCCTGTCTACCCTCTCGGCCTTCGTCACCCTCTTCTTCCTCACCCTGGGGGGGACCTGCCTGGTGGTGAGCCTGGATGGCTTCTCACCCACCACCACTTCCGCCTCCCTGGCCTGCCTGAGCAACATTGGCCCCGGTCTGGAAATGGTGGGCCCAGCAGGGAACTTTGCCGCGTTTTCCACCCTGAGCAAGCTGGTGCTGACCCTGGCCATGCTGGTGGGCCGTTTGGAGATCTTCCCCATCCTCATTCTCCTGCACCCGGCCACTTGGCGGCGGACTTGAGGGGAAAGGAGCCTGGGGCGTCCCCGTCACCCTGCTTTTTTCGGCGAAAGGTTCCCCGGGTTTTTTGTGGTTTTTGTAGAATTTGTGAAAAATCCTGGAATTGGGAGAAAAAGGCCGGGATGGGCTTGCAAATCCCACCTCTTATGCTAAAATTGGTGTGTTAAACGTATCGGTGCCAGCTTTCAACAGATGGCGCCGGGGCGTCTGTGGAATCCTCTTGCCCCTGGCAGCACAGGCGTCGAGTTAAGAAAAGAAAAGGAGTGTAGTATCTGTGGAAAAGTATCTGTGGATAGGCTTCATCGGCGCAGTTCTGGCGCTGCTGTTTGCCATGATCCAACGAAACAAGGTCATGTCCTACTCTGAGGGCAGTCCTGAGATGCAGAAGATCGCCCAGTCCATCCGCGAGGGGGCCAATGCGTATCTGAAGCATCAGTATGTGACAGTGGCCAAGGTGTTCCTGGTGGTCTTTGTGATCCTCCTGGTGATCGCCTTTGCCAGCGGCGGGGAAATGCTCTCCCGCTTCACCCCCTTCGCCTTCCTCACCGGTGGTATCTGGTCCATGTTGGCCGGCCTCATCGGCATGAAGATCGCCACCAACTCCAACGCCCGGACTGCCCAGGCCGCCTCCGAAGGCCTGAACCGCGGCCTGCGGGTGGCTTTCTCCTCCGGCTCCGTCATGGGCTTCACCGTGGTTGGCCTGGGTATGCTGGATATCACCATCTGGTTCACCATCCTGCGCTTTGCCGCCGGGATCAATGACCCCGTGGAGCTGGGCAACATCATCGTTATGAACGGCATTGGCGCCTCCTTCATGGCCCTGTTTGCCCGTGTGGGCGGCGGTATCTACACCAAGGCCGCCGACGTGGGCGCGGACCTGGTGGGTAAGGTGGAAGCCGGTATCCCCGAGGACGACCCCCGGAACCCCGCCACCATCGCCGACAACGTGGGCGACAAC
>CAJUCB010000099.1:0-4103 GCA_910584805.1 uncultured Oscillospiraceae bacterium
CGTTTAGCAGGCGGATGTTGGGGCCTTTTTCCTGAAGAATGGCCGCGCCCCTGTCAAAATCCGTCTCGCCGGTCATAAACTCCAGTTCGTTGTCGGCAATCTTGAGAATATCACAGCGGGCCAGACCATATTCGATCTGCATCTTGGCCTCCTCCAGGCTGTTCCACAGGGGCGGACGAAGGTTGGGATCGAAGGAGATCAGCGCACCGTTCTGCTTTGCTGTGTCAAGCGCCTTGCGGGTGGCCTTCCGTACCCCCTCGTGGGTCATGGAAAGGGTACCAAAGTGGAAGATGCGGCAGTTCGAGATCACATCCAGGGGTAGCTCCGCCTCGGTGAGCATCATATCTGCACCGGGATCGCGGTAGAAGGAGAAGTCCCGGTCCCCGCCGGGCAGGGTCTTGACAAAGGCCAGGGTGGTGCGGACTTCTTTGTCGAACACCAAATAGTCCATGCAGATCCCCGTCTCCGCTGCCACATCCCGGAGCAGGTATCCGAACATATCCTCCCCCACCTTGCCGATAAAGGCGCAGGAGCAGTCCAGCTTTTTCAGCATGGCCAGCACGTTGCAGGGAGCGCCGCCGGGATTGGCCTCAAACAGGGCGTTTCCCTGGCCGCTGAGGCCGTTTTCCGTAAAATCAATGAGCAGCTCGCCTAGGGCGACCACATCAAAGCGTTTATTTGCCATTGCTTACCCTTCCCTCTCCTGGCCGCCAAAGGCCAGGTCGTATTTTTCCACATCCATCAGGACAGAGCCGCCGGCCTCAAAGGTAACCGCATCCGCCTCCTGACGGGTGTAGATGACGGCGCTGGCCGCCTGTTCGCCGCCGTTGACGAACACCTCCACGCTGAACCGGTCCAGGATGATCCGCAGATCGATCTCACCATTCCGGGGCCGGACCAGGAAGGAACGGGTATGGACGATATCGTGGGGCAGGCCGCTGCGGGTACGGTCGATTTTCACAGTGCCATTGCTGGGGCGGTAACGGATGATGGTCTCATGCTCCCCGTCCTTGGCCACCCGGATGCGGAACCAGCGGTACATCTCTCCGCCGGTGGGACGGACCTTTATCCTCAGATCCAGCACCCGCCCCTGAACGCCGGGCAGATTGACCTCCCCGCAGACGGGAATGCTGCGGTGCATCACGCAGCCGCTCCGGTAGTTCTCCAGCTCCCGGACCGGATTTTGATACAGCCGGCCGTCCTTCACCGACAGCTCCCGGGGCAGGGTCATCTGGCCGAACCAGCGGCAGTGATAGGGCTTGGCTCCGACGGTCCCCCAGTTCTGCATCCAGGCGACCATGATCCGCCGTCCGTCGGGCGCAAGCAGAGTCTGCGGGGCGTAGAAGTCCAGCCCGTAGTCAATGGATTGGACATACTGGCGCAAGAAGCCTTTTCCTTCGGGCTCGTAGTCCCCGATCAGGCAGACGGCCCCATTGCCTGCGTGGAACTCCAGGCCCACGGGGTTCATCTCCTGGGGGCTGGTGAGCAGCACCTGCTTGCCGTCCAGGGGAAAGAAGTCGGGGCACTCCCACATTTTTCCGTACTGGTTATAGCTGCGATCCAAGGTGCGAACAAATTCACCCCTGAAGTTCTCCACACCCCGGTAGAGCAGGATGGCTCCGCTGCCGTCCTCGGTCCGGTTGCCGATGACGGCGTAAAAATTCCCGTCTGTGTCCTGCCACACCTTGGGGTCCCGGAAGTCAACGGTGCTGCCCCCCTCGGGCAGGTCTCGTTCGTCCAGGATCGGATTTTCGCCCCACTTTTCATAATTCACCCCGTCTCCGATTGCAACGCACTGGGTCTGGACGTCCTGAAGAAAGCCCTCGGCGTTGTGGCTGCGCTGAACGCCAGTATACATCAGCAGCTGCCGCCCGTCAGGCAGCTCCACCGCTCCGCCGGAGAAGCACCCGGCGGCATCATAGTCCCGGTCGGGGGCCAGGGCAGCCGGGAGCCGCTCCCAGGTGATAAAATCCTTTGTTTTTAGGTGGCCCCAGTGCATGGGGCCCCACTCGTTGGAGTACGGGTGGTACTGATAGAACAGGTGGCACTCGCCTTTGTACATAGAAAAGCCGTTGGGATCGTTCATCCATCCGATGGTGGGGGTGGCGTGAAAGGCGGGGCGCTCACGGTCGGGGATGTGGGGGCCATACTGGGCCTCGAAATCCCGGGCCTTTTGCAGCAGTTCACTTGTCATGGAATATTCCTCCGTTTTCGAAAGGCAGGGGCTCTGCCCCTGCCTCTTTCATTTACTTTGCCGCGGAATAGCGGTCGTAGGCGTCCTGGTAGACCTGGAGCAGGTCATCCATGCCGCACTTTTTGGACAGGCGCTCCTTGTAGGCATCCCACTCCGCGTCGGTGGGGCCGCCGTCCCGGAGCCACAGGCCCTCCTGCTCCTTCACAGCCGCTTCAAAGTCGGCCTTGTGCCAGTCGATGGTCTCCATCTCCATCCCGGTGAACACGCAGTCCACGGGATAGAAGGAGGTGTCCTCCACATAGGGCATCCAGAACTGGTCCAGATCGGTGAGGCGCTCGATGGCCCGGTCCTCCATGTAGAAGACCTCGCTGTAGTACTCGGCCAGAATCAGCTTGGGACCCATGGTCTCATAGGCGTTGCGGACCTCGCCGGCGCTCTTGCCGTACTTGTCCTGGGCCTCCGCTTCGGTAATAGCCAGCCACATGCCCTGACTGTCCTGGCCGGTGAAAAACACGCCGATGGGGCCGTATTGCAGCTGCATAACCGTTTCACCATTGTACCACAGGTCATAGAACTTCAGCAAGTTAATTGGGCTCTTGCATTTGTTTGTAATGTTCAGCTGGCCGGAGGTGATCGGGGAGCCGGGGCGGATGGTAACGCCGCAGGTGTTCTCATACTGGGTGCCCTTGGGGCCGGTGAGAGGGGGCAGGAAGACGTAATCCTTGGCGTACTCCCCCATCAGTTCCTCGATGTACCACCAGGCAGACACCCCCACATAGCCCTGCTGGCACTTGGCAATCAGCTGGCTGTCGCTCTGGGAGAACATCTCCACATCCATAAGGCCCTCTGCATACCAGTCGTGGAAATAGGTCAGACAGTCCCGGTAGGCGTCGGTGGTGCAGACAAATTCCACGGTTCCGTCGCTCTTGAGGTGCAAATCGTTGATGACGTCGTTATGCCAGTTGGTAAAGCCGAAGCCGGAGTAGAAGATGTTCTGGCCCCAGCACCATTCGTCAAAGCCGGTGGTCATGGGAAGGGTAGTCCCAGCGGCGTTTCCGTAGTATTTGGCGGACATGTCGTTGTCTTTGAAGGCTTTCAGCGCGTCGTGAAGCTCATCCAGAGAGGTAGGCACCGCCAGCCCCAGATCGTCCAGCCACGCCTTGTTGATCATGCTGTACTGGGGGACGGAAAAGATGGAAAAGGCGTCGTCCATATCCGCGCCGATGCCGGCGGTGGTCATCTGCTCCCCGGCGGGCAGGCCATAGATCTTGCCGTCCTCCTGGGTGATAGCCGCCCGGATCTCCGGGTGCTCCTCCAGAATGGCGCACAGGTTGGGCATGATGTCCGGGGTGAGGTAAGGAGTCAGGTCCAGGAAGGTGCCGTCGTCCCCGTACCGGGCCAGGTCGTAGTTGGAGAAGCCCACCCCCATAAAGGCGTCGGGGTACTGGCCGCCGGTAATGCGGATGTTCACCTGTTCGGCCAGGGAGTCGCTCATAGTTTCCCAGGTAATGTGAATCCCGGCCTGCTCCTGGAGGGCGGTGAGCACCTCGTTGTTCTCATAGCCGCTGGACAGGGCGGAGATGCCGCCCATGATGTTGAACTCGGTCTGCTCCAGATTGGTGTTGACTGTGCCGTCGTTCACGTTGTTCACCAGTCCCCCGCCGCAGCCGGACAGGAGGGACACCGCCATTGCGGCAGATAAAGCCGCTGAAAAAAGCTTCTTTTTCATGAAAACTCCTCCTCTCAACCCTTGACCGCGCCGGCTATGAAGCCTTTCTCAAAGTATTTCTGGACAAAGGGGTAGATCACCAGCATGGGCAGGGCCGCCACAATCATGGAGCAGAATTTCAGCAGCTCGGTGAGCTTGTTCAGCTCAGCGTAGCCGCCGGAGATGGTAGCCGCCTGGCTG
>CAJUCB010000099.1:4113-4520 GCA_910584805.1 uncultured Oscillospiraceae bacterium
GGGGAACGTTTTTGCCGCCCAGGTAGATCAGAGCGGTGAACCAGTCGTTCCAGTAGGCCACCATGGAGAAGACCACCATCACCGCCAGAATGGGCATGGACAGGGGAATCACCACAGAGAAGAAGGTGCGCAGCTTGGAGCAGCCGTCGATCTCGGCGGCCTCCACCAGGTCGTGGGGGATGGAGTTTTGGAAGTAGTTCCGGACAATAATCATATTGCCCACCCCCACGCCGCCGGGCAGAAACAGGGACCACATGCTGCCCACCAGTCCAGTGGACTTGACCACCAGGTAGGTGGGGACCAGTCCGCCTGCAAAGTACATGGTGAACAGGAAGAAGACGCTCAGGGCTTTCCGCCCGGGCAGGTCCTTCTGGGCCAGGGGGTAGGCGGTGATGTACAGCATGACC
>CAJUCB010000100.1:0-2700 GCA_910584805.1 uncultured Oscillospiraceae bacterium
ACAGATAAGAGCATGGCGAGGGTGAGAACCAGGGTCAGCACCTTCTTCAGGTTTCAGTTGTTGATTTACAAGGGGGTTTGGGTTTTTTCTCGCGTTTTTTCCCACAGCTTGCCACAGAGCCCGCGCCAGATTTTGGAAGTTCATTTCCGTTTTTTTCTCCTCGAAATGCGGCCAATTTTGCCATATTTTCGTGTAATACCCCTTGGTCCCTGTGGGTATAAATATTGGCGGTGACGGAGATATTTGCATGGCCCATGAGCTCCTTCGCCACGTTGATGGGTACCCCCGCCCGCTGTAGGTCGGTGCAAAAGGTATGGCGCAGGCAATAGGGGGTCAGGTCCTTGGCGATGGCGTGTTCCACGATCTCGCCGTCCTCCACCCGGGCCCCCATATGCAGATCCAGAGCATTGGCGAAGGATTGCCACAGCCGCCACAAGCTGCTGCTGCTGCGGACATTGCCTTGTCGGGTGGGGAACACCGGGGCGTAGGGCTCCCCGCTGCACCGGAGGAATTTTTCCCGCAGCTCCCGGCACATGGGCACGTCCCGGACCCCCGCCGGGGTCTTGGGGGCCTTGACCACCTTCGTCCCGCTCTCCACCGCCTTGTGGATATGAATTTCGTTGTGTACAAAGTCGATGTCCTTCCACAGCAGCGCCGCTGTCTCCCCAGGCCGCAGGCCGGCATAGAGGATGGTGAGGACCCAAAGCCCTGAGGGGTGGGTCTCCGCCACTGCCAGGATGTGCTTTCGCTCCTCGTCGGTGATGGGCCGGTGGCTGCCTTTCACGCTCTCCGGGAGCTGCAAGCCCTCCGCAGGGTCATAGACGATGATCCGGGAGCGCCGGGCTTGGCGGAACATCTCCTGTAAGACCATCCGCAGCTTGCTCACGTGGGAGTAGGACTTTCACGCCTGGGTGTTCAGCAGAGCTTGTAAGTGCAAATCCCGCACATCCTTCAAGGGCATCTCCCCAATGGCCGGGGAGATATAGCAGTTGTACTTTTCGTCATAGATGGCCAGGCTCTTTTTGGTCAGGCCTGCGGGGTCTTTATAGGTGGCCTTCCATTGGCGGAACCATTTGTCCACGGTGAGGGCCTCTTCTCCCTGGCGCAGGTTGGTGAGGAGCTCGATAAATTTATCAAAGACCTCTTCCTCGCTTTTCCCCCGAACCTCATAACGACGCCCGCCAAAGGTAAATGTTTTTCTGAGATACGTATACTTTTGCATAAGAATAACCTCCTGACGCAGAATATTTTCCTACATCAGGAGGCCGTTTGTCTACTATTTTCCTGGGTTTTCTCTCAAAATTCAACAATATCTAACGAAATCCGTTTTTAGTCGTCCCGGGTGGCTGCGTGGAATGCCTCCCAGGGGAGCAAATCACTGAGCTCGATGAGTACCGGGGAGAAGCCCTCCAAGTTGTCATACCCAGGGTTGTTGCGCACGGGGACGCTGGGGGGCGTGATCACCGGCAGGGAAATGGCCACACAGGCGCCCCCATCCCGGCCGCTCTGGGCAATCATCACGCCGCCGTGGATCAGGGCGATCCGCTGGGCGTTGTACAGCCCCAGGCCGGAGCCCTCCCCCGGCCGGGGGATACCCGTGGAGACCTCCCCAGTGAAGAGGGTGGCCATGCGGTCCTCGGGGATGCCCATGCCGCTGTCCCGGATGGAGATTACGCAGCGGCTGCCGGCGGATTGGAACCGCATCTCCACTTGCCCCCCCTTCCCTGCCGCCCGGATGGCATTGGATACCACGGCCAGGATCATCTGGGTGATGAGGGATTTGCTGGCTTGGAAGGGCAGGGAGCCCACGTTGCTGTGGTAGCTGAACTGCACCCCGGCGTATTCTGACAGCCAGGCGGCCTCGTCGGCCATGCCGCTGCACACCAGGGCCAGGTCAAAGGCCTCCTCCTTGGGGAAGGTCTTGTAGTTCAAGTCCTGGGTGAGCTCTGCCTGGCGCACAATGCGCAGGAGCTGGTAGGTAAAGCGGCTTTGGTTGGACAGCTCCCGCTGGAATGCGTCGTCCAGGAAACGTTCCTCCAAGCCCAGCTTGATTTGGGTATGGGTGGTGGTGAGATTGGAGATACTCTCCCGCAGACGGTAGGTCGCGTTGCTGAAGGGGTGGTCCCGCTCTTCCTTGGAGGGCAGGGGGCGCAGCACCAGCAGGACGCCCCCCTCCAAGGCGGAGACCGACACCCGGTACGTGGCCAGGGCTGTGGCTACGTCGATGGAGTCGCCAGGGTGCTCGGCCAGGGCGAAAAGCAGGTCCGCCGGGAACTGCGCATCCTGGAGCAACGCCTTGCCCGCTTCGTTGGCATACACAGCCTCCCCCTCGTCGAGGAGGATGACTGCCTCTGGAAATGTGCTGAAAAGATCGCTCAGGCGGGAGGTAATGGTATCCATAACATCAGCTCCTTGGAAATAAAAATAGGATATCCGGTTCCAGCGGGAAATTTTCGTCTTTATAGTGTAACAAATCCTGGGAATAATAACAAGGATTTTGTCAGATTTGCAGGGAGAAACGGGAAAGTTTTTTCTGCAAGGGCTTCCATCCTAGGCGGAAGCGTTGTATAATGGTGTCGTCTTGGCCTAGGCCAGGGAAATAAAAACTGAGAAGGATTTGGTTGGAATGGGTATGAAAGTTGGCATCAACGGCTTTGGCCGCATCGGCCGCCTGGTGCTTCGCCTGGGGGCGGAACGCCC
>CAJUCB010000100.1:2714-4427 GCA_910584805.1 uncultured Oscillospiraceae bacterium
GATGTAGAGTTCGTGGGCATCAACAGCCACAGTCAGACCCCGGACTATATGGCGTATCTCCTCAAGTACGACAGTGTGCATGGCCGCTTCGCCGGCGAGGTGGATTGGGATGGGGACGACCTCATCGTCAACGGCCGCCGGATCCGGGTGTTCCACTGCGAGCTGCCGGAGGAGATCCCCTGGGGCAGCGTAGGGGCAGAATATATCGTGGAGAGCACCGGCAAGTTCACCACCGCCGACAAAATGCGTGGGCACCTGCTGGGAGGCGCCAAAAAGGTGGTCCTCACCGCCCCCTCCAAGGACGACACGCCTATGTTTGTCATGGGCGTCAACAACACATCCTATGACAAGAGCATGGATTTCGTTTCCAACGCCTCCTGTACCACCAACTGCCTGGCCCCCTTGGCCAAGGTTTTGCACGATACCTTTGGCATCCGGGAGGGGTTGATGACCACGGTACACTCCACCACCGGCAGCCAGAAAACCGTGGACGGCACCTCGAAAAAAGACTGGCGGGGCGGCCGGGCCGCAGCGGGGAATATCATCCCATCCAGCACCGGGGCCGCCAAGGCCGTGGGCAAGGTGATCCCCAGCCTGGAAGGGAAGCTGACGGGGATGTCCCTGCGGGTGCCCACCTTGGACGTATCCGTGGTGGACCTCACCGCAGCCCTGGAAACCCCCGCCACCTATGACCAGATCTGCAAAGCCATGAAAGCCGCTGCCCAGGGGCCCATGAAGGGCATCCTGGACTACACCGACGAGGACGTGGTCTCCACCGACTTCTTGGGGGATACCCACACCGCCATTTTCGACGCCAAGGCGGGCATCTCCCTCAACGACCGCTTCGTCAAGCTGGTGGCCTGGTATGACAACGAAATCGGCTATTCCTCCAAAACCGTGGACCTGCTGCAATATATGTACCAGGTGGACCACGGCTGAGGCGATCCCCGTCGGGAAAGATTGGTATATATTATATAATGTATAAACGGGAGGCTGACCCAGCGTCAGTCTCCCGTTTTCACTTGCCAACGAAGGAGAAATATAGTAGAATAAAGTCGCTATCGGCGCGGAGGCGTCGGTCATACGGCGGTAGACCCTCGGACAAAGGGGGCACTGTCTTTTGCTCCCGTGGGAAAGGGGGTGGCACTATGGTACTTACGATCACATTGAGTGAACTGTGCCAGGTGGCCCTCGTCGTAATCAGCCTGATCAACCTCATTTGGACGATCAGGCACGGCGACCGAACGCACGAGTAAAAGCAGTAACCGCCCGGCTCCGACCCCGTGCGGTTACTTAGAAATATAACACAATCGCCGAGGGCCAACCGCTGATCGACCTCTCTTAACCATAGTATAAATGCTGCCGCCCTTTCTGTCAAGAGGGGGCGGTGGTGTTTTTGGGAAAGACACCTTATATAATATACACAATATATGCCCTCCCGGGGCCAGGCGTGCCCCAAGTGTCCCCGGCTATATTACCGTTCTGTTACAAAACCCTCAGACCCCTTTACAAATAAACTCGAATCGCGTATAGTACCCATAGAACAAATTCCCCGACCTGCGCCCGGCGCAGATACCGCTACGGCATGCCACGATATGTGTGCCGGACCGGAGAGAGGAATGCGTTCAAAAAATTTTAAAGGAGGCAAACCTCTATGAGAAACCTGAAGAAGGTGCTGACCCTGGTTCTCACCCTCGCCATGCTCTTATCTGT
>CAJUCB010000101.1 GCA_910584805.1 uncultured Oscillospiraceae bacterium
TCGATTCTTGATCCCCGAACGTCGCTGCCCCCGCACCCACGACCATGACAGATAACAGCATGGCGAGGGTGAGAACCAGGGTCAGCACCTTCTGCTGGTTGCACTTTGACTTTCTGGCAGAATTTGCGGCTAGATTTGACGATATGGCAGGAAAAATCCCCTCCCAGAACAGGAAATATCTGGAATGAATTTTTTACCGCTATAATTCCGCCTTTCTACATATTTATTCCTTGTAACATTTGCCAAAAAGGATGAAAACTGCAAAATTTTCCTTGACCGTCATTTTCTGCGGTGGTAATATAAATCCACCGGACGGCCGGTCCGGTGAGAAGTTTGAAAAACGGAAAGAAGGTAATTCCTGTGAAAAAATTACTTGCATTGCTGCTGGCAGGCGTACTGGCCTGTGGCTTGACTGCCTGCGGCGGTACACCCACCGCAGAAGAGGACGCCAACTCTGGTGACGGCACCAACGCCAGCACCGAAAAGGTCTATAACATTGGTATTTGCCAGCTGGTCCAGCATGACGCCTTGGATGCTGCCACCAAGGGCTTCCAGGACGTGCTCACCGAAAAGCTGGGCGCAGACAGCGTGAAGTTCGACATCCAGAACGCCTCCAACGAGACCGCCAACTGTGCCACCATCGTCAACGGTTTCGTATCTTCTAATGTAGACCTGATCCTGGCCAACGCCACCGCCCCCCTTCAGGCTGCGGCCTCTGCCACCAGCGAGATTCCCATCTTGGGCACCTCCGTCACCGATTATGCCACCGCCCTAGACATCAGCGACTGGACTGGTACCGTGGGTGGCAACATCTCCGGCACCTCTGACTTGGCTCCTCTGGACCAACAGGCCGCAATGATCCAGGAGCTCTTCCCCGATGTCACCACCGTGGGCCTGCTCTACTGCACCGGCGAGGCCAACTCCGTTTATCAGTGTGATGTCATGGAGGGCTATCTTCGGGACATGGGCTACAGCGTAGAAAAGTTCGCGTTTACTGACACCAACGACGTCAACTCCGTCACCCAGGCCGCTTGCGACGCCAGCGAGGTGATCTACATCCCCACCGATAATACCGCCGCCTCCAACACCGAGGCCATCGCCAACGTGGTTCTGGCCGCCAAAGTGCCTGTCGTGGCCGGCGAAAAGGGGATCTGCGAGGGCTGCGGTGTGGCCACCCTGTCCATTGACTACTATGACATCGGCCGCATGGCTGGCGAGATGGCGTATGAAATCCTGGTCAACGGCAAGGACATCTCCACCATGAAGATCGAGTCCGCCGCCGAGGTGACCAAGATGTACAACGTTGCCAACTGCGAAGCCCTGGAAATTACCGTTCCCGAAGGCTATGAGCCCATCGGCGCAGAGGAGTAATTGTCTTAAACGGCGGAAAATGGGACTTCCATTTTCCGCCGTTTTTTGCTATACTGATCCCGTTGCACAATATTAAAGATACCGTTATCTGAATCCAGAGGGGGAATTATCGTGACATTTTTCGCGGGCCTGCTCAACTCCATGCCTGGGGCCATATCCCAAGGCTTGATTTGGGGCATTATGGCCATTGGCGTGTACATTACCTATAAAATCCTTGACTTCCCAGACCTGACAGTGGACGGTTCCCTGTGTACCGGTGCGGCGGTGTGCGTCCTGCTCACCCTCAACGGTACACCCATGTGGCTGGCCATGCTCTGCGCCGTGATTGCCGGCCTGCTGGCGGGGCTCATCACCGGCCTGTTCCACACCGTCTGCGGCATCCCGGACATCCTGGCGGGGATTTTGACCCAGCTTGCCCTGTACTCCATCAACCTGCGCATCATGGGATGGGGGACAGACAACGGCAGCAAGGCTAACCTGCCCATCAGTGTGGACAAGTATGACCTGCTGGTCTCTGCCCGCCATGTGCAGGCGGCAGCGCTCCACAACCCCATGCTCGTGCTGACGGTGTTTGTGGTGCTGCTCATCGCCCTGCTGTACTGGTTCTTTGGCCGGGAGCTGGGCTCCGCCCTCCGTGCCACCGGGGCCAACGGCAACATGGCCCGGGCCCAGGGCATCAACACCAACTTTACCAAGGTTTTGGGCCTGATGATCTCCAACGGCCTGGTGGCCCTGGCTGGGGCCCTGTTGGCCCAGTACCAGGGGTTCTCGGACATCAACATGGGTCGGGGCGCCATCGTGGTGGGCCTGGCAGCGGTCATCATCGGAGAGGTCATTTTCAGCAAGATTTTCCGGAATTTCGCCCTGAAACTCCTCTCTGCGGTAATCGGCGCCATCATTTATTATGTGGTCATCCAGATTGTCCTGCGCCTGGGCATGTCCACGGACGATTTGAAGCTGCTTACCGCCCTGGTGGTGGCCCTGTTCCTGGCAATCCCATTCTGGAAGAGCAAATTGGCCCGGCGGCCTGCAGCTGTGGCTGCACCGGCGAAAAAGGAGGCGGACGTCGATGCTTGAACTGAACGGACTGTATAAAACCTTCAACCGGGGCACTGCCAACGAGAAGCGGGCGATTGACGGCCTAACGCTTACCTTGGAGGATGGGGATTTCGTCACCGTCATCGGCGGCAATGGGGCGGGGAAATCCACCACCCTGAACCTCATCGCCGGGGTGTTCCCTCCGGATCAGGGGAGCATCGTCCTCAACGGCCGGGATATCACCAACCTGCCGGAGCACCGGCGTGCCAAGTATCTGGGCCGGGTGTTCCAGGACCCCATGATGGGCACTGCCGCCACCATGGGCATCGAAGAGAATCTGGCTCTGGCCTACCGCCGGGGACGGCGCCGGGGCCTACGGCCTGGGGTGACCAACCGGGAGCGGGAGATCTATCGGGAAAAGCTGGCGACCCTGGGCCTGGGGCTGGAAAACCGCATGACCAGTAAGGTAGGCCTGCTCTCCGGCGGCCAGCGGCAAGCCCTGACCCTGCTGATGGCTACCTTGAAAAAGCCGGACCTGCTCCTGCTGGACGAGCATACCGCCGCCCTGGACCCCAAGACGGCAGACAAGGTCCTCAAGCTCACAGAGGAGATCGTCTCCCGGGACAAGCTCACCACCCTTATGGTGACCCACAACATGCGCAACGCCATTGAGTACGGCAACCGTATCATCATGATGGACGCCGGGCGCGTGGTGGTGGACATCCGTGGGGAGGAGAAGAAGAATCTCACCGTAAAAGATCTCCTAGAGAAGTTCAACATCGAAAACGACCGGATGCTGCTCTCGGAGTAAGCATCAGAAAGGAAGGATTACCATGGATAAGGCATTGCAAGACTTTGTAGTGGAAAAGACCAAGGAACTGATGGCCGCTGAGTCGTGCAGCCAGGAGGCCAAGGACGCCGCCCAGGCCTGGCTGGATGCCCTGGGGACACCCCAGGAGGGGGAAGAGACGAAGAAGTACATCCAAGAGCTGGAAGAGGACGTATTGCCCATTGAGGCCTGCATTGCGTTCAGCCAGTCCGAGGCTGGGATCCAGCTCTTCGGGGCGGAGCTGGCCAAGGTGATGGGTGCCCACGCTCGGGAGGTCAAGGCCGCTGGCGGGAAGTTCTGTGACTGCCCCGCTTGCGTTGCAGGCTTGGCAATTTTAGAGAAGAAAGCTGCTCTGCTGGGTTGAAAAAATAAAAACCTCCCGCTGGAATGTACACCAGCGGGAGATTTTTTATTGGGGGCTCGGTCAGGCCATGTCTGGGTCCTTTGCCTTCTGTTCCAGGATCAGCGCCCGAGGTGGCACCTCGTAGAGGTGCAATAGGCCCATGTCGTACAGTACATCCAAGTGGACCTCCCCCCAGGAGGGGCTGGGCCAGATGCCCCGGAGCCAGGTGGACTTGTGGTTGAACTCCCGGTGGAGGAAGTTGTCCGCCAGGTCCAGGGAGGACATGTGGCCGTAGTCCCGGCCGGTGAAGCGGGAGAGGCATTCATAGAGAAAATCCTCCAACGTTGGATTCTCCTTGACCAGCTGGGCCAGGGGGGCGGAGAGGTACAGGTCCGGGAAGGGGAAGCTGCTGTTTTGTTCCAGGCCCTTTTCCTTGGCCCAGTCGAAGGCGTGGTCCTCTACCTGCCAGAGAGCAGCTTTGCGAAACAGTTCCATGGGGCAGCACTCCTTATGTGTTGTTATCCTATCGTTAGGATACTGTATCTTTGCGGGAATGGACGGTTGTACGCAAATTGACGCGCGGCTATCTTTTTTCCTTGGTAAGATGAAGTATAGCGGGTTCTGGGGGAAATGTAAAGGAGGATTTGATTTTGACGTTATGTGGGGGTGGGATGGGATGTATAAATGACGCAGTTTTCGTGGATATTTCCGGATAATATGCAATCCAGGGATTTCCTTTTCTG
>CAJUCB010000102.1 GCA_910584805.1 uncultured Oscillospiraceae bacterium
GACCGGGCCGGAGCTCCCGGCCACAAGGTGGGTGCGTTGTGCCGGTGCTGGGAGGATAGTTTGGATTTCCATTTTCTCGTTTTTTCCCTCGGATTGGCCCGTTCCCATCTAGGAAGTGGTGGGAGATGGGGGTGGAGTGGGGCTTGCTACGCTTTCTTTTTTTGGGGGCGTTGGGGCTTGCTACGGTTTGTTTTGATGGGTTGCTTGTTTTTTTGATTTGCGTTTGTTGGTCCACAGTTTGGTCCCTTTTTGTGGATATCCTCCTGTCGTGGACGTGCATTCCACATTGTTTTCTTGAAATTTTCCCTTTGGTGTACCCATTCGTACACAGTTCGCCCCTGTTCCGGGGGTAAAATAGATGGGAGGCGTTTGCTATGTTCCATTTAATAATCGGCCTGTGGGCTATGGGGATGCTGGTGGCGGTGGTGCTGCTGGCCCTGGTGCCCCTGTGGGTGGGGCCCTTGTTGCAGCTGCTCATCAGCTTGGTGTCCCGGGGAAAGGTGGCCCGGTGGATTCCCGCGGTGCTGGGGGCTATGGGGCTCTCCGGCAGTGTCCGGGCCTTTTGCGGGGAGGGGGGCATCTTCCCACTGTGGGGGGTGCTGCTCTACTGGGCTGTCTACGGCCTGCTGCTCTGGGCGGCTTACGCCATGGCGGACCGCTTCCGGGCCTGGGTCCGGCGGCGGCGAAGGAGGTAGGCCCATGTACCTGCACTTAGGCGCGTCTACGGTGATCCACCAAAGTGACGTGCTGGGGATTTTTGACCTGGACAACACCACCGCCTCCTGGCGCACCCGGGACTTCCTGGCCCGGGCGGAACGGGAAGGCCGGGTGGTGAGCGTGGGGGAGGATTTGCCCAAAGCCTTCCTGCTGTGCCGGGACCGGGAGGGGGAGGTCATGGTCTACCTGACCCAGCTCTCCCCGGCCACCTTGGCGAAACGATTTTTATCCGATACTTTTGACCCTGTTTGATGTTTGGAGGTTTCCTATGATGGAATTAGAGAACAAAAATACCACTGCCGTTGACCATGAATATGGTGCCTCGGAAATCCAAGTGTTGGAGGGCCTGGAAGCGGTGCGCAAGCGCCCGGGCATGTACATCGGCTCCACCTCCTCCAGCGGCCTGCATCACCTGGTCTATGAGATCGTGGACAACGCTATCGACGAGGCCTTGGCGGGGTTCTGTACGGAAATTTCCGTGGACATCGGCCCCGACAATGTGATTACTGTCCAGGACAACGGCCGGGGCATCCCTGTGGACATCCAGCAGCAGACCGGCAAGCCCGCCCTGGAGGTGGTGTTTACCATCCTCCACGCCGGCGGCAAATTCGGCGGCGGCGGCTATAAGGTGTCGGGCGGGCTCCACGGGGTGGGCGCGTCTGTTGTCAACGCTCTGTCCGAGTGGCTGGAGGTCCAGGTCCACAAAAACGGGGAAATCTACGAGATGAAATTTTCCCGGGGACAAGTGGTGCAACCCATGACCATCACCGGCAAGACGGAGCACAGCGGCACCCAGGTGCGCTTCCACCCGGACCCGGAGATGTTCACCGAGACCACCGACTATGATTACGACACCCTCCACACCCGGATGCGGGAGGAGGCCTTCCTCAACGCAGGCCTCACCATCACCATCTCCGACAGCCGGGAGGAGGAGGTGCGCCGGGAGACCATGTGCTACGCCGGGGGTATCCGGGAGTTCGTCAGCTATATCAACCGCAACAAAACCACCATCCATGATACCCCCATCTATATGTCCGGGGCCAAGGGGGACGACGCCATGGCGGAGGTGGCCCTGCAATATACCGACACCTACAACGAAATTATCGTCTCCTTTGCCAACAACGTCCACACCCCCGAGGGGGGCATGCACGAGGAGGGCTTCCGCCGGGCCCTCACCAACGCCCTGAACGCCTACGGCCGGAAGATGAAAATCTTGAAGGATGACGAAAAGGTCTCCGGGGAGGACTGCCGGGAGGGCCTCACCTGCGTCATCTCCGTCAAGCTCACCGAAGCCCAGTTCGAGGGCCAGACCAAGGCCAAGCTGGGCAACTCCGAAATGCGCACCCTGGTGAACGCCATCGTGTCGGAAAAGCTAGAGGAGTTCTTGGAGGAGAACCCCAGCGTGGGCAAGGCCATTCTGGAAAAGGCCCTCACCGCCGCCCGGGCCCGGGAGGCCGCCCGGAAAGCCCGGGAATCCGTCCGGCGGAAAACCGGCTTGGAGTCCGGCCAGATGCCCGACAAGCTCCGGGACTGCAACGAACGGGACCCCGCCCTCACGGAAATCTATATCGTGGAGGGCGACTCCGCCGGAGGCTCCGCCACCCAGGGCCGGGACTCCCGCTTCCAGGCCATCCTGCCCCTGTGGGGGAAGATGCTCAACGTGGAGAAGGCCCGGGCGGACAAGGTCTACGGCAACGACAAGCTCAGCCCCGTCATCACCGCCCTGGGGGCGGGCATCGGGGAGGAGTTCAACCCGGAAAAGCTGCGCTACCACAAAATCGTCATTATGGCCGACGCCGACGTGGACGGGGCCCATATCCGCACCCTGCTTTTGACCTTCTTCTTCCGCTTCATGCGCCCCCTCATTGAGGACGGCTATGTCTACTCCGCCGTGCCCCCCCTGTATAAGCTCACCCGGGGCAAGCAACAGCGGGTGGCCTACTCCGACCCGGAGCGGGACCGGATTTCTGCGGAAATGCGGGGGGAGAATGAGAACGCCAAGGTGGAGATCAGCCGCTTCAAGGGCCTGGGCGAGATGAACCCCAGCGAGCTCTGGGAGACCACCATGAACCCGGAGACCCGTACCCTGCGGCGGATTACCCTGGAGGACGCGGTGAAAGCAGACGAAATCTTCACGATTTTGATGGGGGAAAAGGTGGAACCCCGCAAGGCTTTCATTGAGTCCAACGCCAAATACGTGGCGAATCTGGATATCTGATTGGTGATTGGAAAGGTCGTGTGTCCACTGGTTTTTCAGAGCGTCTCATTTTTACTGGCCGCCGCCCTGCTCCCCCCTGCCCTGGTGCTGCTCATGGTCTACAAAATGGACCGGCTGGAACGGGAACCCCTGCCCCTGCTGCTGGGCCTCTTTTTCCGGGGGGCCGTGGCCATGGTGCCCATCCTGGTGTTGGAGCTCTTGGCGGACCAGTTCATCGACTTCTTCCCTTGGAGCCGCCTGGCCTACCTGTTCCTGGCCTACTTCGTGGTGCCGGGCTTCATTGAGGAGGGGGTCAAGTACCGGGTGCTCATCCGCCGCTGCTGGCGGGAGCCAAACTTCAACTACCGCTTCGACGCGGTGGTGTATGGGGTATTTGTGTCCCTGGGCTTCGCGGCGGTGGAGAATGTGATGTACGTGCTCACCAACGGCTTCGCCACCGCCGTGGCCCGGGCCATCTTCTCCATCCCCGGCCACGCCATGTTCGGCATCGTCATGGGGGCCGGGGTTGGACGGGCCAAGTGGCTGGAAACCCTGGGCCAACGGGAAGGGGCAATGGCCACCCGGAAACGGGCCTTCCTCCTGGCGGCAGTGCTCCACGGGCTGTATGATTTCCTGCTGGTGGGCTTTGGGGCCGTGTTCTATGTATATTTTATCGCCCTGGTGGTGTATGTACTCAGACTACTGCGCCGAAGCGCCAAAGAGGACGGCCCAATGATTTAGGAAAGCCTCACCAAAAAACCGTAGCAAGCCCCAACCTCCCCCATCCTCCATCACTTCCTAGATGGGAACGAGCCAATCCGAGAGAAAAAGCGAAAAAAAGGGAATCCCCCCAGCACCGGCACAACGCACCCACCTTGTGGCCGGGAGCTCCGGCCCGGTCGGCCCACGGGTGGTGGACGGAAGCACCAGGGAGGTCGGGCGATAGGTTCCCCGCACGGTAGGCCTCCCAGTCTCGCCCCCGCCGTTTTTTTCCGTCTGCTTTTTTTCTGATATTAGTTTCACTTAAAAATCTGACATGCCAATGTCTGATTTTTATAGCGCGAAGCGCGTGTGAAACTTTATGCAGCGCAAAAAAAGCGGACAAAAGGGCCCGTACTGTGCGGGAAGGAGAAACAACGGGGCTGTGGGGTATAGCGTTAAGTGGTAGACCAGGCAGTGGGGTGCTGGTTGGTGGTACGATTTCCAACAAGGGGCCTCGTTCCTGCGGAACATTGGCGATTGCGGGCTCCGCCCGCACCCGGCAGAGGCGCCGCCTCTGCACTCCGCAACCTTGGTGGTGTCACGCTGCGCCTGTTCGCGACGCGGT
>CAJUCB010000103.1 GCA_910584805.1 uncultured Oscillospiraceae bacterium
ACGACACCCACATGGACGGCGGGGACGACCTGGCCGCCATCATCACCGGCCCCAACATGGCGGGCAAGTCCACCTACATGCGCCAGGTGGCCCTGATGGTGATCTTGGCCCAGATGGGCTCCTTCGTCCCCGCCAAATCTGCCCGTATCGGCATCGTAGACAAGATATTCACCCGCATTGGGGCCTCCGACGACCTGGCGGGGGGGAAGTCTACCTTCATGGTGGAGATGAGCGAGGTGGCCCAGCTCCTGGAACACGCCAGCTCCAATAGCCTGCTGATCCTGGACGAAATCGGCCGGGGCACCTCCACCTATGACGGGATGAGCATTGCCCGGGCAGTGCTGGAATGGTGCGCCGACCCCAACCGCCTGGGGGCCAAAACCCTCTTTGCCACCCACTACCATGAATTGACGGTGCTGGAAGGGCAGTTGCCTGGGGTGAAGAATTATAACATCGCCGCCAAAAAGCGGGGGAAGGATATCGCCTTTTTGCGGAAAATCCTCCCCGGCGGGGCGGACCAGAGCTATGGCATCGAGGTGGCCCAACTGGCTGGTTTGCCGGAAGAGGCCATCTGCCGGGCCAGGGAGATTTTGGAGGAGTTGGAACAGGGGGCAGGGCGGCTAGAAGATGCCCCGCCCATTGTCACCAAACACTTCCCCTCTGCCCAGGAAATCCAGGAACAGGGCATATTGGACGAATTGCGGAAAATGACCGTAGAGGAATTGACCCCCTTGCAGGCACTGACAACTCTGACTATATGGAAGGAATTACTTTAAGCTATACAGCCCCAACCTTCCCAAAAAAGAAAGCGTAGCAAGCACAAACACCCCCCAAAAAGAAACCATAGCAAGCCCCAACACCCCCCATCCCCCACCACTTCCTAGATGGGAACGAGCCAATCCGAGAGAAAAAGCGAAAAAATCAAACCAACCCACCTCCCAGCACCGGCACAACGCACCCACCTTGTGGCCGGGAGCTCCGGCCCGGTCGGCCTACGGGTGGTGGACGGAAGCACCAGGGAGGTCGGGCGCTAAGTTCCCCGCACGGTAAGCCTCCCAGTCTCGCCCCCGTCGTTTTTTTCCGTCTGCTTTTTTTCTGAAAAAAAGCGGACAAAAGGGCTTCCCGCACGGTGCGGGAGAAACGGCACGTGGAAGTGACATGCTACGTTACATGAAGAACGATATTAAGTTGGGCTGCCGCCCAAACCTGCCCAGGGCTCCCGCCCTGGACCTGGCCAGAGGCGCTGCCTCTGGACTCCGCCACCTTTTGGAAAAGGTGGACGAAAACTCCGCTTTGGAAAACGAGAGGTTTTCCGCATTTTCCACACGATTTCTGTTGATGTGGAGAAATCCCCCACATTCCCCACAAGACCCTGTTCCTTCCTGTGGAAAAAAAGTGGAAACCCTGCACCCCCCTGGTGGAGAAATTTTTCCCGTTCTATCAACACTTTCCCCGAGTTTTCCACAATCCACAGCCCCTACTACAACGATTACTAAAAAATATCCTATCCTCCCTCTATGGGGGGAGAAATCCCAGCATTCGATTTTTCAACCAACGGAGGAGTTTCTATGAAGTTTAGCTGCGAAAAGGCCCTGCTCCAGGGGGCCGTCTCTACTGCCTCCCGGGCGGTGTCCCCCAAGAGCACCATCCCCGCCCTGGAAGGCCTGCTCCTGGAGGCCGACAGCCACGGCCGCCTCACCATCACCGGCTATAACCAGGAGACGGGCATCCGCTCCTCTATGGAAACGCAGGTCCAGGAGCCCGGCGCCGCCGTCCTCCCTGCCCGGCTCTTTGGGGAGATCATCCGCAAAATGCCCGACGACGTGCTGGTCTTTCAAGAGGAAAAGGGCAAGGTACACCTGCGCTGCGGCATGAGTGAGTTTAACCTCTCCGGCATCAACGCCGAGGATTTCCCCCAGCTGCCCACGGTGGAATACCAAAATTCCTTTTCCATCCCAGAGGGCACCCTGCGCTCCATGATCTCCCAAACCCTCTTCGCCGTGAGCCAGGACGAGAGCCGCCCGGTGCATACCGGCTCCCTCTTCGTGGTGGAGGAGGACGACAAGTTCACCCTGGTGGCGGTGGATGGCTTCCGCCTGGCCCTGCGCCGGGAGGCCGTCACAGAGCGCAACGGGGCCTTTGAGTTTGTGGTCCCCGGCCCCTCCCTGGCGGAGGTGGAGAAAATCTGCCGGGAAAGCGAGGACTTGGTGGAGATCCACCAGGGCCAGCGGCATGTCCTTTTCAAGATTGGAGAGACCATCTTGATTGCCCGCCGGCTGGAAGGGCAGTTTTTGGCCTGGCGGCAGGCCATCCCCAGGAATAACCCCATCACCATCTGCGCCGAGAGCAAAAAACTGGTGAGCTGTATTGAGCGGGTGTCCCTCATCGTCAGTGAAAAATTGAAAAGCCCCCTGCACTGCATCCTAAAGGACGGCAGCATCGACCTCTCCACCAAAACGGCCATCGGCCAAGCCCACGACTGCTGCGACATCGAGGGGGACGGGGGCGGCTTGGAGATTGGGTTCAACAACCGCTACCTCATGGACGCCCTGAAGGCTGCCCCCAGCGAGAAGGTAACGCTGGAATTTTCCAGCCCCATCACCCCTTGTATCATCGTGCCCACCCAGGGAGAGGAGAATTTCCTCTTTATGGTCCTCCCGGTGCGGCTGAAAGCGGAGTATTGATACTATGGAAAAAATATCCATCACCACAGAATATATCAAATTGGAATCCCTGCTCAAGCTGGCCAACCTGGTGGGCAGCGGCGGAGAGGCAAAGCTGCTGATTCAAGAGGGGGAGGCCAAGGTCAACGGCGCGGTGTGTACCCAGCGGGGGAAGAAGCTGCGGCCTGGGGACCGGGTCAGCTTCCAGGGACAGGAGCTTGAGGTCCAGTGAACCTCCGCTCCATCACCTTGGAGGGCTGGCGCAACTACGAAAGCTTCTGCGCGGACTTCCACCCAGAGCGCAACGTCATCTTTGGCAAAAACGCCCAGGGCAAGACGAATTTGCTGGAAGCAATCGCCTTCCTCTCCACCGCCCGCTCCCACCGGGCCCGGGGGGACCGGGAGCTCATCGGCTTCCAGCGGGACCGGGCCAATATCACCGCCCAAGTGGAGAGCCGGGGGCGGCGCTTTACCATAGAGTTGCAGCTCCTCCGGGGGGCGCGGCGGCGGATTTTCATCAACCAGGTGAAGGCCAAAAACGCCGCCGCCCTGTCGGAAGTGCTGCAAACGGTGCTGTTTTGCCCGGAGGACCTGTCCCTGATCCGGGCGGGGGCGGCGGAGCGGCGGGGGTTTTTGGACCACGCCATCTGCCAGCTGCGGCCCCGCTATGCCCAGGCTTTGGGGCAGTACCACCGGCTGTTGGAGCACAAAACCCGGATTTTACGGGATTGGGAGAAAAACCCCGGCCTGTTGGAGGTCTTGGAGGAGTTCAACGAGGCCATGGCCCGGGCTGGTGCCCTGGTGATCCACTACCGGGCCCATTTTATCCAGAAATTGGCCCAGCGGGCGGCGGCAATCCAGGGGGAGTTCTCCGGGGGACGGGAGGTTTTGGGGCTCCAATACCGCACCGTCTCCACAGTGGAGGACCCCTTGCGGCCTACGGTGGAACTGTATGAGGCCATCCGGTCCCATCAGGAGAGCCACCGGCGGGAGGAGTTGGAGTCCCGCTCCTGCCTGTCGGGGCCCCACAAGGACGACTTGGTGGCGGAGATTGACGGGCGCAGTGCCCGGCAGTTTGCCTCTCAGGGGCAGACCCGGACGGCGGCGCTGTCGCTGAAGCTGGCGGAGCGGGAGATTTTCCAGGGGGATACTGGCCAGTGGCCGGTTTTGCTTTTGGATGATGTCCTTTCGGAGTTGGACGCGCCCCGGCGGGCGTTTGTGTTGGAGCGTATTGTGGGGGGGCAGGTGTTTGTTACGGGGTGTGAAGCACCGGATCCAACGGTATTTGAAGGGAAATTGCTCCACATCTCCAACGGTGCTCTCATAGATTAAAGTTTTCGTCCACCTTTTTCAAAAGGTGGCGGAGTCCAGAGGCAGCGCCTCTGGGCAGGTTTGGGCGGCAGCCCAACTTACTGTCGTTCTTTATGCAACGTAGCATGTCACTTCCACGTGCCGTTTCTCCCGCACCGTGCGGGAAGCCCTT
>CAJUCB010000104.1:0-193 GCA_910584805.1 uncultured Oscillospiraceae bacterium
AGATAAGAGCATGGCGAGGGTGAGAACCAGGGTCAGCACCTTCTGCTGGTTGCATTGCGCTCATGGGGAAAAAACTTAGGGCGTACCTGACGGCACGCCCTAAGTTTTTGTCTCCCAGAAGAGGAAATATCTGGGTTGTATGATTTCTCGCAATATCCGGTGTTTTCTGGATGTTTACACACACCCTCAAACC
>CAJUCB010000104.1:222-517 GCA_910584805.1 uncultured Oscillospiraceae bacterium
AGGTAGCGGGACAGTTCCCCCTTGATAGCGGATTTGATGGACGCCCAATCGCTGATGCTCCGTTCCTGGCACACAGATAAGGTCTCTAAGGCCACTTCCCGCAATTCCTCCATGAGGCTCTCCGACTCCTTTACGTACACGAAGCCGCGGGTGATAATATCTGGGCCGGAGACCAGTTCGCCGGTCTCCCCGGAGAGGGACGTTACCACCACGATCATGCCGTCCTGCGCCAGATGGCGGCGGTCCCGGAGGACGACACTGCCCACGTCTCCTACGCCGTAGCCGTCCACGAACA
>CAJUCB010000104.1:527-2464 GCA_910584805.1 uncultured Oscillospiraceae bacterium
GTGCCGCTGCTCCCCGTGGACGGGGATGAAGAACTTGGGCCGCACCAGGGCGTGGATGATTTTTAGCTCGTCCTGACAGGCGTGGCCGGAGACGTGTAGGGGCCGGTTATGCTCGCTGACCACCTCGGCGTTTTTCCGATAGAGCTCATTGACGATGTTGTTCACGGAATTTTCGTTGCCAGGGATGGCGGAAGCGGAGATGATGACCCGGTCCCCCGCTTGGATTTCCACCTGCTTGTGGGTGGAGAAGGCGATGCGGAAGAGGGCGGACATGGCCTCCCCTTGGCTACCGGTGGTGATGATGCAGATTTTCTCCTTGGGCAGGGATTTGATATGGTTGATGTCCACCAGCACCCCCTGGGGAATTTCCGTATACCCCAGCTCCGTGGCCACCCGCAGGGAATTTTCCATACTCCGGCCAGTGATGGCCACCTTGCGCCCATGCTTGGCCGCTACGTTAATCACCTGCTGGATGCGGTCCACGTTGGAGGCAAAGGTGGTGAGGATGATACGTTCCTTACAGCCCTCGAAAAGGCCCTCGAAACTGGCCCCTACAGAGCGTTCCGAACGGGTGAAGCCGGGGCGTTCCACGTTGGTGGAGTCCGCCAGCAGGACCAAGACCCCCTCCTTCCCCAGCTCTCCCAGGCGGGTCAAATCCATGATCTTGCCCTTGATGGGGGTGGGGTCGATCTTAAAGTCCCCCGTGTGGACAATGGTGCCCACAGGAGACTTGATGGCGAAGCACACCGCATCCGCAATGGAGTGGTTCACGTGGATGAACTCCACAGAGAAACGCCCCGCCTTGATCACATCCCCTGCCTCACAGGTGACCAGCTTGGTGCTGTCCAGCAGGCGGTGTTCCTCCAGCTTTAGCTGCACCAACCCCAAGGTCATCCGGGTGGCGTAAATGGGGGCATTGAAGGACCGCAGCACATAGGGTAAGGCCCCAATGTGGTCCTCGTGGCCGTGGGTGATGAAGATGCCCCGGATTTTGTCCCGGTTCTTGATGAGATAGCTCACGTCGGGGATGACCACGTCGATGCCGTACATATCGTCATCCGGGAATCCCATGCCCACGTCTACCACGATGATGTCGTTGCCGTACTCGTAGACGGTGAGATTCTTCCCGATCTCGTTGAGCCCGCCCAGGGAAATGATTTTCAGTTTTTCTGCCATGATAACTCCTTGTCTGAATTTTGCACAGCCAGAAGCGGCGGAAGAATGATAAAGGAGAGGATACCCATTCGCCCTGTACCGCGAAGGGTCTGTTTCCCTGTCCTTCTCTCTACCGCCGGTCCCGTTGCGTCTTATCACATTTTACAGGCTTAATGAAAAAAGCCCAAGCTTATCATGGGTTAGTATAACACGAAAGACAGGAAAAGTATACCTATTTTTGCCGCTTTGTGGTATGCTGGATAAAAAACTGCCTGGGAGGATCACCATGAACATTCAAATTTTTGGAAAGCCCAAGTGCTTCGACACGAAAAAAGCCGAGCGCTATTTCAAAGAGCGCCGGATCAAATTCCAGTCCATCGACCTGAAACGCTATGGCATCAGCAAGGGGGAGCTGCGCTCGGTGCTGCAAAAAATCCCCTTGGAAGAGCTGCTGGACCCCAAGCACCCGGACTTGTCCCTGGTGCAGTACCTGGCCTATCCAGAGGACAAGGTGGAGAAGGTCTTGGAGGACCCCACCCTCCTGCGTACCCCCATTGTCCGCAATGGCAAACAGGCTACTGTGGGCTACGCCCCGGAGGTCTGGAAGGACTGGGCGTAACACAGCCCTTTTTTGGTACTGCCGTCCAAAACTTTTCCTTGCAGAAATCGAACATTTGTTCTATAATGGGCCTATCAAAGAAAAAAGGAGGGGCCCATCCATGGGAAAGCACACAGACCAGCGGGACCGCACCCTGCTCTTGACCACGATCCTGCAAGAAGAA
>CAJUCB010000104.1:2474-4117 GCA_910584805.1 uncultured Oscillospiraceae bacterium
CGAGAAACATCCCCTGAGCTTGACGCAGCTCCGGGAGCGGCTGGCAGAACAGGGAGCTGCCGCTGAGCGCAAGAGTATCTACCGGGACCTGGCTGCCCTGCGCCGCCACGGCCTGGATGTGGTGTTCCGCCCCGGGAACGGCGGGGGCTGGTATTTGGGCCGGCGTACCTTCGCCCCCGGGGAGCTGCGGGCCATGGCGGACGCCATCGCCGTCTACCCCCACTTCAGTCAGGCCCAGCGGGAGGCTTTGCTGGATAAGGTGAAGGGGCTGACGTCTATCCACCAACGCCCCCGGCTCCACCGGCCTGTGGCCCTATCCCGGCAGGAGGACGGGGCAGTTCAGTCCGTGCTGGACCGGATCCACACCGCCTGCCAGGAGGGCAAGGCCCTGAGCTTTGTCCCCTACCGCTATGACCGGCACCTGGAAAAGGCCCCTGCCGGGGCGCGGCAATTCGTCAGCCCCAAGGGCCTGCTCTGGACCGACCAGGGCTACCGCCTCTTGGGCTGGGACCACCGAACCCAGAATTTGCGCCTGTTCCGTCCTGACCGGATGGGGGAAGTGCTGGTCACCGGGCTGCCCGCCCAAGGGCCCGGGGCGGACCCAGCCATGTGGACCGCTGCCCCCTTCGGGCTGGACCCCGACCGGCGGGAGCGGGTCCAACTCCTCTGCCAGGAGGCCTTGGCGGAAGAGGTGGCGGACCGCTTCGGGCCCGAGGCCCAGGCGGAGCCCCAGGGCACGGGCTTTCTCCTCAGCGCCGACGTGGTGGTGGGGCCGGCGTTCTGGGAATGGGTGGACACCCACAGCGGCGAGGTGGAGGTGGTGGGGCCGACCTGGGCGGCCCGGCAGTGGCGGGAGCGCTGCTGTTTCCCACCCCGCCGGGCAGCTGTGTGATGTCCTGAAAAAAGTTTTGGCGAAAGGTGTACGGAATTGTCCCCCAAACCCCTGTGTCCCGCCAGGGATAGATGACAGGAAAGGGGTATCAATCTATGTCAAGCAACAAAACCACCCATCTGCAACTGAGCCAGTGGGTCCCCAGTGACCCGGTCCTGCGGGCAGACTTTAACGCGGACAACAGCCGCCTGGACGCCGCAGTAAACAACCGCTCCCTGGTGCGCATGGCCGGGGGAACCCTCAGCACCTCCCAGAGCACCATCACCACCATCCTAGAGGATGTTGAGCTGAGCCAGTTCCGGGAGCTGCAAATCCTCTGCGGGCCTGTGGTGGCGGCGGGGAGTTATGGCGGTTCCGCAGCTGGTCCCGTGCTCCGGCTGGCCCTGAACAACGGCAACCGGATCATGCTCCCGCGCCTCACCGCCGCGGAAAGCACCCGGCAGGGAATCGCGATACACTTGATGCTTACGCCGGCAGGCCCTTGCGGGTATGCCATCTCTACCGGGGGAACCATCATCGGCTTGAACGTCACGGACACCCTGGACTATAAGGAAGTGCCAACTGTGACCTTGAGCCTCTCCGATAACGCCTCCTTTGGTGCGGGGACTTGGTATGGGGTGTATGGGATTAAGATGTGAATAAAGTTCCGGGATTTTATGGATATCCCCGGATAATATCCAATCCAGGATTCTCCAATTCTGGGAGGGCTATTTTTAGGGCACACCGCCAGGTGTGCCCTTATCGTTTGCCC
>CAJUCB010000105.1 GCA_910584805.1 uncultured Oscillospiraceae bacterium
AGTATGACATCCCAATGACGCAGAAACTGGATGAGGAGGTGTCGTCTATGTGTAATCTGAGTGAAGGTGTGATGCGTAAGGGTGTGGCCAAAGGTGTGACAAAGGGTGTTTTGTCCTCCATCCAGAGCTTGATGAAAAATATGGACCTATCAGAGGAGCAGGCTATGGCGCTCCTGGACATTCCAGAAAAGGAGCGGCAAGGCTATCGGGACTTGCTGAAAAAACAATGACAAAAAACGCCAGCTGTTCAAGGCAGTTGGCGTTTTTCTTTTACAGCTCCGTTCCTGACGGGTATATCCGTCCCCAGCCCGGCCATACTACCTGGGAGAATGAAAGGAAAGGGGGGTCTGCCCATGGACTGGCTTGGACCCAAGGAGCACGGGGCTCCGCCCCATCCCCGCCGGGAGCCCCGTTACCCCGGGGCCCTCAGTGGGGAGGGCATCCGCACGGTATTTGAGGGCTGCGCCGACTTCCAGGAGCGGGAGGTTCTCATTGGCGGAGACCCGGGGAAAAAGTGCGCCGCCTTTGGCATTGCCGGGCAAATCCGCACCGAGCGTTTGAACGATTACGTCCTGCGCCCCCTGGCCACCAGTGAGCTTTTACGGGATGCCCTCCCGGAGGCCGCGGTGCGTATGCTCTTGGAGGGCATCGTCTACAGCCAGAGCGTCACCCTCTGCACCACCTTGGATGAGGCGGTATTCGCCCTGGTGGACGGCAGCGTGGTGCTGGACTTCCCCGGGGACGGGCGGATGGTGGCCTATGCTGTGCCCACCGAGGAAAAACGCTCCGTGAGCCCCCCGGAGAATGAGCCCGCCATCAAGGGCGCCAAGGACGGCTTTGTGGAGTCCGTGCGCACCAACACCTCCCTGGTCCGCCGCCGCCTCCGGGCCCCGGAGCTGAAGATTGCCGAGGTAATTGTGGGCCGCCAGAGCATCACCCCAGTGGACATCCTCTCCATCCAGGGCATCACCGACCCCGCCCTGGTGGCGGAGGTGACGCGGCGCATTGAGGCCATCGACACCGACGAGCTCTTGGAGACCGCCGGGCTAGAGGAGCAGATTGTGGACGAGGTGGACACCCCCTTCCCCATGATTGCCTACACCGAGCGTCCGGACCGCTTCTGCGCCGGGCTGGTGGAGGGCAGGGTGGGGGTGATTGTGGACGGCATCCCCCTGGGCTATCTGCTGCCAGGCACCGTGGGGCAGTTCTTCACCACCGGCCAGGACCGCTCCCAAAACTGGATTGCCGCCTCCTGCCTGTCCATCCTGCGGTATTTCTGTATGCTGGGCTCCCTCTTCCTCCCGGCAGTGTACGTGGCCGCGGTGAACTTCCACCCGGAGATGCTCCCCGCCCGCCTGGCCTGGTCCATCTCTGAGGCCAAGGCCAACGTGCCCTTTTCTACCGTATTTGAGGTCATCATTATGCTCCTGGCTTTTGAAGTGATTCAGGAGGCAGGGCTGCGCCTCCCCGGGCCCATCGGCCAGACGGTATCCATTTTAGGGGGCCTGGTGGTGGGCAGCGCGGCGGTGGAGGCCCAGATTGTCTCCCCGGTGGTGCTCATTGTGGTGGCCATTGCGGGCATCGCCGGGTATACCGTGCCCAACCAGGAGTTTTCCACCGCCCTGCGCCTGTGGCGCTTCCTCTTTGCCATCGCCGCCAGCTTGGGGGGATTGTTCGCCGTGGTGGCGGCAGCGGCGGTGCTGGTGAGCCGTCTGGCTCAGTTGGAGAGCTTTGGGGTGCCCTACCTGACCCCCTTTGCCGCCTCCGGTGGGGAGCGGAAGGCGGGGCATGGGGTCGTCCGCTGGCCCCGCCCCTGGGTGAAGTTCCGGGAGCAGGCCCTCCACACCAGGAATATCAGGAGACAGGGGTGAGGAAGATGAGACGGATGTTGGTGGTTCTCCTGCTGGGCTGCCTGCTGGGCTGCCTCAGCGGCTGCGCCGGGACCCCCCAGAGCCGGGAGAGCGGCAGCAACGCCGTGGTGAGCCTCCTGGGGGCGGAGGGGGCCGGGGGGAAGCTCACCCTCTACGCCGCCACCGAGGGCCGGGGGGACGAGGACGCCCAGATGTTCCACGGCCAGGGGGCCACCCCTGCCGCCGCCGTGGAGGCCCTCATCGACCAGGGCCGCCAGGTGGTGAACAGCGCCCATGTGGAGCACCTGCTCCTGGGGGAGGACAGCCCCACCCTTTTGCCGGAGCTGTTGAGCTACGCCTTCCAGCAGCCGGAGCAGAGCACGGAGACCCAGCTCTGGGTGGTGCGCGGCAAGGGCCTAAAGGAGACCTTTACCCCGGCGGCGGACCCCGCCCAGCGGATGAACGTACTGAAAGCCGCCGGCCAGGACCGCCAGGGCTTTGAACCCCTGACCCTCCGGGAGGCCGCCGCCGCCCTGGCAGAGGGCCGGGCCCTGCTGATCCCCGCCTTGGCGTCTGGGGAGGAGGGTTTATACTTCTGGGGCTATGCCCTCTATGGGGGAGGCCGCTTCACCGGCTGGCTCACCGGCAACGCCGCCTTGGGGGCCGCCCTGCTCCAAGGCCAACGCATCCACTGGACTGCCTCGGCAGGGGACCAGGCGGTGCTGCTCCAAAGCCGGGGCTGCCGGGTGGCCCCTGTGCTGGAAGAGGGCAAGCTGACGGGACTGGTCCTGCGCTGCCAGCTGGAAGGGGTGGCCGCCGGGGGCTGGGAGGCGGCGGACACCCAGCAATTGGAGCAGGAGACTGCCCAGGCCATGAAGGAAGCCCTGCGCTGTATGCAGTTTGCAGGCAGCGACGGCGCCGGGATTGACCGCCAAGCCACCCTCCGCCGCCCTGCCCAGTGGACCACCGTACACCAACAGTGGGAGGCTGCCTTCCCCGGCTTGAAGTATCAGGTAGAGGTGGGGGTGACCATGGCGGAGCGGTACTGAACCACCCAAACGGAAACACTGCAAGGAGGCCTACCCATGCACGACCATAAGATATCCTACCGGCAACTGCGCACCATCCTCCTCCTGGCCCTCCTGCCCCTGGCCACGGAGCTCCTTCCCAACCGCCTCCAAGGGGCGGGCAGCGCCGCCTGGCTCTGCCCCCTGCTGGCGGGGACGGTGGCCATGCTCCTGGCCCTGCTGCTCCTGAAAAGGAAATTTTTGGGAAATGGAGACCTGGGGCAGCAGATGGCCCAGCGCTGGGGGAAGCTCCCCGCCCGGATTTTGGCGGCCCTGTTTTTCCTCTGGGGCCTCTTCCTTCTCACCGCCCACGCCAGCCGCCTGGGGGGGCGCCTGGCAGATTCCCTCCGGGCCTCGCCCATCCTGCTCACCGGGGCGGTGCTGCTCCTGGCGGGGTGGATGACCGCCCGGGGCCTGCCTGCCTTTGCCCGGGCCTGCGAGGTGTTCGCCCTGGCGGTGGGCTTTGGCTTTGCCATGATCCTGCTCTTTGGCATCTTCCGCCTGCGCTGGGGCTATGTACTCCTATTTACAATAGGAGAGCTGGGGCAAGTGCCCAGCGGGGCCCTCACCACCCTGGGCACCCTGGCCCTGGGGACCTACGCACTATTTATAATAGGAGATGTGCGGGAGGAGGAGGGCAGCGGCTGGCGGGGGCGGCTGGCCCTGGGGGCGCTGTTCCTCCTGGTGGCAGCGGCGGTGCTGCTGGTGCTGGGCCGCTTTGGCCCCGCCCTCACCGGGGAGATTGACCGGCCCTTTTTCCAAATGGTGTCGGGGCTGGGCTTCCAGGGGGCGTTCCAGCGATTAGAGGAGCTGGCCTCCGCCCTGTGGGTGCTGGGGGATGAGGCCCTGCTCGGCCTGCTGCTGCTGAGCCTGCGCCGCTTGCTGGCCCAGGCCAGTGGGTGCAAGGAGGGGCAGGCTATGGGATGGAGCCTGACGGCCCTGGTATTCCTGGGGGCGCTGCCTACGGCTTTCTGGAATAGTGTGATGCACAGCCCTATCCTACCCTGGGGCAACCTGGCCTTTGGGGCAGGAATCCTCCTTATTTTAGCTTTTTCGAGAAAAAATGAAAAAACTTCAAAAAAGCCCTTGACAAACGAGGGATAGAGTGGTATTCTATCAAAGCTGTCGCGAGAGACAGACCCGGAGAGCGGGTGAGCGAGAA
>CAJUCB010000106.1 GCA_910584805.1 uncultured Oscillospiraceae bacterium
CCGGTGGCTGCCGCCCTGTAGGATTCCCTCTGCCACAGCCCAGGAGACGGCCTCCTTGGCCCAGGGGGAGACGGTTTCGCCGTCGGAGAAGAGGGATAGGTCGGCTCTGGCGCTGACATCGTGGCCCTTGCTGGCCCGGTCCCGGTAGAGGAAGAGGGCGAAGTCCTCCCGGTTGACGGCCTCCCCCGGGGCGAAGCGGCCAGGGGCCACGCCCTGGGCGATGCTGCGGAGTTGGGCCCAGTGGACGGCACGGGCGTACCAGTCGTCAGGGGATACGTCGGTGAAGTGGAGTGCCCCGGCGGTGCTGGGGGAGCCGGACAGGCGGTAGAGGAAGGCCAATGCCTCTGCCCGGGTGGCGGCCCGGTCCGGGTGGAAATACCCACCGGAGCCCAGGACAATGCCCCGCTGGTGGAGCTCGACCAGGGCGTCATAATACCAACTGTCCGGGAGGATATCCACAAAGGGGAGGGCGGATAATAGGACCTCTTGAGAGAAGAGGTCCAGGTCTACCTCCCCGTGTATCCCATCCACATAGCCTGCCCCGTACTGGAAGCCCACCCACCCAGGCCAGTGGCCGGTGGTGCTGGGTTCTGACACGCCGTATTCCGCCACCCACAGGGGGTAGCGGGTCAGGGCCACATCCCAACGGTAGGCTGCGCTGGAGGTGTTGGTATAAAATAGGGGAAGCTGACCGGTCTCCGCCTCCACAGTCTGGGCAAAGGTCAGGGCAATGCGGTTGAGGGCTGGGTCGGACAGGCCTGTGAAGTCCTCAAAGTCCACGGCTGGGCGGCAGGTGTAGGGTTGGTCGCGGATGAGGGAGGCGAAAAACTCCCCTTGCTGCCGGGCTTGGAGCTCATTCCTGGCGGTGACATAAAAATAAAACCCGGTTTGCAGCCCTGCGGCATGGGCGTTCCGGGCATTCTGCAAAAAATAACGGTCCTGGGCCAAGCCGTACCCGGCCCGGATATAGACAAACTTTTTCCCAGCGGCTTTGACCTTGGGAAAGTCAATCTCTCCCTGCCAGACGCTGACGTCGATCCCCTCATAGAGGGGGCCCTGGGCCCTGGCGGTGGGGATGCAGGGGATGATGAGCAGGACGGCCATCAAAATGGCAAACGTTTGAAAAAAACCTTTCATATCTCTCACTCCTTGTTCCAGGCTATGTGGGCCTGTCGGGTTTTGTCACAGGAGGTCAGAAAAAACTTGAAATTTTTTCATTTTCCTCTTGACTTCTCCGAAAAACTTGCTATAATATCGTTGTTGTCTTTCAGTAGGGACAAGCAAAGATGAGAGCTGAGCAAACACGGAGAAGTCGCGTAGTTTGGTCGAGCGCGCACGATTGGAAATCGTGTAGGCCCCAAAAGGGTCTCGAGGGTTCGAATCCCTCCTTCTCCGCCAGCCTGTATTGGAAGAAGATACGGGCCTGAAAACACCGCACACTTGTGCGGTGTTTTCCTATGTTCAGAATACAATCGAGGAGGCCGGGGATGGATTGCCCTGGCTTCCTTGTTTCTCAGCCGGGTTCGGGGAGGAAAGCGGTGGCTGCCCCTTGACTTTCCATGGGTTTAATGGTACAGTAAACTTGTTGTATTATGAGTTTAAAGCTATAAAGCTGTCGTCTCCCGGCCCATAGGCCTGGGGGGAGAGAAAGGACTGTTGAACATGCCCGTTACCGATTTTCTGGAACGCAACGTGAAGCTCTATGGAAACGAGATCGCCCTGGTGGAGCTCAACCCGGAGCTCCCGGACCCCCGGCGGATTACCTGGAAGGAATATGATCTGATCCAGCCCACAGTGAAACGCCCCTACCGCCGGGAGATCACCTGGAATGTGTTCAATGAGAAAGCCAACCGCTTCGCCAACCTCCTTTTGGAGCGTGGGGTCAAAAAGGGCGACAAGGTGGCTATTTTAATGTATAACAGCCTGGAATGGCTGCCCATCTATTTCGGCATCTTGAAAGCCGGTGCCATCGCCGTGCCCTTCAACTTCCGCTATTCCGCCGAGGAAATCCAATACTGTGCGGACCTGGCGGAGGTGCAGGTGCTGCTGTTCGGGGCGGAGTTCATCGGGCGGATCGAATCCATCGCCCATAAGCTCTGTCACGGCCGCCTGCTGATCTATGTGGGGGACAACTGCCCCACCTTTGCCGAGAGCTACCGGGAGCTGGTGGCGGACTGTTCCTCCGCGCCCCCCCAAGTCCTCATCACCGACGATGACGACGGGGCCATCTATTTTTCCTCCGGCACCACCGGCTTCCCCAAGGCCATCCTACATAAACACCGCAGCCTCACCCAGGCTGCGGAGATGGAGCAGAAGCACCACGACATCCAACACGATGATGTGTTCCTGTGTATCCCGCCCCTGTACCACACCGGCGCTAAGTTCCACTGGATGGGGAGCCTCTTTGCCGGCAGCCGGGCGGTACTGCTGAAAGGGACCTCTCCGGAGATTATCTTGAAAGCCATTTCCAACGAGGGCTGTACCCTGGTGTGGCTGCTGGTGCCCTGGGCCCAAGAGATTTTGGACAGCCTGGACCGGGGGGATGTCCAGCTCTCCGACTATACCCTGGATCAGTGGAAGCTGATGCACATTGGCGCCCAGCCGGTGCCGCCCTCTATGATCCGCCGCTGGAAAGCTTATTTCCCCAAGCACCTGTATGACACCAACTACGGTCTGTCCGAGTCCACCGGCCCGGGCTGTGTCCACTTGGGGATGGAGAACATCCACAAGGTAGGGGCCATCGGCATCCCCGGCTACCGCTGGGAGGTGAAGATTGTGGACGAGCAGGACCAGGAGGTGGCCCAGGGGGACGTGGGCGAGCTGTGTGTCAAGGGCCCCGGCGTCATGACCTGCTATTACAACAACCCGGAGGCCACCGCCGAGGTGCTGAAAAACGGTTGGTTATATACAGGGGACATGGCTATGATGGACCCCGACGGCTTCATCTTCCTGGTGGACCGGAAGAAGGACGTGGTGATCTCCGGCGGTGAGAACATTTACCCGGTGCAGATCGAGGACTTCCTCCGGGCCCATGATAAGGTAAAGGACGTGGCGGTGATTGGCCTGCCGGACCGCCGGTTGGGTGAGATTTGCGGGGCCATCATCGAGGTCAAGGAGGGCATGGATTGTACCGAGGAGGAGATCAATGACTTCTGCATGGAGCTGCCCCGCTACAAGCGCCCAAAGAGGGTGATCTTTGCGGAGATCCCCCGCAACGCCACCGGGAAGATTGAGAAGCCTGTCCTGCGCAAGCGCTATGGCGCGGACCATCTGGTGGCCCAGCAGAACCAAAGCTGACATCCACAGAGAGGAGCGAAATGGTATGCCAAGACCCAACAGGAAGGAGCGCAGTATTGCGCTGTACCAGCACATTGCGGCCCTGGAAACGGTGGAGGAGTGCTGCCGGTTTTTTGACGACCTGTGCGCCGTCACAGAGCTGCGGGCCATGGAGCAGCGCTTTGACGTGGCGAAAATGCTCCATGAGGAGAAGGTATATAAGACGATCCTGGGGGAGACCGGCGCCAGCTCCGCCACGGTCAGCCGGGTGAACCGGGTGCTGAGCGCTGGCACCGGGGCGCTGGTGGAGATCATGGAGCGGGTGGAACAGAGACAGACCCAGGGGGAGCCCCCCACGAAGGAGACAGTATGAGAGAATTGATGCTGGGCAACACTGCGGTTGCCCGTGGACTATATGAGGCCGGTTGCGCTGTGATCTCCAGCTATCCCGGCACCCCCAGCACAGAGATCACAGAGGAGGCCGCCAAATATCCAGAGGTCTATTGCGAGTGGGCCCCCAACGAAAAGGTGGCCCTAGAGGTGGCCCACGGGGCCGCTGTGGGGGGCCGCCGG
>CAJUCB010000107.1:0-2174 GCA_910584805.1 uncultured Oscillospiraceae bacterium
GGGAGCGGCAGCGTTTATACTACGGCTAGAGGATTCAGTCAGCGGCTGGTCCCAAACTTTATGTTTTTATTCTTAGTAGCCGTCTGGGTGCTGGCCAGGCGGCTACTTCTTCATCTCCGGCCATTCCGCACTGTATGCACTAAGGCAAGCAGATTGAGAACAACAAGAGCAATCTGACATACATCCGTAACGCTGGTGATATGGATGATAATCGTCATGGCTCCTCCCCCTTTCCGGGGGCAAATCCAAAGAAGTGATTTAACCCCCTTTATGTAATGGGGGCCAACCGCCTTTGACCGTTCCTTTCGCTGTAGCCTCCCCATCATACCACACTTCGACATATCTGGCAAGCATCACCACCCGAAACGAAAACCGGGTGGTGATGTTTTCGTTTTTTCTGACGGAAGCGCTGGCGTGAAACTGCAAAAAACCGACAGAAACAGAGGGGAATCCTTGAAAAATTGTCTCCCTTGTGGTATAGTACACCTTATATAATGATAAGATAGCCGGAGGAACCACTTTTGAGAGAGACCCAGACCATCCCCCTTGCACAGGTCCAGCGCCAATTGCAGCTGTGCCGTCAACTCCGCGCCCTGCTCCCCGGGGAGGAGGGCAGGCGCACCGCTTTCGTAGACACCTATGGCTGCCAGCAGAATGAGGCGGACTCGGAACGCCTGCGGGGCTATTTACAGGAAATGGGCTTCTCCTTCGTCCAGGAGGCGGAGGGGGCCGATTTGGTGTTGCTGAATACCTGCGCCATCCGGGACCACGCCGAGCAGCGGGTCTATGGCAACGTGGGGGCCCTGTCCCACACCAAGCGCCGCCACCAGGAGCAGCTCATCGTCCTGTGCGGCTGTATGGCCCGGCAGGACCACGTGGCCCAGCGGCTGCGGACATCCTTCCCCTATGTAGACCTGGTGTTCGGGCCCCAGCTCCTTTGGAAGTTCCCAGAGCTGCTGTGGGAAAAGCTCAACAGCGGCAAGCGGGTGTTCGCCACCCAGGATGTCCCCGGCACCGTGGCTGAGGGTATCCCCCAAGTGCGGGGCAGCCAGGTGAAGGCCTGGGTGTCCATCCTCTACGGCTGCAACAATTTCTGCACCTACTGTGTGGTCCCCTACGTCCGGGGCCGGGAACGCAGCCGCCTGCCCCAGGATATCATCGCCGAAGTCCAGGCACTGGCCCAGGCGGGATACCGGGAGATCACCCTCCTAGGCCAGAACGTAAACTCCTACGGCAAGGACCTAAACCTTGGGATTGACTTCGCCTGGCTCTTGCAGCAGCTGGACCAGATCCCCGGGGACTTTATCCTGCGCTTTATGACCAGCCACCCCAAGGACGCCTCCCCCAGGCTCTTCGACACCATGGCCGCCTGTGAAAAGCTGGCCCCCGCCCTGCACCTGCCCTTCCAATCCGGCAGCAGCCGGGTCTTGCAGGCCATGAACCGGGGCTACAGCCGGGAGGACTATTTGGAAAAAATCCAGCAGCTCCGGGCCCGTATCCCAGAGGTGGTGCTCACCTCTGACGTGATCGTAGGCTTTCCCGGGGAAACCCAGGAGGAATTTGAGGAGACCTTGTCCCTGATCCAGGCGGTTCAGTTTGACGCCCTGTTCACCTTCATCTTCTCCCCCAGAAAGGGCACCAAGGCCGCCGCCCTCCCAGACCCCATGCCCAAGGAACAGAAAAGCGCCAACTTCCAAACCCTCCTCCAACACCAAAACGCCATCTCCGCCCAGCGCCACCAGCGCTATGTGGGGAAGGAATGGACCTGCCTGGTGGACGGCCAGGGGAAGGACGGCAGGCTCACCGCCCGGACCCGGGGCGGGCGGCTCATCCATTTGCAGGGGGACCCCGCCTTGATCGGGAGCTGGCAGCGGGCCTATATCCATGACGCCTCCACCTGGGCGCTGTTTGGGACCATTGCAGAGTAGAGAAAGAGAGACGATATGGCAGATTTGACCCCCATGAGAAAACAATACTACGGCGCCAAACAGCAGTACCCCGACTGCCTGATTTTCTTCCGCCTAGGGGATTTTTACGAGCTCTTTGACGAGGACGCCAAGCTGGCCGCCCAGGAGCTGAACCTCACCCTCACCACCCGGGACCGGAACAAGCCCCCGGAAAAACGCACCCCCATGTGCGGGGTCCCCTACCACGCGGCGGAAAACTACATCCGC
>CAJUCB010000107.1:2184-3832 GCA_910584805.1 uncultured Oscillospiraceae bacterium
TCATCGACAAGGGGTACAAGGTGGCCATCTGTGAGCAGACCGAGCCCCCGGACAAGGCCAAGGGCCTGGTGGACCGGCAGATCATCCGGGTGGTCACCCCCGGCACCCTTTTGGAGGAGAATTTCCTGGCCGAAGGGGAGAACAACTTCCTGGCCGCCCTGTGGGTGGAGGAAACGGAGGGGGCGGGGCTGTGCCTGGGGGACCTGTCCACCGGGGAGATCGTCCTCACCAGCTTCCCCTTTGCGGGCTGGGAGCGCCGGGCCATCAGCGAGTTGGCCCGTTTCTCCCCCAGGGAGCTGCTCCTCTCCCCCATTGCCCACCAGGACGAGGACTTCCTGTCCCTGCTGGCCTACAAGCCCAACTGCCGGATTGAAAAGGCCGGGAAGGAGCGTTTCCATCTGCAAAAGGCCAAGGCCCTGGTGAAAAAGCAGTTTACTCAGGGGCTGGACACCCTCCCCCCCGATGCCCACGGCACCATCCGGGCAGTGGGGGGCCTGATGGACTACCTCTACGACACCCAGAAAACAGACCTGAGCTATATCAATACCCTACGCTATTACGACACCAGCGGCTTCTTAGACCTGGACCCCACCGCCCGGCGGAATTTGGAGCTCACGGAGACCATCCGCAGCCAGGAGAAAAAGGGCTCCCTGCTGTGGGTGCTCAACAAGACCCGCACCTCCATGGGCAGCCGTCTGCTGCGCAGCTGGCTCCAACGGCCCCTGGTGGACCCGGTGGCCATCACCCACCGGCTGGAAATGGTGTCCTGGCTCAAGGACGACAGCCTGGCCCGGGGGGAGCTGCAAGCCCTCATGAAGGAGATCGGGGACCTGGAACGCCTGATTTCCAGGGTGGCCTACGGCAGCGCCGGGCCCCGGGACCTGGTGGCCCTCAGCGCCAGCCTGTCCAAAGTGCCCCCCCTGCAAGCCCTGCTCCCGGAAAACAACCTGCCCCCAGGCCTTTCCCAGCTGCGCACGGACCTAAAAGGCCTGCCAGAGCTGTGCAAGCTCCTGGACCAAGGCCTCGTGGAAACGCCCCCCCTCTCCCCCAAGGAGGGCAACCTAATCCGCACCGGCTTTGACGTGGACGTGGACCAGTTCCGGGAAATCCTAAACGACACCAAGGGCGTCCTGCTGCGCATGGAGAACCGGGAGAAGGAGCGCACAGGGATCAAGTCCTTGAAGGTCAGCTACAACAAGGTCTTTGGCTATTACATCGAGGTCTCCAAGTCCAATTACGACCTGGTGCCTGAGGATTACATCCGCAAGCAGACCTTGGTAAACTGCGAGCGCTTCATCACCCAGGAATTAAAAGAGCTGGAACACACCATCCTCTCCGCCCAGGACCGGATGGTGGCCTTGGAGTATACCATCTTCTGCCAGTTCCGGAAAATCACCACCGCCCAGACCGCAGACATCCAGCGCATCGCCCAGGCGGTGGCCCAGCTGGACGTGCTGTGCAGCTTTGCCCAGACGGCGGCGGAGAACGAGTACTGTATGCCCGTGGTGGACCGCTCCGGGATCATCGACATCAAGGAGGGGCGGCATCCGGTAGTGGAGGCCATGACCACAGGCTTCGTGCCCAACGACACCTACATGGACGGCAAGGAGCACCGGGCCGCCATCATCACCGGCCCCAACATGGCGGG
>CAJUCB010000108.1 GCA_910584805.1 uncultured Oscillospiraceae bacterium
CACCCGCTCCCCCAGGCGGCCCTTGGGTAGGGCCACGTTCAGGAAGCCGTCGGCAGAAATGCCGCTGTCAAACAATGGTCTCATGTCCTTGCCCCTCCTCTCAGGTCCAGTTCCTCCCGGGCCCGGACCCCTGTGGGGTCTTGCCGGGCCAGCACCCGCTTCCCGGCGGCGGTTTGCTCCGCCAGGGTCCGGGTGAGGGCCGTTAGGTCTGTGCTGCTGTCGTAGCGCAGGAGCAGGTCCGCGTCGAAGTCCCCCTGGACGGGGTCCAGGCGTTCCAGCTCGTTGAGGTAGAGGGCAAAGCCCATGGCCCCGCAGTGCTTGCCCATGCGCTGGACCAGCTTGTCATACTGCCCCCCGGAGAGCACCCCCCGGGGCAGGCCCTTCAAAAAGCCCCGAAAGACGATGCCGCTGTAGTAGTCCACATCCCCCTCCACGGAGAAGTCCAAATAGACCTTGTTCCCTAAGCCGTTGGCGTTCAGCAGGGCCTGGATGCTGCTGAGCTCCTCCCAGGCCTCCCGGGTCTTTTTGCCCCCCACGCACAGGGGGGCCAGGGCCTGCAAGGCCTGTTCCAGGGGGCCGTAGGTGGTGATGAGGGTTTCCAACAGCGCCGCCACGGTGCCGCTGAGGCCCTTCTCCTGGCAGTAGTGGGCGAGCTCCGTCCGGTTCTTCGCCCGCACCGCCCCCATCACCCGGGGCAGGTCCTTTTCCGGGATGCCGGCGGCCTCCAAAAAGCCGCCCACCAGCCCCGCGTGGGACAGGTCCAGGACGTATTCCTGGCTGATGGAGGCCAAGCTCTCCGCCGCCAGGGCAATGACCTCATAGATGTGGTACAGGTCCAGCTGCCCGATACATTCCAGGCCCGTCTGCATGATCTCCTGGAAGCCCTCGTCCCCCTTGCCCCAGCGGTACACGGTCTCGTTGTAATAGACCTTCCGGGGCCCCGGCGCCTGCTCCCGGGTGCTCTTGATGATGGAGAGGGTCACGTCCGGCTTCAAGGCCATGAGCACCCCCCGCTCGTCGGTGAAGGTGATCATCCGCTGGCTGACCAAAAAGTCCTTGCTGCGGCCGTAGAGGTCGTATTCCTCAAATTTACTCATCTTAAAGGGGCTGTAGCCCCGGCGCTCGTAGAGCTGCCGCAGGCGGTAAATGGTCTGCTCCTCCCGGCGCAGGATACGCGTGTCCAGTTCCATGGTGCCCGCTCCTTTCCTTTGATTCATCCCATTGTTTCACAGTTTACCACTCTAGCACGATAAAGTAAAGAGGAAAGCACCCCCAGCAAGGAAAATTTCCCGCCCGGGAGACGGACGTATTTGTGCAATATTTTCCCCCTTTCCCATTGACAAAACCCGCCCGCATCCGCTATGCTAGGAACATATAAAACTGCATACCCCACGCAATGAAGGGAATATGCTGTCTCCCCCTCCAACCCAGAGAGCGGCCGTCTGGTGCAAGGCCGCATGGAGCGAGGCACGCGTCTCACCCCGGAGCGTGAACTATTTGAGTGGGCGTTGTTGGACGCCAACAAGAGTGGTACCGCGGAAGCTTGTCAGCCTTCGTCTCTTGATATTCCTGGAGAGACGATGGCTTTTATTGTTTCTCCCCCGAAAGAAAGGATATGGTTATGATGAAGAATTTCAAGAAGTATAGCCCCGGCTATTACCTGCCCCCAGAGCCCTGCTTTGACTGGGCCAAGAAGGACCGCCTCACCGCGGCCCCCCAGTGGTGCAGCGTGGACCTGCGGGACGGCAACCAGGCCCTGATCACCCCCATGAGCCTGGAAGAAAAGCTGGACTTTTACAAATTCCTCCTGGCGCTGGGGTTTAAGGAAATCGAGGTGGGCTTCCCCGCCGCGTCGGAGACGGAATACACCTTCCTGCGTACCATCATTGAGGAGCATTTGATCCCCGACGACGTGACTATCCAGGTGTTGACCCAGTCCCGGGAGCATATCATCAAAAAGACCTTTGAGTCCATCCAGGGGGCCAAGAACGTCATTGTCCACCTGTACAACTCCACCTCCTTCGCCCAGCGCCAGCAGGTGTTCCGGATGAGCGAGGACGAGATTGTGGACATCGCCGTCTCCGGGGCCAAGCTCTTTGACGAGTACGCCGCCAAGATGCCGGGGACCAACTTCCGCTTTGAATACTCCCCGGAGAGCTTCACCGGCACAGAGGTGGAGTTCGCCCTGCGCATCTGCAACGCGGTCATCGACGTGTGGAAGCCCCGGCCGGAGCGCCAGGTGATCATCAACCTGCCCTCCACCGTGGAGATGTCCATGCCCCACGTCTACGCCCAGCAGATCGAATACATGGGCAAGCACCTCCATGACCGGGAGAATGTGATTGTCTCCATCCACCCCCACAACGACCGGGGCTGCGGCGTGGCGGCGGCGGAGCTGGCCTTGCTGGCGGGGGGCGACCGCATCGAGGGCACCTTGTTCGGCAACGGCGAGCGCACCGGCAACGTGGATATCGTCACTCTGGCCATGAACCTCTTCACCCACGGGGTGGACCCCCAGCTGGACTTCTCCGACATGCCCCGCGTGGTGGAGGTCTATGAAAAGCTCACGGGCATGACCGTGGGCTACCGCCAGCCCTATTCCGGGCACCTGGTGTTTGCGGCCTTCTCCGGCTCCCATCAGGACGCCATCTCCAAGGGGATGCACTTCCGGGAGGAGCGGGGGGAGGAGCGCTGGACCGTCCCCTACCTGCCCCTGGACCCCCACGACGTAAACCGGGAATACGAAACCGACGTGATCCGCATCAACAGCCAGTCCGGCAAGGGGGGCATCTCCTATATTTTGGAGCACAACTTTGGCTACTCCCTGCCCAAGGAGATGGCTGCCGAGGTGGGTTATTTCATCAAGGATGTCTCCGACCACGCCCACAAGGAGCTCAGCCCGGCGGATATCCTGGTGGCCTTCCAGCATGAGTACCAGAACAAGGATATCCCCATCGCCCTGGACGATATCACCTGGGTCCGGGAGGGTGGCACCACCGCCGCCGACGTGACCCTGTCCATCAACGGCGAGCACTTCTTCCTCAGCGCCAAGGGCAACGGCCCCCTGGACGCGGTGAGCAACGTGCTGAAGCTGGCAAACCCCGCCATCCAGTACCAGTTTGTGGACTATGAGGAACACGCCTTGGAGACCGATTCCAGCTCCCTGGCCTCCGCCTACGTGGTGATTGCCGACGCAGAGGGCAAGCACTACTGGGGCGTGGGTGTGGACAGCGACATCACCATGGCCTCCGTGTACGCCCTGATTACCGCAGTGAACCGGGAGAATAAGGTGAAGCAGTTTATCCCCGTGACAGAGGGAAGCGACCGGTAAGGACAGAAAGACTCCTTTAGCCAAAGGAGCCTTTCTGTGGAAATCAGATACCTTACGTCCCACAAAAACCAACGCAAGCCCCAACCTCCCCATCTCCCACTACTTCCTAGATGGGAACGAGCCAATCCGAGAGAAAAAACGAAGAAATCAAAGGAACCCACCTCCCAGCACCGGCACAACGCACCCACCTTGGGGCCGGCAGCTCCGGCCCGGCCGGCCTACGGGTGGTGGACGAGAGCACCAGGCAGGTCGGGCGCTAAGTTCCCCGCACGGTAGGCCTCTCAGTCTCGCCCCCGTTGTTTTTTTCCGTCTGCTTTTTTTCTGAAAAAAAGCGGACAAAAGGGCCCGTACTGTGCGGGAAATGGGGACAACGGGGCTGTGGGGTACGGCGTTAAGTGGGGCACTGGTTGGTGGTACGATTTCCAACAAGGGGCCTCGTTCCTGCGGAACATTGGCGA
>CAJUCB010000109.1 GCA_910584805.1 uncultured Oscillospiraceae bacterium
TGGAGCTTCTCAACAAAATCATCCGTCATTGCATTTTTAGATGCTTCAACCGCCTTTTTCTGGATGATAGGCGTTTCCCCCCATTTGGCTGCTTCGCTGGCTTTTGAATTGCTCAATCTCGGACGGCCTAACAGGTCGATTTGCATATGGCTCACTCTCCTTCCTGAGTTTACTTACATAATTTTTATCGGAAAATTTCCCCAAAAGTTTAGCAGTAGGAAAGATTGTCATGACTGGTATAGTGGCACTGTTCGCCGTTTGTTACATCTAGGAAATATCCAACTTCGGCGGCACATCCAGTTCCTTGGGCACCGGCGAACCGTTCTTCTTCCGCTGCCGGACGCATTCCGTGAGCAGGTATTCGATCTGCCCGTTGACGGAACGGAAGTCGTCCTCGGCCCAGGCGGCGATGGCCGCGTAGAGCTCCGCGGAGACCCGGAGGGGGATTTGTTTCTTCTCTGCCATAGGCTTTTTAATAGAGGCTGCCGGAGTTTACCACAGGCTGGGCGTCCCGGTTGCCGCACAGCACCACCAGGAGGTTAGACACCATGGCGGCTTTGCGCTCCTCATCCAGTTCCACCACCTGGTTCTCCCGGAGCCGGTCCAGGGCCATTTCCACCATACCCACGGCGCTGTCCACGATCATGGTCCGGGCGTCAATGACGGCCTGGGCCTGCTGGCGTTGGAGCATGGCGGCGGCGATTTCGGGGGCGTAGGCCAGGTAGGTGATCCGTGCGTCCACGATTTCCAGCCCCGCGTCTGCCACTTTGGATTGGATTTCGTCCCGGATGCGCTGGGCCACCACCTCGCTGGAACCCTGCAAGCTGCCCTCGTCGGCCTGGCCGTCCCCGGTGGTGTCCACGTTGGGGGCGGAGTCGTAGGGGTAGATGCGCACGATGTTCCGCAGGGCGCTGTCGCATTGGAGGGAGAGGTATTCCATGTAGTTGTCCACATGGAATACCGCCTTGGCGGTGTCGCTGACCCGCCAGATCACGGCGATGGCGATTTCCACCGGGTTGCCCAGGCAGTCGTTGATTTTCTGCCGGCCATTGTTGAGGGTCATGTTTTTCAGGGAGATGCGTTTGGAGCTCCCAGAGATGGTTTTGACCTTGCCGCCGCTCTCCCCGCTCTGGGAGAGCTTGGTGTTGGCGGCGGGGTTGAAGGCGGTGCATAGGGGGTTCACCGCAAAGAAGCCCGGCCCCCGGAGGGTGCCCACATAGTTGCCAAAGAGGGTCAGCACCACGGCTTCCTGGGGCTTGAGGACCTTTAACCCCGCCAGCAGGAAGGTGCCCAGGACGGAGAGCAGGACAAAGACGGTGGAGAGTATGCTGTAAGGATAGAGAATCGTGTTGATGACGAAGGTGATAACGTAGAGGGCGATCACGCCCAGCAGCACCGGCATCCCGTTTTGCCGGGAGGTCAAGAGCTTTTCCGTTGCTTGATCTTTCATAGCGTTCGGACTCCTTTATTAGTTGATATCAATATGATATCACAAGGAGGGAAAAAGGTCAAGCCTCTTTCCACGCCGGGAAGCGTGGCGGGGGGAGGGACGCAGGATTGGGGAAAAAAAGATGCAAAATCGCAAAAAATTTGAAACATGGGGTTGCAAATCTGCAAGTTTGAAACTATAATGTTTCACCGGAAGATATCCCATAGAGGGGATACCATTGTTTCCATTGGCCTGTATAGGCTCTTTTTTTCCGGGGCGTTTGTGAATACCACGATGGCGCCGTTTCCACTGACATTTGAGAGGATACATGGGAAAATATTTTTATAAAAAGTAGAGAAATAATAATTTGTTGACAAAACGTCGAAAGACGTCACTGATATAAGGAGGCCACCGTAATGAAAGAGTTATCAAAATTGGCAACATCCGTCCAGGCGTCTACCACGATAGCCATTGACACCATGTTCAAAGAGATGCGCGCCCAGGGCTTGGATGTCATTGGGTTTAGCGTAGGGGAGCCGGACTTCCCCACCCCGGAGCACATTAAGGCGGCGGGTATCCGCGCCATTCAAAATAACCAGACCAAATACACCCCCACCCCCGGCACCTTGGAGCTCCGGGAGGCCATTTGCCAGCGGATGAAGGAGGACTGGGGGGTGTCCTACCAGCCCCAGGAAATTGCCGCCAACGCCGGGGCCAAGCACATTCTCTACGTGGTGCTGAAAACCCTGGTGGACCCAGGGGACGAGGTAATCCTCCCCGCCCCTTACTGGGTGAGCTACTACGAGCTGATTAAGATGGTAGGCGGCGTACCTGTGGTGGTGGAGACCACGGAGGACTCCGGCTTCCAGATGAGCCCCCAACAGTTGAAGGCAGCCATCACCCCCAAGACCAAGGCCCTGATTTTCAACACCCCCAGCAACCCCACAGGGATGATGTACGACCGCCCCGCCCTAGAGGCCATTGCCAAGGTCTGTGTGGAGGAGGACATTTATGTCATTGCCGACGAAATCTATGGCAAGCTCACCTTTGACGGCCGGGAATTTGTCTCCTTCCCCTCCCTGGGGGAGGACGTAAAGGCCCATACCATCCTGATTAACGGCGTCTCCAAGTCCTACGCCATGACCGGCTGGCGCATCGGCTTTGCCGCGGCGGATGAGAAGATCATCAAGGTGATGAGCAACTATCTCAGCCACTGTGTCTCCGGCACCAGCGCTGTCTCCCAGGCGGCGGCGGTGGAGGCCTTCTCCGGCCCCCAGGACGAGATCGAGTCCATGCGCCGTACCTTTGAAGAGCGGCGGGACTACCTCTACGGGCGGCTGAGCGCCATCCCTGGCGTCCACGCCGTGCGCTCCGAGGCCACCTTTTACATGCTCATGAGCATTGAGGCGCTCATTGGCAAGACCCTCTACGGGGTGGAAATTCACAACGCCGACGACTTTGCCCAAGTCTTTTTGGAAAAGGGACAGGTGGCGGTGGTGCCCTGCACCGGCTTTGGCGCCCCCCACTACGTCCGCTGGTCCTTTGCCGTGGCTATGGAGAACATCAAAGCCGGGGCGGACCGCTTGGAGGCATTCTTGAAGAACGCGCCGGAAAATGCCTGAATGGTTTCGGTTACACAGTTATCGTTAGAGATAAGGGTACAGTTGTTGATAAGCTGTACCCTTATTTTTATGTATGCCCACCCATCCCCGGAAATTTTTACGCCAAAGCCTTAATTTTGCACAAATGGGGCCGATATAGTTAATGAACACAGGGGAGGAGCCCTGTGTCCCTCGGGTTTCTCCCGGTCCGCGGGCCGGTGGAAATCAATGTACGCGCGGGGAACCCCTGGGCAGTCTGGCCAGATACCCAGGGCGGAAACGCACCACGACCTGTGCGGCGGCAAAGGATATGCCGCAGCACATTAAACAATTTGGATAAGGAGATTTATCTATGCGTATTCAACACAATATTATGGCTATGAGTGCCTATCGCAACTACACCAACAACGTTGCGGCCATGAAGAAGAACCTGGAAAAACTGTCCTCCGGCTACAAGATCAACCGCGCCGGTGACGACGCTGCCGGCCTGGCCATTTCCGAAAAGATGCGTGCCCAGATCACCGGTCTGGAAACCGCACAGAAGAACGCCAAGGACGGTATTTCCCTGGTGCAGACCGCTGAGGGCGCTCTCACCGAAGTCCATGATATGCTCAACCGTATGGTGGAGCTGGCCACCCAGTCCGCCAACGGCACCTAT
>CAJUCB010000110.1 GCA_910584805.1 uncultured Oscillospiraceae bacterium
AATGGGGGCGTAGCGCTTGAGGGCACCCAGGGCATAAAGCCGCATCTGGGGGTTGTCCTTTGCGGAGACGGGGACGCCCTCGCCATGCTTATAGTCGGTGATGCAGAGGGTGTCCCCGCCAATCATCAAGCAGTCGCAGGTGCCGAAGCCCTTCGGCACGTAGTCCGAAAAGTCCACCTTCACCTCCGCCGACACGGTGGGGGTGTTGTTGTAGCCCATGGCCTGCTCCAGCAGGTGCTCCAGGTAGAGTTCGGTGGTCTTGTCCATCTCTGGGTCATAGAGGGGGGCTTTCTTGAGTTTTGTCATACGGGAATTGTAGGTGCGGCCCGTCATGACAGTAAACTTTTTGAGGACCTTCAGCTCCGCAATGGCGTGGGCCAATCGGCCCGCCTCCGCGTGCTTACTGGTACGCTCCGGCAGCCCCTCCTCAAAACGGGGGGCCGCCGTGCAGACCAGCCAGCGGTGGGCGGAGGAAGCGGAAAGCAGGGCGTGTTTCTCAGGAGGCATGGGACGCCTCCTAAATCTGAGCGCCCAGGGCCCGCAGCTCGGTGGCAAAGGCCCCGTACTGGGCGGGCGGCAGCTGGGTGACGGCCTGAACGCCGTACTTGGCAAGCAGCGCCATCAGGCACTCCATCTTGCCGGCGTCCACCAGAGCAGCCCCCGCCTTGGCGAGCTGGTCCAGGGTGTAGGCGGGAGCCCCGGCCACAGGGACGGCGGGAGCCGGGGGTGCGGCTGGAACTGCGGGGGGCGGAGGGACTACAGGCCCTGTCACGGGGGGCTGGGGGGTAACGGGGACCGGCGCAGGGGCGGCCACAGCCACAGGAACCGGCGCAGCAGGGGCAGGCACAGCCACCTGGGGCCGGGGGATGTTCAGAGTCTGAGCACTGGGATGGATGGCGGCAGCCAGCTGGGTGAGGGCGGCCACCAGGTCCGGGGCCTCGATTTGGATGGTCATGGTCAGGTTGCTCATGGTATGTATCCTCCTTACGATTTTATGGGTTCACTGGCGGGCTCCTCCTGCCTGTCCTGGCAGTCGCAGCGCTCGCCGGGGTCCAGGTTTGCCCCGCAATGGGGGCAGGTGGTGTAATAGGCCACGGGGGCGCTCCTCCTTATCTGTCTACCTGTTTGCCTGCGCAGGCGGCGCTCCCTTTCTCCAGTTTCTCGATTTGCTCCGCCTGCTTTTCGCACCGGAGCCGCAGCAGGGTCAGCTCTTCCACCATCCTGCGGTAGTCCACCAGGTGGAGAAGGACGGTGTTTTCCAACAGACTATCCATTGGTATGGCCTCCTTTCTATGTAGTCTCCGGCCAGCGCATCCGGCCGTTTTGGTCCCGCAGGCCGCTAAGCATCTGCCGGACAAAGGCCCGCAGTCCCTCGTCGTTGGGGGTCCACCCCCAGGCGTGGCAGAGGCCCAGATATAGGGCCGCGTATCGTCTCATAAGGGACCTCCTTCAGCTTGCTTGGGCTGCTTTTTCCCTTGCGGCCTTCCATGCTTCAAATCTCGCCGCGAATGCAGGGTCCTCGAATGCCCTGCGGACGGCCTCCACCAGGGTCCCGGCCATGCTGTCCAGGCGCTCCTGGGGAATCTTTCCGGCGTCAATGTACTCAATTTCTTTATCCACTTCGTGCCCTCCTCTCAATGAAACAGACTTGCAAATACTCAGTATCTAGTTGGTGATTTCTTTGATCGCCTTGTTCAAATCCTCTCTACCACTCCCACCTGAGGATGGATTTTCCCTTGTAAAACGGTTGTCTTCCATACCCCTCCCTCCAGGCACACACGCTGTCCTTGCCAGAGGACGGTTTTTTTTAATGTGTGGACCTGTCGCCTTCAATAACTTACTTTATACGTAAGTTATTGGGCAAAAAAAATTTTCGCCGCTTCTGTTTGGTTATCACACAGTATTTCTGCCATGCTAGCCATCACTCCGTAGGGTATTTTCCCAGGATTTCTAAGGTAATTAGCCAGTGTATCCCGCGAAATTCCAAGCACTTCTGACAAAGATGTGATCGTAAATCCACGCTCCGCCATTTTACCCCTTACACATCCCCCTTTCTTTCGTTTTACGTAAGTTTATAATACCACAGACCCGCCGGCCTGTCAATACGTTTTGAGTAAGTTTATTCGCAATTTGCAATCTTTTTCTTGCGTTTTGCGTTTTTATGTGGTATAGTATGTGTGGATAGGAGGTGGCCCTACTTTGAATAGTTTGTCATCCGTTCTGCGGAGAAGGCGCAGAGAGCTTGGATTGACCTTAGCACAAATTGCGGAAAAAATGGGTGTTGCAGAAGCAACTGTACAGCGTTGGGAAAGTGGGAGCATCAGAACTTTGCGACAGGAAAAAATATCCAGATTAGCAAACATTCTCCAAGTCACCCCCGCCGCTTTAATGGGATGGGAGGAAACACTTCCTTCGAATGTTGTTCCTCTTCATCCGATGGAGAAGGTTCCTCTCATTGGTCAGATCGCCTGTGGAGCTCCCATCCTTGCAGAGGAAAACATTACGGACTACGTGGACGTACCTGGCCACATCCATGCGGATTACGCCCTCACCTGCAGGGGGGATAGCATGGTAAACGCTGGCATTCGAGATGGTGATGTAGTTTATATAAGACAGCAGGAAGAGGTTGAAAACGGGCAAATTGCGGCTGTTCTGATTGATGATGAAGCTACGCTGAAACGATTTTACAGGAGAGGGGATACTTTGCAACTTATTCCGGAAAACCCTGCTTTTGCTCCCCTTGTCTTTGTCGCTGAGGAGATGAACGCAGTTCGGGTGCTTGGTCTTGCGGTTGCATACACCCATGTTATATAAGGAGGAGTAAAAGCATGCTTGGAAAGAAAAAACTTACACGAAGTGTTTATGGAACCCATATTACTGGGCTTCCTGTTCCGGAGGGAACTTTTATTGCTCTTGTTCTTTCTCCGGAAGGATTGACTTTGACCGCGGTGCTACAGGAAAACAAGAAGTCTACCGAACAAAAATATAATCTGAAGTTAGAAAAAATTAAAACAATTCGTATTCTAGATGAAACCGAAGTGAAGCAAATCATAACACAGTCCGCACCGGGGATGATTCTGGGCGCTGCCGCTTTTGGGATAATTGGCGCAATGATAGGCGGGCGGGTCAAAACGAAGGAAACGACTGCTATTAAAAAGATTCTTATCCTTGACTACACATCAGACGGGGAAAAGCAAATCATCTTGGATTGCACCAAAGACGCTCCATCTAATCAGACGGCATTTTTGAAGCATTTCCAGGAATTGAAACCAGAAGCAAGTCGGTCATCGGAGGTCGTTCAACTGTAAATGAAAAAGCCCCTCCGGTGCGCCAACACCGAAGGGGCCAGGGGCAGAAAACCTTTGCAACGGGTATTATTCTGCCCTTCTATTATACTACAAATAGGGAGGTATTGCAATGTCGAAACAAACAACAATGCCCATGGACAGCGCTATGAGGGCCTACATATACGGGCGCTACTCTTCCCACTCTCAAAAGGATACCAGTATCGAGCAGCAGTTTGCAGAAATACACGAATTTTGTGACCGCTCCGGCATCAAGGTCATTGGGGAATATGCCGACCGGGC
>CAJUCB010000111.1 GCA_910584805.1 uncultured Oscillospiraceae bacterium
CGCCGAAGTCCGCACCCACGGCGGCGTAGATGTCGGAGGCGTCTTCCAGCAGGTCGGCGTCGCCGGTGTAGTGGTACGCCACGCCAAAGAAGTTGACGACCTCCTCTTTGGCAATCAGTCCGGTAAAGGTGGCGGTGGTGGCCTTCCAGGCCATGTCGCCCACCCAGCCCAGCGGGGCGAAGAGGATGGCGATGCCGCTGCCGATGGCGGCCAGCAGAGAGTCATTGTTATCCTCCACAGCCTGGAACACGCCGTCCACAACACCGTAGCCCAGGAGGAACCAGAGGATGATGGAGCTCAGCAGGATGATGGTACCAGCCCGCTTGATGAAGGACCAGCCCCGCTCCCAGGTGGCCCGCAGGACGTTTCCTGCGGAGGGGGCATGGTAGGTGGGCAGCTCCATGACGAAGGGGGCGGGCTCCCCGGCGAATGCCTTGAACTTCTTCAGCATAATGCCGGAGAGAATCACAGCGGCGATGCCGATGAAGAAGGCGGACACGGCCACGAGAGCGGACCCGCCGAATACCGCGCCGGCAAACAGGCCGATAATGGGCATTTTTGCCCCGCAGGGGATAAAGCCGGTGGTCATGATGGTCATCTTCCGGTCCCGGTCTTGTTCGATGGTCCGGGAGGCCATGATGCCGGGGACGCCGCAGCCGGTGGCCACCAGCATGGGGATGAAACTCTTTCCGGAGAGTCCGAAACGCCGGAAGATGCGGTCCATGATGAAGGCAATCCGGGCCATATAGCCGCAGTCCTCCAGGATGGCCAGCAGCAGGAACAGCACCAGCATCTGGGGCACGAAGCCCAGCACCGCGCCCACGCCGGCCACAATACCGTCCATGATCAGGCCGTACAGCCAGCCGCCGACGCCCAGGGAGGTGAGGATGCCGTCAAAGAACCCGGGAACCATCTCGCCAAAGAAGGTATCGTTGGCCCAGTCGGTGCCCCAGGAGCCGATGCCGATGCCCCACTCCTCTCCCACGAACAGACCCGCTGGGGAAGTGCCCATGGCGATGGAGTAGATCAGGAACATGACTGCCGCGAAGATGGGCAGTGCCAGGATGCGGTTGGTCACCACCTGGTCGATTTTGTCGGAGACGGACAGGCTGCCCTTGGCCGCCTTTTTCTTGACGGACTTGCTCACCACGCCGTTGATGTAGGCGTACCGCTGGTTGGTGATGATGCTCTCCGCGTCGTCGTCCATCTCCCGCTCGCAGTCGGCGATATGCTCCTCCAGGTGGGCCTTCAGATCGGAGGGGAGGGCCAGCTCCTCCATCACCTTTTCGTCCCGCTCAAAGACCTTGATGGCGTACCAGCGGAGATAGCTGTCCGCCACCCTGCCCTGAATGGATTCCTCAATGTGGGCCAGGGCGTGTTCCACGCTGCCGGTGAACACATGGGGCAGTTCCCCAGTCTGCTTCTTCTGCGCCAGAGCCACGGCCTTTTCTGCTGCCGCCATGCCGCCCTCGCCCTTGAGGGCGCTCATCTCGACTACCTCACAGCCCAGGGCATTGCCCAGCTTGGCAAGGTCGATGGTGTCGCCGTTTTTCCGCACCAGGTCGATCATGTTCACGGCCACCACCACGGGCAGGCCCAGCTCGATGAGCTGGGTGGTGAGATAGAGGTTGCGCTCAATGTTGGTGCCGTCCACAATGTTGAGGATGGCGTCCGGCTTCTCCTTCACCAGATACGATCGGGCCACCACCTCCTCCAAGGTGTAGGGGGACAGGGAATAGATGCCGGGCAGGTCTTGGATGACCACATCCCTGCGGCCCTTCAGCCTGCCCTCCTTCTTTTCCACGGTGACGCCGGGCCAGTTGCCCACATACTGGCTGGAGCCGGTGAGGGCGTTGAACAGCGTGGTCTTGCCGCAGTTGGGGTTGCCCGCCAGGGCGATTTTCATGTCCATTTGGATCCTCTCCCTTCAAGTGTTAGTTAAGGCTAACCTTTGGCCAAAAAAATTCAGCCCACCTCGATCAACTCCGCGTCGGCCTTTCTGACGCTGAGCTCATAGCCCCGGACGTTCAGCTCCATGGGATCGCCCAATGGGGCCACCTTGCGCACGAAGACCTCCACGCCCTTGGGTGATGCCCATATCCATGATACGCCGCTTCACCGGGCCTTCGCCGTGCAGCTTTGCCACGATCACGGTTTCGCCCACCTTCACATCCTTCAATGTTTTCATGCTGCCTCGCTCCTTTATACCTGAATTCGATTCGCCATTGTTTTGTCCAGCGCAATCCGGCTGTCCCTCACCTGTACGATCAGGTTCCCCGCGATCTCGCTGATCACGGTCACATCGCTGTCCACCACAAAGCCCAGCTCCGCCAAATGCTGGCGCACCTCATCTTTGCCGGAGATTTTGCGGACCGTGACCGTCTCTCCAGCCTTCGCCATTGTCAGCGGCATCATTTCTTCGCCTCCCTCTGCAACGGGGTTAGCAATGCCTAACCTCGAATCGGCCTTAGTTTACTATTGCTAACCGAAGATGTCAAGACCATTTTGAGAAAAATCTGCATTTCGAATTAGGATCTGCTGACCACACGCAAAAACGCCCTGCGCGAGGGGCACTTCGTAAGGAAGTGCCCCTCGTAACTTTTGTTAAGTCAGCCGAATGTGATTGGATTGCAGGAAATTTAACATATCGGAGGACTATATCATGAAAAAGTCACTATTTGAACAGATGGGTGGAACCTATCATCAGGAAGGAGATTATTTTCTCCCAAACCTCGCTGTGCCAGAAAGTATTCCTGTGGGTGTCTGGGGTCAGCGTAGGCGGCGGTATCTGCGAGAACACAGGAAAGCTCTTTACAACGCCTTACTACTCAGTGGGAAGCTGGATAGCCACCTGGCTGACATCAATCAGCAGGCGGAAGATATGTTTTCTCAGCTTGTAAAACAGATGGCAGAGCAAGAGGGAATTACCGAACAACTCAAAGCTAAGAATCAGATGGAGTGGGTTGGGCAGATGAACAATATCCGAAATCGAGTATTATCAGCATTAACTGCAAGAAAATCAACTGATTGGAAAGGTCAGAAATTAACAAATCCATTTGCCAATAGACGCAAAGTTATGATATAATCGTTCGGAGGTGAGGAATGTGGCTAAAAATACTTTAGATGAAACAAAAGAGATAAAGATATTACTTTCCCAAATACGCGCATTAAGTGATACGATACAAGAAATCCTTAACAATGACCATGTACCTGATTTTGCCCGATATGTGTCGTATAGGGATATGGCTTCCATGTATAATGACCTTGCAGAACGCGTAAGAGATGTTATGAAAGTAAATGCCATGTTCTATACATTCAATGTTGATAAAATGCCTGGTTGGGGA
>CAJUCB010000112.1 GCA_910584805.1 uncultured Oscillospiraceae bacterium
CCTATGTGGTGGAGCCTTCTCTGGGCGTGGAGCGGTGCGTGCTGTCCGTCCTCTGCGACGCCTACGACGAGGAGGTGGTGGACGCCGAGAAGAACGATGTCCGCACCGTTCTCCGGCTCCACCCCGCCCTGGCCCCCTTCAAGGCCGCCGTGCTGCCTCTCAGCAAGAAGCTCTCCGAGCCTGCCCGGAAGATCATGGAGGAGCTCTCCGCCGACTTCATGGTGGACTTTGACGAGGCCGGGTCCATCGGCAAGCGGTACCGCCGTCAGGACGAGATCGGCACCCCCTTCTGCATCACGGTGGACTTCCAGACCGTGGGCAGCGACACCGAGGAGGCCGACCACTGCGTCACCGTCCGGGACCGGGACACCATGGATCAGGTGCGTATCCCCATCGCGGAATTGAAGGACTACCTGCGCCAGAAAATGGCGTACTAAGCCTGGGATTTGATGTTAGAGAAGGAACGAGTTATGTCTCATAAAACCCCAAAACCAGAGGGAAAGGAACAGGGGCTCTCCTTTGGCCGCTGTTTCGCCAAAGCCAAGCTCTACAGCCGGTCCGTCCCCGGACCCCTGCCCTACCTATATATTATCCCCTTCTTCCTGGCCTACCTGGTCCTGGACTTCGCCGTCCGGGGGGCCTACCGGGACGCGGGGATGGTGGGGCTGGGCTATCTGCCCGCCAGCCTCTTCACCCTGGGCTGGGCGCTGATCTTCTCCGGCCTGGTGTTTGCCCTGCCCACGGTGCCCAAGTGGTTCGTGCGCTGCGTGCCTCTGGTGACCTTTGTGAGCATTTGCGTCACCCACAGCGGCTTTATGAATATGTTTGGCCGCTTCTTCTCCTTCTCTGTGCTGAAATACGCCGGGACTGCCGAGTTTTTTGACGCCTCCTATATCCACCTGGATTGGCGGGTGGTCCTAGGGGCCACGGTGACGGTGCTGCTGATGATGACCTCCGGCCGCCTCCTCCAAGTGGTGCCCCCCAAGCTGCGCCGGGAGACGGTACTGGGCGGCGTGGCGGCATTCCTGCTGGGGGTGGGGCTGGTGGGCTACACCAGCCACCACTACTACCCCACGGTAGACGAGGTGATCTGGCGCACGGAGGAGGAGACCCTCCCCGCCCTGACCTACCAGAACTTCACCGACACCACCAACTGCGTCCTGCTCAGCGGGGTGTATCAATACTCCGTGCGGGACTTCTGGCTGCTGTTCTTCCCCGGGGGGAGGGTGAGCCCGGCGGAGCGGCAGCAGATTGACCAGTACATCAGCGCCTATGAGAAGACGGAGCAGGACAACGACTTCACCGGCCGCTTTGCCGGGAAAAACCTCATCCTGGTGCAGTTGGAGGCCTTGGATACCTGGATGCTGGACCCGGACTACATGCCCAACCTCTCCCGGGTGAAGGAGCAGTCCATCCGCTTCAACAAACACTACACCCCCTCCTACATCGCCGCCGGGACCTTTAACACCGAGTTCCAGGTCCACACCTCCCTGCTCCCCGCCACCGGGGGCATCCCCACCTATGTCTACGAGCGCAACAGCTTCCCCTACGCCCTGCCCAAGCTCTTCGGCGGTGCCGGGTACACCGCCCGCTCCTTCCACAACAGCGGCGGGGACATCTACAGCCGGGGGGCCATCCATCCCAACCTGGGGTATGAGAGCTACACCAGCGGCGCGGACATGGGCATGGAGGAGACGTCTATGGACCGCTACCTCATCAACGGCTTTGAGGAGATGGTGAAGGAGGAGCCCTTCTTCTCCACCGTAATCACCTTCTCCCCCCACGGCAACTACGGCCCCGACACCCCCGTGTACTTAGCCCACCCGGAGGCCCAGAGGATTGCCAAGAACCAGGAGGGCTTCTTCCCCAACGCCGTGGCGGGGGCCATGGAGACAGACCTCTTTGTGGGGGAGCTCATGGAAAAGCTGGAAGAGAGCGGCCATTTGGAGGACACCGTGGTGGTGTTCTACACCGACCACTATAACTACTACCTTCAAAACGATGCCCTCATCATGGAGATGAAGGGCGTGGACAACATGAACCTCATCCGCCACACAGAGTTCTTCATCTACGCCCAGGGCCAGGAGCCCATGGACGTGGAGAAGGTGACCGGCAGCGTGGATGTCCTGCCCACCCTGGCCAACCTCTTCGGCCTGGACACCCAGGGGGCCTTCCTGGTGGGCCACGACGCCTTGGGGGACCAGGGAGGCTATGTGTTCTTCGAGGACGGCAGCTGGTACGATGGGGAGACCTATTGGGACAGCAGCAGCGACGACGATGGCAACGCCCACCGCCGGGCAGAGATCGCCTGGCTCATCAACCTGAACAACGCCCTGCTCCGGGGGGACTACTACGCCGCCCGGACCGGGGGATGAGGGCCCCTGGCCCCCAGGAAGAAAAAACCAGAAAAAAACCGCCGCTATCTCTTGTGATAGGGGCGGTTTTGTGATAAGATTTATCACTGTATAAGCTCTTGCAGGGATATATACAGATAAGATCAACACAAACAGAGGAAGGCAAGTCATGAAGTATCAGCGCTGGAACCTTACAGGCAGGCCGGAAGGCAGCTATGAGAAGCTGCGCCGCGAGGGTGTCCCCGCCCTGGTGGCGGCGGCATTGTGCGCCCGGGGGGTCACCTCCGCCCAGGAGGCCCGGGCGCTGCTGTCCTGCGCCGAGAGCCAGCTCCAGGACCCCTTTCTGATGAAGGATATGGACTTGGCCGTGGCCCGCATCTCCCGGGCCCTGCGCAATGGGGAGCGTATCGCTGTGTATGGCGACTACGACGTGGACGGCATCACCGCCACCACCTTGCTCACCCACTACCTGCGCAGCCAGGGGGGGGACGTGATCTATTACATCCCCAACCGCCTGGA
>CAJUCB010000113.1:0-805 GCA_910584805.1 uncultured Oscillospiraceae bacterium
GCTTTCCGTCGGAGAAGGTCCCCGCGCCCCCCTCGCCGAATTGAACATTGGAGCTCCCGTCCAGCGTCCCCGAGGTCCAGAAGCGCTGGACATCCTGGGTCCGCCGGTCCACATCCTGCCCCCGCTCCAGAATGACGCAGGGCAGGCCGTTCCGGGCCAGGTACAGGGCGGCGAACAGCCCCGCCGGGCCCATCCCTGCCACCACCGGGGGGAGGCCGGACCGGCGCTTGACCGGGGGAAAGGCGTAGGGGACCCGCTCCACCAGCGCGATCCCCCGGCCAGGGGCACTCTTGACCAGGGCCTCCTCATGGGACATGGAGGTCTCCACGGTGTAGACGTAGTGGACATTGCGTTTGTCCCGGGCGTCGATGGACTGCCGGACGATCTCCAGCTCCCCCAGTGCGCCGGGACGGACCCCAAGGGCCCGGGCCGCGCGGGCGCGCAGCTGGTCCAGGTCCCCGTCCACAGGCAGGGAAAGATTTCTAATTTGAAGCATTGGTCATCCCTCCAGGAGCACATCATACCACAGGTCGAAAAAAAGAAAAAGTTTTTCGACAAAATTTGAGCAAATAAGACAATTTGTCCTTGTGCAAAGGACCCAAAATAGTCCATATTTTTGTCAGGGAGAAATTTCCACCGATTCCGGGGGAAAACTACCCACAGAGAAAAAATATGGAGGTACTATTATGGCAAGAAAGACAGTGGAGCGCAATATTTCCTATGACGAGAGCCGGAAGATCTATTATGTCAGCATGGACCTGGGCAGGGACAAGGAGGGCAAGCGCCTCAAGCGCTATCAGACCTA
>CAJUCB010000113.1:823-2411 GCA_910584805.1 uncultured Oscillospiraceae bacterium
GGACTTTCTGATCCACCGGGAACAGGAGCTCAACACCCCCAAGCACAACCTGACCTTGGGGGAGTGGCTGGAGAGCTGGATGGACAACATCGTCCGCCCCACCCGGGCGGAGACCACGGTGTACGGCTATCAAAAGATCATTGACAACCACGTTCTCCCCGGCCTGGGGGATATCCCCCTCCTGGCCCTGTCACCCATGGACATTCAGCAGTACTATATCCAGGTCCAGCAGAACGCGAATCTGTCCTCCAACACCCTGCGCCGGCACCATGATCTGCTCACCTCGGCTCTGCGGGCGGCGGTACGGCAGGACAAGCTTCTCCAGTCGCCCATGGACAAGGTGGAGCCCCCCCGGCCCCAGCAGAAGGAGGCGTCCTACTACCGGCCCGAGGAGCTGAAGCGGCTGTACAGCCTTCTGGAGGGGCACCCGCTGGAGCTGTGCGCCAGGCTGGCGGGCAGTCTTGGGATGCGCCGGGAGGAAATCTGCGGGCTCAAGTGGGAGTGCGTGGATTATGAGCGCCAGCTCCTGCGCATCTGCGAGGCCCGCACCGCCTACGGCGCCACGGTGGTCCAGAAGGAGACCAAGACCCGCTCCTCGGTGCGGACGCTGTATATCCCCGACGATGTGACTCTTTTGCTCCAGAAGGAGCAGGAGCGTCAGGCCTGGCGGCTGGAGGAGCCCAGCGAGTTCGTGGTGCTGGACCGCAGGAACCAGCCCTACTCCCCCAATGCCCTGTCCCTGGCCTTCACCCGTTTTGTGCGGAAGAACGACCTGCCCCGGGTCACCCTCCACGGCCTGCGCCACTCCTTCGCCACGGTGGCCTCCATGCAGGGGGTGCCACTCTTCGATATTGGCAAGGCCCTGGGCCACGCCACCCCCGCCACCACCGGCAAGGTCTATACCCATCTGGTAGACCACACCCATGAGGAGACCTTAATCAAGGTGTCCGACGCGCTGAAAAAGTAAGAGTAGGCCCCGCCCGAACGGGCGGGGCCGCTGTATTTAGAAATGCTTGCCTTTTTTACCGGTTCTGTGGTATAGTAAAGTGAATAAGAGGGGAACTGTGTGACCTGCCCGCCAGGAGGCCCCTCTTGCGTTTATTACAGCAAAGGAGATTTGGTTTGTCAATGGAGAAGCGAGAAACATTTTCCTCCCGCCTGGGTTTTGTATTGATCTCGGCGGGATGCGCCATCGGATTAGGCAACGTATGGCGGTTCCCGTATATCACGGGAAAGTACGGCGGAGCGGCCTTTGTGCTGCTGTATCTTTTGTTTCTGGTGGTGCTGGGCCTGCCCGTTATGGTGATGGAGCTTGCGGTGGGCCGGGGCAGCCAGCGGAGCATCGCGCTGTCCTTCCAGCGGCTGGAGCGCAAGGGAAGCCTGTGGCATCTGTACAGCTATGTGGGCTTCGCCGGAAACTACCTTCTGATGATGTTCTACACGGTTATCGCCGGGTGGCTGCTGTATTACTTCGTCAAAATGCTCCGGGGGGATTTTACCGGTTTGGATGCCCAGGGGGTGGCCGGGGAATTCGGAAAGCTGATGGAGACCCCGGGAACCATGACCCTGTATATGGTGATCGTGGTGT
>CAJUCB010000114.1:0-1826 GCA_910584805.1 uncultured Oscillospiraceae bacterium
CGAGGTTTTTCTACTTTTTCCTCCCCTCACCGGGGTGTCACACCCCTGACGCAGGTCCTAAAAGTTGCGAAAACCGGAGGAAACTGTGAAAAACAGGCCTCTAAACCTGTCAAAAAGTGAAACCGGTAGACATTTGGTAGACATCCTAAAATATTCCAGTCCCCGCAAACCCTTGCGGCGCAAGGGTTCGACAGGACTTTTTGGTAGACCATTGGTAGACATGGGGGGTAAACAAAACAGGCCACCCATTCGGGCGGCCTGTGGGGGAGATTTTATGGTATCACATCAATTTAACGGTGTAGTACACAAACAGGGCGAAGAGCCAAGCTACCATGACAAAGATCAGGTAGTAGGCTGTGGTGCCTTCCAAGAGGAGGGCGGCGATGGGGGCGGCCAAGCTGGCGGCGCAGGTGGCCAGGGCGACGGCGTAATTAGTATCCTCTGGCAGGAAGCGGATAGCCAGCTTGCCGGGGAGAGTTCCCTTACTCTTCTTCATCCAAACCACCGCAGCGGTCACCACAGCGATAGCGGCCAGGACCAGGACAGCCTCCACCAGGCCGTTCCTGTCGTACCGAACGAACCACAGCGCCAGAACGGACATGCCGCAGGCGGCGGCGGCGACGAAGAACTCCCTCTGATAGATATAGTACACCAGCGCCAGCACCGCCCAGGCGACCACCAGCCAAAACAGCATGGACAGGCCCGGGCCCTGGAACTTGACGATGACGTGGACGCAGACGGAGACCGCCCCCATAGCCAGCGACACCACCAGGGCAAGCCCAAAGCGCTTGCCGCTTTTCAGCCGCCAGAGGGTACAGCCCAGGGCCGCTCCGGCGGCGACGGGCGCCGCGAACCGGAGGAAGTTCAAAAGCCCGTTGATCATCCCAGCCAGGCCAATTTCCCAGTCGGTGAGGTAGTAGTTGATATAGTAGCGATTGACGGCCATCAGAAGGGCCTCCAGCACAATCGCACCCGCCACCCACAGCAGTCCGCGCTGAAGCGCGATGTCCTCCTGACGGCGGCGCTCTTCTCTCTGTTTCCTATCCATGCTTTTTCATTCTCCTTGCCGGGGCGCAGCGGCCCAATCAAGTATTACCAATGTGCCTGTTTTCCAGACATTTTATTATTGTACCAGAAGGCTGTTTTTTTTGCAAGACTTAAAACGGGAAAAGTATCCAAATTTAAAAAGGGCTGCCCTTTTCCGGACAGCCCCAATGCCAAAAGGAGGTGTTTGCTTATTTCAGGTCCAGCGCTTCCTTCACCTTGCTGATGATATGGGCGCCGATGTCCCGGGAGGCGTCCACCGTCTGCGCGCCCAGGTGGGGGGAGACGATGAAATTGTCGCAGCTGAAGAGGGGGGAGTCGAAGCCGGCACCCTCGGTCAGGCCGCCGGCGGCCAGCTCATTCTCCATGACGTCGGTGGCATAGCCGCCGATCTTGCCGGCTTTCAGGGCTTCGTACATATCCCGCTCGTTGACAATGCCGCCCCGGGCCATGTTCAGGACCACGGCGTCGTCCTTCATGCCCTCGATGGACTTGGCGTTGAAGAGGTTGCGGGTCTCGTCGTTGAGGGGCATATGGATGGTGACGAAGTCGGAGACCTTGAGCACCTCCTCAATGGACATGCTCTTGGCGTGCTGCTGCTCAAAGACCTCGGCGGGGAGATAGGGGTCGTAGGCCACCACGTCCATCAGGAAGGCCCGGGCCAGCTCGCCCACCCGCTGGCCGATGCGGCCGAAGCCCAGAACGCCCAGGGTTTTGCCCCGCAGCTCGCGGCCCATGAACTTATACTTGTCCCAGTTCTTGCCCACCTTCACGTCGTTGCA
>CAJUCB010000114.1:1838-1905 GCA_910584805.1 uncultured Oscillospiraceae bacterium
CCTGGATTCCGTTGGCCTTGGCGGTGTCCATGTCGATGTGGTTCAGGCCCACGGAGCACACGCCGAT